>NZ_JNWJ01000012.1:0-212184 GCF_000716805.1 Streptomyces yerevanensis | reverse complement strand
TCCTGGCTCCACCGGGCGAAACGTCGGTAGACCGTCGGCCAGGCCGGGCCGGACACCGGGGGCAACTGACCCGCCGGAACAACGTCCATAACTCATCCGGCACCAACCGTTCCATCAGATCCGTCATGCACGGCTCAACGAACGATCACCCCAAAGGAACGACGTCTGAACCGCTCCGGAATCGGTGGAGGTTCCGGCCACAACACGCGCACCGGGACCCCGTTCCGCTGGACGTAGGACACCACGTCGGCGGTATCGCCGTACCCCACGCCGGTTTTCCGTCCCACACAGCGAACAGTTCGTCGGCCAGGCCGACGAGGATCTCACTGCCCGCCGTTCTGCGCCTGAAATCCCACCTCGCCATGAAGAAGATCAAGGCGGACGGCTGAACTTGCGGGAATCCGCTCACAGGCTGACGATTCGGCAGCCTGCTCGCGGGGCGGGCGGGTACCCGCCCATCATGGGCGACATCCTCGTGGGCACGTGCTCGTGGACCGACCGGATGCTGGTCGGCAGCGGCTGGTACCCGGCGGGACGACGGGACGCCGAGGGGCGGTTGCGGCACTACGCCGAGCGGTTTCCGGTCGTGGAGGTCGACGCCGCTTACTACGCCCTGCCCGGTGAGCGGAACAGTCGGCTGTGGGTGGAGCGGACACCTGACGGGTTCGTGTTCGACGTGAAGGCGTTCTCCCTGCTCACGGGGCACCCCACGCGGAGTGCGGTGATGCCGTACGGGTTGTCGGCAGATGCCCGGGATCCAGGAGTGCTCGACGAGGTCTGGGCGCGGTTCGCCGCGGGGATCACGCCGTTGCGGCGGGCCGGGCGGCTGGGGAGTGTGCTGTTCCAGTTCCCGCCGTGGTTCCGGCCCGGGGTGCGGGCCGAGGCATTTCTGGCGGAGTCCGCCCGGAGGACAAAGGGGTGGCCTGTCGCCGTGGAGTTCCGGCATCCCGGGTGGTGGCGGGAGGGGCAGGCCGAGGCCACGTGCGCGCTGCTCGCGCGGTACGGCATGGCCGCCGTCGCCGTCGACATGACCCAGACGCTTCCGTCCTCCGTACCGCCCGTCACACCCGTCACCTCTCCCCGGCTGTCCGTCGTACGGTTCCACGGGCGCAACGCCGCCTGGGGGACCGGGAGCAAGGAGGAGCGGTTCCGGTACGCGTACGGCGACGACGAACTCGCCGAGTGGCTGCCGCGGTTGCGCGCCCTTGCCGAGCGGGTCGAGCAGCTCCATGTGCTGTTCAACAACTGCTGCGGTGACGCCGCCGTACGGGCCGCCGAGTCCATGACGCGGCTGCTCGGACACCCGGTCAAGGGACGACCCCTACCAGCCTCGACGCCCTCACCCGGCCCAGCCCCGCAACATTGACCGTCGCTTGGCCCACCGCCCTGGTGCTGCACCGCGTAACGTCGGCATGGCCCGAGTGGAGTAGGGCGTTGCCCAAGCAGTCGCCTTCGGCATGGGGTTCACACAGGCTCGAGCACATGAGATGGCAGAGGAGACAACGGCTCAGGAACCAGGGTGAGCGGGAGCAGCAAGAGGGAACCCGCACCTGGTTGCAGCGCGCCGCCGACGACGGCGACCCCGAGGCCATGTCCGACCTTGCCCTCCTGCTGAAGCAGCAGGGGGAGGTGGAGAAGGCCCGCACATGGTTGCGGCGGGCCGCCGACACCGGCCTTCCCGGTGCCATGTCCAACCTCGGCACCCTGCTGGCCGAGCAGGGGGAGGTGGAGCAGGCCCGCACCTGGTTGCAGCGTGCCGCTGACACCGGCGAGCCTCAGGCCATGTCCAACCTCGGAGCCCTGCTGGCCGAGCAGGGGGAGACGGAGCAGGCTCGCACCTGGTTGCAGCGCGCCGTCGACACCGACCACCCCGACGCCATGTTCAGCCTCGGCCTCCTGCTGACCGAGCAGGGGGACACCGAGGGCGCCCGCACCTGGTACCAGCGCGCTGCCGACACCGGCCACCCCGGCGCCATGTACAACATCGGCACCCTGCTGCACGGAGAGGGGCAGACGGAGCAGGCCCGTCTCTGGTTGCGGCGTGCTGCCGACGACGGCCACCCCGACGCCATGTCCAACCTCGGAGCCCTGCTGTACGAGCAGGGAGAGGTCGAGGACGCCCGCGCCTGGTGGCAGCGCGCCGCCGACACCGGCCACACCGGGGCCAGGCACAACCTCGGCGTCCTGCTGAAGCAGCAGGGGGAGGCCGAGGGCGCCCGCACATGGTGGCAGCGCCGCCGACATCGGCGGCCCCGGGGCCATGCATAACCTCGCCGAGCTGCTCGACAGGCAGGGGGATCAAGTCGCCACCGAGCCTCCAGAGTCTGAGATCAACGAGTCGGATAACGAGTCGGATGATGAGATACACCGGCTGGAGGCCATGTATTGAGGCCATCCTGAGGCCGGAGGTATCGGGGGAGGCCCGGGAGGCGTTCTCCGACGGGTCGTCTGCGTGTGGCTACGCCGCCGCGCGGGACTGGGCCGGTCCATCACCACGGGGATCGAGAGCCTGTCGCCCCCTGCCTCGTCTGTCCGGCGACGAGACAGGAGGCGAGGCGAAGGGGACGCTCACCGAGCACTCCCGGGAGCGGTCTCGTTGAGGAGTCGGCAGAACTCCTCCTCCAGGCTCGCGACCGGTTCGGCCAGTTCGTACACCTCGACACCGATGGCCGCGGCTGTGGCCAGGATCGTCTCGGCGCCCGCCCCCTGGACGAGCACGCCATGTGCCGCCTCCGAGCGGATGTCGCCCGCAGAGGAGGCGAGTCCGGCAGCCATGCGGGCGTCGTCGGAAGTGCGCACTCGCAGCGCACCCCCGACGGGGCAGGAACGGCGGCGCAGAGCCTCGACGGAGCCGGTGAAGAGGACCCGCTTGTGCAGCACGATCACGCGGTCCGCGATCTGCTCCACCTCGGCCAGGGCACGGCTTGACAGCAGCACAGCGCGTCCCTGATCGGCCAGGCGGCTCAGGAGAGTCCGCAATTGACGGACGCCAATCGGGTCCAGGCCGCCTGCGGGCTCATCGAGGATGAAGACGCGCGGGTCACCGAGCAGTGCGGTGGCGAGTCCCAGGCGGTGGCGTGTGCCCTGGGAGTAGGTTTCGATCTTCCTTTCCGAGACATCCTCGATGTCGGTCATTGCCAGGACTTCGTCCACCCGGCGAGCCGGGACACCCGCTTCGGTGGCGGCCACCAGCAGATGCTGGCGGCCCGTGTGTCCGGGGTGTGCGCCGGCGTCGTCGAAAGCCACCCCCACCTGCCGGGCCGGGCCGGGAAGTCCCGCGAAGCGTTTCCCCAGGACGGTAGCGGTTCCGCAGTCAGGTGCCACCAGACCGGCCAGTATCCGCAGGCAGGTCGTCTTCCCAGCGCCATTCGGCCCGAAGAATCCGGTGACCTCACCGAATTGGACAGAGAAGGTCACATCCTCAATCGCGGTACAGGCGCCGTAGCGTTTGGTCAGCCCGGAAAAGGAAATGGCGATCGTCAACTCTGTCACCTCTTTCTGGTTACCTTGTGTACAGCCATGCATATACATTGGCCGGCCTGTCTCCGTCGCTTGTAGGTTCGACATATCGAGTCGGAACATCTGATCTCATCTTTGCAATCGGCAGGCGGCAGGTGCAGTACCGAGGCTTCGGGGCTTGACGTCGGGCGGGAAACGTGCGCCCCGGCCTGCGTGCCGCGATGTACGCTCCGCGACCTCGTGCCGTCGCGAATGCGCCTCCGTCCGGGGCCGGAGGCGCATCCACTGAGGTCGTCGAGGGTGGTCACTCCTTGGGTAGTGGGTCTATGAGCTCAGGGGGTAGTACCCCATGGCCTTCTCGAGCTTCTTCAGTGTCATGTGATCCGCGCAATGCGTGCTCTTGTACCAGCGCAGGTCCACCCCCTTTCGCCATGCGTTGACGAGGTAGTCTTTTTTCTTGGTGTTGAACAGCATCGCGTTCCGGACCGGCGATAGACCGGCAGTCGCTCCGGCCTTGCCGCCGCGTACCTTCCACTGGCAGTCCGATTGCTTCAGTACCTTCGACCAGCCCAGGCTGTTCCCCCACGGCCACCCTCGGTAGATCATGTACCGATTGGTCGATTTGTTGTAGAGAGCGAGCGACTGGTCGTAGCGGACCGGACTGAAGTTCCCTCCATAGCACCTCACGAACTTCCACTCGTTCTTGGCGAAAGGCCTGAACTTGAGGTCGGTCCCATACGGGCGAGCCTTGTGGTGGAGGTAATCCCCCTCGCGCTCGTTGTAGAGCGCGAACGGTACATTTGCCCTGGTGAGACCGGAGAATTGCATTCTCCATTGCCCGGGCGACGAGGGCTGTGACTTCGCCTGTGCCGCGGGAGCCTGGATCTGCGATACCGCCGTTGCAACCATGAGCGTCCCGAGGGCACTCGCGATGGCGCGACGTGACATAACTCTGGACATGTTGAACTCCTCACGAAATCGAGAGGGTTTCCGAATCGGCGAGGTTGCCGAATTCATTGACACGACTTTTCACGGGGAGAGCCGGCGAGGGGTAGCCCCGTAATGTCGGGGCTTGACACCCTCCCCCTTGTTCCTCTCGGAAATCCTCGGAATCCGCCGCCCGCCATGCCCGTTCAGGCAGGCGCGCCGGAGCCTGTGCCCTGCCGAACTCCCTGGTCGACGTGCTGCGCTGGTGCTTGGTGGGCCGCAGGTTGATGCTTGTCAGGAGGGCGGTGGTTGTGCAGGTTCCCGTGGGGAGCGGGACAGGGAATCAGCAGGTGTGAGGTGAGCGGTGATGGAGCGACTTCCCACCCCTCCTGGTGAGGGGCAAGGTGAGGCGCGGGACGCCGGGGAGCCGCCATACACGGCCACGGCCACCATCGACGATCAGGGCTTTGTGACCGGGTGGAGTGAGGAGGCCCGGCGGCTGCTGGGGTACGCGCCCGCGCAGGTGGTGGGGTTCCCGGCTGCCCAGCTGCTCGCCGATGACGTCGGCGAGCAGGTGCGGCGGGCGGCGGCCGGGCAGGAACGCCTCAACGGCACAGTGACGCTGAGGCGCGGCGACGGCCACCGGCTGCGGCTGGGGCTGTTGGCGCACCACCGACGCGGGAGCGGCGGGGCAGGCGAGTGGCTCGTGGTGTGCGCGGTGGCGGACCCGGCGTACACGTTCCGGGGCGAGGCGCCGGCGGAGCGGACGTTCCTTCAAGCCCCTTGCGCCATGGCGGTCTTCGACACCGACTTGCGGCTGATGCGCGCCAACGCGGGCATGGAGGACGCGCTGTCCTTGGAGGAAAGGCAGATGCTCGGGCTGCGTCTGCCGGAGATCGCGCCGTGTCCGGCGAACGATGAGGCCGAAGGCAAGATGCGACTGGTGGTGAAAACTGGTCAGTCGCAGCAGGTGAAGCCCTGTCTTCATCCCGCGGGTATCAGCGCGGGGCACAGCTGTTCGGCCACGCTTGCCCCGTTGAGGGACCCGGACGGCCAGGTACGTGCCGTGTGCCTGGCGGCGCACCACGAGTCGCAGGGGTACCTCGCCCAGGAGCGGACGCCTCTGCTGAACGATGCCGACGTCGGCACCGCCGTGGACATCGCCACCCGCGCGCGCACCACCACCATGACGCTGCAGAACAGCCTGCTGCCGCAGACGCTGCCCGATCAGGCGGCCCTGGAGGTCGCCTCCCGCTACCTGCCCGCCGCGACCCGCGCCGGTCTGGGGGGCGACTGGTTCGATGTGATCCCGCTGTCCGGCGCCCGGGTGGCCCTCGTCGTCGGCGACGTCGTCGGCCACGGCATCCGTGCCTCGGCCACCATGGGCCGACTGCGCACCGCGGTGCGTACCCTGGCCGAAGTCGACCTGCCGCCCGACGAGTTGCTCACACACCTCGACGACCTCGTCCTGCACCTGTCCGCCGAGGAGGGCGGCACGGGAAGCACCCCCGAGACTGCTGGGGGCATCGGCACCACATGCCTGTACGCGGTCTACGACCCGGTCTCACGCCGCTGCACCCTCGCCCGGGCCGGCCACCCCCCGCCCGCCGTGGCCGCCCCCAACGGCACGGTGTACCTTCTCGACGTCCCGGCCGGTCCACCGCTGGGCCTGGGCGGTCTGCCCTTTGAGACCCTGGAGACCGAACTGCCGGAAGGCAGCCTCCTCGTCCTGTACACCGACGGTCTGCTCCAACCCCGCGAGCACGACATCGACGAAGCTCTGGACAACATGTTCACTGCCCTGGCCCGCCCCGCCACGCAAGTGGAGACGGTCTGCGACAGCGTCCTCGCGGCTGTGCTGACGCACCGCCCCGATGACGACGTCGCCCTGCTCATCGCCCGTACCCGGGCTCTGCACGCCGACAAGGTCGCCGTCTGGAACCTCGCCAGCGACCCCGCGATCGTCGCTCAGGCCCGGCGCCACACCACTGACCAGCTGGCTGCCTGGAGACTGGACGACGCCACCCTGATCGCCGAACTGATCGTCAGTGAACTGGTCACCAACGCCATTCGCTACGGCCGACCGCCCATCCAGCTGCGGCTGATCCACGAGGACAACACCTTGATCAGCGAGGTCTTCGACTCCAGCAGCACCGCCCCGCACCTGCGGCGCGCCCGGCTGTTCGACGAAGGGGGGCGGGGCCTGCTGATGGTCGCTCAGCTCGCCCACCGCTGGGGCACCCGTCATGGCCCCCTCGGCAAGACCATCTGGGCCGAACAGTTCCTGGCCGCCGGCACCTGAGTCTGCCGCGCAGACAAACCGCAGACAAACCGCCGACAACCGCAGACAAACACGGCCTCGGGCTCCGGGCGATGCTCCGGCTGTCCGTTGCCATGGGCGGGCACGGGTACCGAGTGGGTCGGCCCGGGAGATCACAGCCCCAGCGTCAATGCCAGTCGGATCAGTTCTGCCTGGGTGTGCACGCCGGTCTTGGCCCGGATCCGGCGGAGATAGCCGTCGACGGTGTGCACGGAGATACCGAGCCGTCGTGCCGTTCCGGCATAGGTGCATCCCTCTGCCATGTGCCGCAGGATCTGCTGCTCGCGGGGAGACAGGGCGGGACGTGACGGCTGGAGAGCAACGCGAGACGACTCGTGCAACTTGACTCCTTCAGCAGGCGGGGCCCGGTGCCCCGCGCTTGCATACAAGAGCCACGACGGCAGGACAAACCAACAACTTTCCGAAACTTCATTTCTTTTCTCCCGTCACGGGCACTCGACTCGCCCGGCGAGACCGGGCCGGCGCGGCCGCGGTTCCGGCGGTGTGGGGCTGGCGGTGTGGGGCTGGAGCAGCCACCCGACGGGGGTTCAAGACATGTCCGTTTTGCTATAAAATTGCCCGTGTGAATGATCATGAAATGGTGGCCGCCATTCGGGCTGCGAACCCCCAGGGGCTGGCAGCGGCGTACGACGCCTACGCAGGTCAGATCTATGGCTACTGCCGTTCAGTCCTTCACAACAGCGACGCTGCCGCCGATGCCTTGCAGGACACCTTCGTCCTCGCCAATGAGTGCATCGACCAGCTGCGAGACCCTCAGCGGCTGCGTCCGTGGCTCTATGCGATCGCCCGCAATGAATGCCGACGCCAGTTGCGTACCAAAGGCCGCACCACTGGGCTCGAAGAAGCCGGCGAGGTGGTCGACGAGGCGGTCGACCTCGGTGCGCGGCTGCGCGACGAGGAGATACGGACTCTGGTGTGGGAGGCCTTCGAAGGGCTCAACTCGCGTGATCGCGAGGTGCTGGAGCTGTCGGTACGCCAGGATCTGGACGGCGCCGACATGGCCGCAGCACTGGGGGTGCAGCGTAACCACGCACATGCGCTGCTGTCCCGGGCACGGCAACAGCTGGAGAATGCCGTGGCGGCGGTGGTCCTGGCCCACCATGGACGGAAGGACTGCGCCGAACTGAGCCAGATGCTCGACGGCTGGGACGGCACAATCACTGTGCTGATGCGCAAGCGCATAACCCGCCACATCGGGCAGTGCGAGATCTGCGACAACCCCAAGCAACGCGATGTCCGCCCCTCGGACGTGACCCACGCTGTTCCCGGTGCCTCTTCTCCCCTCGCCCCAAGGCCGCGGGCCTGGTGATGTCGTCGACCCCGAGGGTGACGACTCTCCTGGTCTCCTGGCGACACTGGTGGGGCGGTCACCGATGAGCCGGACACCGGCAGACGTAACGGGGGCAGCTTGTTCAGGTACGTCGGCAGGGCCTGGACGTGTGTCCTGTCACTGGCTGGTCTGTGGGCTGTAGGGCGTGAGGAGCTGGTCGACGGGTGCGTAGTCGTCGGTGAGCAGTTGGGCGTCGCCGATCCAGGAGGTGAGGTCGTCGCCGGTGGCGATCTTCCAGCCGGTTTGCCGGGAGTCCAGCGCTTCCTGGGTCGCGCGCAGGTCGACCGGCCGGTCGGAGGCGAGCACCACCAGGTTGCCGCCCAGGGGGGTGGCGGTCGGGTCGAGGCCGATGTCGGCGGGTTCGCCGACGAGGGCGACATGCTCGAAGATCTCGCTGAGGGTGGCCACTTCGGCACGTGCGAAGGCCATGCTCCCGTGGTCGATGAGGTTGGCGACGTACAGGCCGTCCTCGCCCAGCACCCGCCGTACGTCCCTCATCGCTTCCTCCGTGGTGAGGTGCCACGGCACGCTGACGCCCCCGAAGGCGTCGCCGACGACGAGGTCACGACTGCCGGCGTCCAGTCGCCGCAGGCCGAGCCTGCCGTCCTCGACACGTACGTCGATACCGCGACCTGATCTCAGACCGAGTTGCTGGCGGTTGATGCGTACGACCCCGCCGTCGATCTCGGACACAAGGCTGCGCGTCCCGGGCCGCGTGGCCGCGAGGTAACGGGGAAAGGTGAGCCCGCCGCCGCCCACGTGGTGGGCGGCAAGTGGCTCACGTTCGGGAAAGGCGGAATCGACCACCGACGCGATGGCGCGCACGTACTCGAACTCCAGGAAGGTCGGGTCGTCGACGTCGACGTAGGAGTGCCGCAAGCCGTCCAGGACGAGGGTGCGGCCGCCGTCCCGGTCGGGGTCTGCGACGACCCGTGCGCAGTGGTACTTGGTCTCCGTGTCGCAGGCGCCGGGAGCGACCGTCGTGGCAAGGCCGCCCGCGATGACCACGAGTGTGAGGGCAGGGGTGCCGGTCCACCCGCGTGTACGCCACTCGGCCAGCGCCCCGCCGAGCACCAGCAGCGTTCCGAGGCCGATCAGTATGCCGCTGACCGGCAGCCGCGACACGAGGACGAAGCCGGTGAGGACAGTGCCGACGATGGCGCCGACGGTGCCGACGCCGGACAGCCGGCCGACCACCGTTCCGGTCTCGGCGAGGCTGGTCAGACGCAGCTTGGTCACGATCGGCGTCACCGCGGAGAGCAGCGCGCCCGGCACGAGGATGGTCCCCGCCGCGATCAACAAGAGCAGCGGCGCCGCCCACTCCGCGGTGGTGCGCAGCACGGCGGGGGTGAGCGCCACGACCGCTCCCGACACCCCGAGCGAGGGGCCTATGAGCCGACGTGGATCGACCTGGTCGGCCATACGCCCACCCAGCCAGGAGCCGAGAGCGATCGCGGTGAGGGCGATGCCGATCACCATGGTGCTGGTCTCGAGGGTGAGGCCGAGATAGGGAGCCAGTAGCCGCAGAGCGACGATCTCGACCACCAGGACCGCGGCCGAGGACCCGAACACGAGCACGGCAGCGGCACGGGGACTCAGGCCGTGGTTGCCAGGCGTGCCCTCACCCTCGGCGACAGGTGTGGAAGACGGTGATCCGGTCACGGGCGCCATCCTCGCATGCGGCCTCATCGACCGAACAGCATGGCGAAAATCCTCATTCCTCCAGCTACCTGGGTGAGTTACCGCGTAGCACGTCCGCCCATGAGGGTGGGTACGGCCCGGCATCGAGCGGCGCGTCGTCCTGCTGTGGCGGCAGGTGTCACTGTCGGCGGACGGGAATGTTGACGTCGTCGATGTTGATGTGGCCCCAGCCGCCCGTCGCCCGGTCGACAACCTCGACGTAGATCCGCTCGCCGATGTGGGCGGACAGATCGAAGACCACCCGGCGGTACTGCTCGACAGCGCGGCCGGTGGCCTTGGCCAGCACCTTGCCGTCGCGGGCGCGGACGACGGCCGCGTAGAGCCGGTCGGGGTCGTTGCCGCCGGACACGAGCAGATCGACCACGCCGTCTCCGCCGAGGGTGACGGTGGCTGAGCGGAGCACCCCGGTGGCGTCGTCGCCGCCCGCGTCCGGGTTGAAGCCCCACAGGTGGTGGCCGGTCGCGTCGTCCTCCGTCTCGGCCTGGTAGAAGGGGCCGCCCCAGCCCCAGTCGGGGCGGGTGGTCACGTTGGCGTCGCTGAAGGTCGTGCCCGAGACGACGGTCCAGCCGGTGAGGTCCCCGGTGGCGAAGTCGTGGTTGGGGAGGGCGTCGACGTCCGTCGGGCGGGGCGGATCGTATGCGGCCGGGGCGACGGGGGCGTCGTAGGCGCCGTTCATCCGCCAGACGTCCAGCTCGAGGACGCGGGCGGCGCCTCCGTCGGCGGTCAGCCGCAGGCCGGTGGCGTCCTCCCTGGTCGGATAGACGCGGCTGGTGAGGCTGTTGGTCCCGTTGACGTACGCCTCCAGCATCGAGCGGTCGAGCAGGACCCGCAGGCGCAGTCGCCCGCCGTCCAGTTCGACGGTGCCTCCGTGCACACCCTTGCGTACGTCCGGATCGAGACTGGAACGGCTGCGGTCGATGAAGAAACGCCGCTCGGCCGTGTCGTAGGAGAGCAATGTCTGCTCGCTGCTGTCGGCGCTCGTCCGGACGGCCAAGGTGATGGTCGTGGCGCCGCGCGGCTCGATGACGGCCTCGATGTCCAGCATGTCGCCGGAGACGTCGGCGAGCCTGCGGTTCGCTTCCTTCACCGAGGTCTGGCGGATCCTGGCAAGTCGCCTGCCCCGCAGGCCGGTTGCCTCGGCGATCGGTTCGACGCCGAGGGTGCCGTCCTGATGCAGTGAGACGCTGACGGGCATCCCGGCGTTGTGCGCCCAGCCGGACTGGGCGTGCTGCTGTTCGCTGCGGCGGTCCTGGGTGATGCTGAAGAGCACGGACCGGCCATCGGGGGTGACGAAGCCGGACGGGCCGGTGAAGTGCTCGCCGAAGTCGAACTCGTGGGGCTCCTCGTGGTCGGGCACGAAGCGGTACTCGCGCTTGTCGAAGGTGCCGGTCCAGTAGTACGTGTGCTTGACCGCGTTCGGGTTGAACGCCTCCCACCACGGGCTGACCAGCAGGATGTGCTTGCCGGTGCGCGCACCGCGAGGGCCGGGAAGCGGAAGGAGAACCGGCAGCTCCCACACCTCTCCGGGCTCGGGCTGTGTGGCGAGGTCGTTCCAGTGCAGCGGGCCCCGGTACTTCCACGGTCCTTCGGGCCTGCGGGCGGTGTAGACGAGCGCGGTTCCACCGTGCTTCCTGGTGACCTGCGTGCCGTCGTAGTCGACGATGCCGCTGCCGACCAGCTGGTACCAGACGCCGTCCTCCTCCCATACGAACGGGTCGCGGAAGTTCTCCGCCCACGCGGTGCCCGGGCCGGCCGGGAGACCGGCGGGGGCTTCGGTGACCGGCTCGGACTTCATCGTCCAGGCGGGCAGGTCCGTGTCACCCTCGGTCGGGTACGTGGACACGGCGAGCCCGGTGCGCTGGCGGTAGGGCAGCCGGTCGTCGCCGCCGGTGAAGAAGAGCACCGGGCCCCGGTCGCCGTCGACGTATGCCGAGCCCGACCAGATCCCGTCCGGCCCGACCGAGTCCCTGGCGGGCGCGAGGGCGATGGGGAGGTCCCGCCAGTGCACCATGTCGGTGCTGACCGCGTGGCCCCAGTGGATCTGGCCCCAGTACGGGCCGAAGGGGTCGTGCTGGTAGAAGATGTGGTACTTGCCCTTGAAGTACACGGGCGCGTGCGGCTCGTTCATCCAGTGCCAGGGCGGCAGCATGTGGAACTGAGGGCGGTGCCGGTCGCCGTCGAAGCGGCTCCGGTGCGGGGTCAGGTCGGGCCGGGGTACGCGACGGCCGGGAAGCGCCGCGAGGCGATCGCCGTGCTCCTGCTGCGCCGTCGGATCGGCCAGGGTGCCCGGGCGGATCACGAGACTGTCCATCAGGCCCATGTACATGTTGGCGTGGAACTCGCCGTTCAGCAGCGTGGGCTGGTTGTGACGCCCGATCAGCAGGGGCTCGTCCGGGGCCAGTTGGGGGGCCTTGTCTGGGGTGGCGGCGGTGCCGATCAGCCGGCCGTCGCGGTACAGGCGCAGTTGCCGGGCGGCCGGGTCGTAGGTGGCCGCGACATGGGTCCATCTGCCCTTGGCGGCCGGCTGGTCCGGGGCTCCCTTGACCTCCAACAGGTCGGTGCCGAAGCCGAGTTGGAAGACGAGCTGCCCGAAGCGGCGCAGGCCGAGCAGGAATCCGGTCTTCGCGTCCGGGTCGTGCTGGTTGACCAGGGCCTGGGGCTTGCCGTCGATGCCGTGTTCGTACGCGTAGGGGGCGATCCACACGTCGACGGTGAGGCCTTGAGCGGGGTCGAGCTTGCCGGGGCCGGAGGCGGTGACGACGGTCGAGTATCCGTCGAAGTACAGGGCCCGGCCGCGCACCCCGCGGCGCCGTACAGGATCGCTGTCGGGCTTGAAGCGGGCGTCGTCGAAGACGTAGCCGACGGGGTCGGCGGTGCCGGACACCGCCTCGCGGGTGACCGTACCGGCGCGCTCGTCGAAGTCCCAGCGGGCGGTGGGATTTTGAGGGCCGCGCCGTTCCCGGGCGGCGGCCGGAGCGGAAGCGAACGAGAAGGGGACGATCGCACCGCCGACGGCGGCGGACACCACACTGAGGGCTGTTCTTCTCCTCATGGCTGGCTCCATGGCTGGTTCCATAGCGGGCTCCATGGCTGACTCCTGGGGTGGCGCGGCAGGCTGACGCCATGCCAAATCGGTTTAAGCGATGGCTCGGCATCGTTCGCGTGCCGCGACAGCTAAAGCAAGAGCTAACGCGCACCGATTTACCCAGGCGTTACCTAAGGAGCGTACAAAATGGCCCATAATGCCCCTGCTTTCCATTCGAGATGTCCGAGGTGTTGACACCGGTCGAGGAGCGCAGCACTCTCATCGCAACTTGCTAATCCGATTTAACAACGGAGCTGACCGCTGATGCCCGAGCGCCGCGTAACCATGGCCGACGTCGCCCGCAAAGCGGGCGTCTCGCCGACGACCGCGTCGTTCGCTCTCTCCGGCCGTACCGACATGCGCATCTCCGACGCCTCCCGTGAACGCGTGCTGGAGGCCGCCCGCGAGCTGGGCTACCGCCCCAACGTCACAGCACGCAGCCTGCGGACGAAGTCGACGCAGACCATCGGGCTCGTGTCGGACCGGATCACCACGACACCGTTCGCGGGCGATGTGATCCGCGGTGCGCTGGAGGCCGCCCGGGAGCGGGACCACCTGCTGTTCATCACGGAGGCGGGCGGCGACCGCGCCGCCGAGTCGTCGCTGGTCCACGCGCTGCTGGACCGCCAGGTCGACGCGGTGATCTACGCGTCGATGTTCACCCGGTACATCACTCCGCCCAAGGAGCTGTACGGGCGCCGGGTGGTCCTGCTGAACTGCCTGGCCCCCGGTTTCGACGCGCCGTCCGCCGTTCCGGACGAGATCGAGGCCGGCCGGGACGCCGCCCGCGCGCTGCTCGCGGCCGGTCACACCGAGGGCATCTGGTCGATCGGCGGTCACCAGGCCGTTCCGGCCACGCCCGAGGGGATCATCGCCGGCAACGAGCGCATGCGCGGCCTTGAGGAGGTCCTGCGGGCGGGCGGGGCCCGCCTGGACGGTGTCGTCGAGTGCGACTGGGACACGCGGGACGGCCATCGGGAGGTCACCGCGCTGCTCGCGGCGGGTCATCGCCCACGGGCGCTGGTGTGCATGACCGACCGGGTCTCCCTCGGCGCCTACCAGGCGCTCGGCGAGGCGGGCCTGTCGGTGCCCGGCGATGTGTCGGTGGTCTCCTTCGACGACCAGGACATCGCGTCCGTACTGCGTCCGGCGCTCACCACCCTGAAACTGCCGCACTACCAACTCGGCCGCCTCGCCGTGGAGTTGATCCTCGACGAGGGGCCGCTCGAAGCAGTCGTACACCGTGTGCCCATGCCGCTGCAGGATCGTGCCTCCATCGGCACGCCCGCAGCGGGCTGACGCCAGGCACCCGAAAAACGGCTCGTCCCGCCGCCCGGACCGAAGCCCCGGGCGGCGGGACGACCACCAAGAACAGCGACCGTCGCAACCGGTCGCACAGGCGGGTCCGGCAAGACCCGTCTCAGTGAGATGGAGGAACCCAGTGGTGTGGAGAACAAGGCCCCTCGCAGTCGCGAGTGTAGCCGTCGCGGCGGCGACCGCGCTGGTCGCCGGATGCGCGACCGGGAGCGGCGGCAGTTCGTCCGGGGCCAGCGGCAACACGCTGACCCTGTGGACGCACAATGCCGGCAACTCGGCCGAGCTCGACGTCGTCAAAAGGATCATCAAGGACTTCAACGGGTCGCAGAGCAAGTACGAGGTCAAGCTCCAGGCGTTCCCGCAGAGCGACTACAACAACTCCGTCGTGGCCGCAGCCTCGGCCCGCAAGCTGCCCTGTCTGCTCGACGTGGACGGCCCCAACGTGCCGAACTGGGCCTGGGGCGGCTATCTGGACCCGATCGACGTCTCCGGCAGCGAGGTACCGCTGTCCGACCAACTGCCCAGCACCGTCAGCCGCTACAAGGACAAGGTCTACGCGTTCGGCTTCTACGACGTCGCGCTCAGCTTCTTCGCCCGTAAGTCGGTGCTGAACGAGTACGGCATCCGCATCCCGACCATCGACAAGCCCTGGACGAAGGCCGAGTTCGACTCCGCGCTGGCCAAGCTGAAGAAGAGCGGGAAGTTCCAGTACCCGCTGGAGATGGGCACCGGCGGCAGCGGCGAGTGGTGGCCGTACGGCTACTCCCCGCAGTTGCAGAGCTTCGGCGGCGACCTGATCGACCGCGACGGCTACAAGACCGCCTCGGGCACCCTCGACGGCAAGAGCTCCGTGGAGTGGGCCACCTGGTTCCGCTCGCTGGTGACCAAGGGCTACATGTCGAAGAAGTCCGGAGCCGACCCCAACAAGGACTTCCTGGCTGGCAAGAGCGCCATCCAGTGGGACGGCAGCTGGAACGCGGCCAAGAACACCGAGAAGTTCGGCGACGACCTGGCGGTCATCCCGCCGGTCGACTTCGGCAACGGGCCCAAGATCGGCGGCGCCTCCTGGCAGTGGGGCATGAGCTCGACCTGCTCCAACAAGGCCGGTGCGCAGGAGTGGCTGAAGTTCTCCCGCCAGACCAAGTACTTCGTCGACTACGCCAAGGCCACCAGCACCATCCCGGCCACCGACGCCGCCGCGAAGCAGGTCGACGGCTACCAGCCGGGCGGGGAGCTCAACTTGTTCGTCCAGTTCGCGCGCAAGTTCGCGGAGGTACGCCCGGTCACCCCGGCCTACCCGTACATCTCCACCGAGTTCCAGAAGGCGGCCCAGGACATCCTGGCCGGGGCCGACCCCAAGAACGCGCTCGGCCAGGCCGCGAAGGACATCGACAACAACCTCAAGACGAACAACAACTACGCCGGCTGACCCGCCCCGGTCCGGTTCGGGCCCCGACCACGCCTCCCCGCGTCGCCCGAACCGGACCGGCTCCCCCTGGAGCTACCGTGACCACCATGATCGCAGCCCTCGCCCGGCTGCGTCCGGTCCGGCGAACCCGAACGACCAACGCCCGTCGCCGTGAGAGCCTCACCGCCCTCGGCATGGCCACCCCGGCCGTCGTGCTGCTGATCGTCTTCCTCGTCGTACCGGTCGCCCTCGCCTTCGCCCTGGCCTTCACCGACGCACGGCTCATCTCACCCACTCCGGCCCGCTTCGTGGGCCTGCGCAACTTCGCCCAGCTCTTCCAGGACCCGGTCTTCTTCAAGTCCCTGCGCAACACGGTGTACTTCGCCGCCGTCGTCGTCCCGCTCCAGGCCGGGCTCGCCCTGGTCCTCGCGCTGCTGGTCAACGCGAAGGTGCGCGGCGTCAACTTCTTCCGCACCGTCTACTTCCTGCCGGTCGTCACCTCGATGGTCGTCGTGTCCCTCCTGTGGACCTTCCTGTACCGGCAGGACGGCCTGGTCAACCGCGTGATCTCAGGGCTCACCCTCGGAGCCGTCGACGGCCCGGACTGGCTGGGCGACCCGGCCACCGCCATGCCCGCCATCATCCTGATGTCGGTGTGGCAGGGCGTCGGCTTCCACATGATCATCTGGCTGGCCGGCCTGCAGACCATCCCCGCCGAGCTGTACGAGGCCGCCGACCTGGACGGGGCCGGCCGCTGGGACCGCTTCCGCCATGTCACCTGGCCCGGACTGCGCGCCACGCGCACGTTCGTACTGGTCACCATCACCATCGCGGCGTTCAGCCTCTTCACCCAGATCCGGGTGATGACGCAAGGCGGCCCGCTCGACTCCACCACCACCGTCGTCCACCAGGCCGTGCACACCGGCTACGACCAGCAGCAGACCGCGTACGCGGCGGCCATCTCGCTCGTCTTCTTCGTACTCGTGCTCACCGTGTCCGGCGTCCAGCGTTTCCTGACCCGGGAGAAGGACTGACATGACCTCCCTCCTGAAGCACCTCGGCGGCCACGCCGGCCGCGTCGCCCTCGCCCTGGTCTTCGCGCTCCCGCTCCTCTTCATGCTGGTGTCGTCCTTCAAACCGGACGACCAGATCTTCGGCGACCTGGGCTCCCTGCGCGCCTTCCTGCCCGTCGGCGCCCTGTCGCTGGACAACTACACGGGCGTTTTCGAGCGGGTCCCGGCGGCACGTTTCCTGGTGAACTCCGTGCTGATCTCGTCGATCACCGTGGTGCTCGGCATCATCGTCAACAGCCTCGCCGCCTTCGCGCTCTCACGGATGCGCTGGCCCGGCAGGAAGGCCGTCCTGACCGCCGTCATCGCCACCCTCATCGTGCCGTTCGAGACCTTCGCCCTGCCGCTGGTGTGGTGGGTCAACCAGCTGCCGCTGCTCCGCGTCAACGGCTTCCACCTGGAGTGGACAACCGGCTGGATGGACACCTACCAGGTCCAGATCGTGCCGTTCCTCGCCAACGCCTTCTCGATCTTCTTCTTCCACCAGTACTTCCAGAGCATCCCCAAGGAACTGGACGAGGCGGCGATCGTGGACGGCGCCGGCTGGTTCACCATCTACCGCCGCATCGTCATGCCGCTGTCAGGACCGGCCATCGCCACCGTCGCCATCCTCACCTTCCTGCCCGCCTGGAACTCCTACCTCTGGCCGCTGATGGTCGTGCAGAGCGAGGAGCTGCGACCGGTGATGGTGGGCATCTCCTACTTCTTCCAACTGAACGTCGGCTGGGGCCAGATCATGGCGTACTCCTCCATGATCACCGTGCCGATCCTGGCCCTGTTCATGGCCTTCCAGCGCTCGTTCGTCAACAGCATCGCCTCCACCGGCGTCAAGGGCTGACCGCGCTCCTCGACCCCCCACCCCGAAAGGACCCCCGCGTGTCCGTCCTGCCCGCAGACCCCCACCGGCCCGTCGCGCACCTGCGCCCGCCCCGCAACTGGATCAACGACCCCAACGGGTTGACCTACCACGACGGCCACTACCACGTGTGCTTCCAGCACAACCCGTACGGACCCGAGCACGCCAACATGCACTGGGGCCACTTCCGCAGCCCCGACCTGCTGACCTGGGAGGAGTTGCCTCTTGCGCTGACTCCTACGCCGGGTGGCGAGGACATGGACGGCTGCTTCTCCGGCAACGCCGTCTCCGACGGCGACCGCATGGTCGCCTTCTACTCCGCCTACCGCACCGACCGCTGGGCCCAGCCGGTCACCACCGCCGAGTCCCGGGACAACGGTGTCACCTGGACACCGCGCGGCAGCCTGCTGATACCCGAACTGCCCGAGGGCGCCACCATGTACCGCGACCCGTACGTATGGCGCGAGGCCGGTCGCTGGCGCATGCTGGTCGGCTCCGCCCAGGCGGACGGCCGGGCGGCGGCGCTGCTGTACGAGTCCGGGGATCTGGAGCACTGGGAGTACCGGGGCCCGTTCCTGGACCGCGCCCCGCAGCCCGTGGCACCCGGCGCCGACACAGGGCCGGGCTGGGAGTGCCCCCAGTACCTGCACGCGGACGGACGCGGCGCACTGCTCCTCGGCGCCTGGGACCCGGAACTCGGACCGCGCCGGACCGTGGCCTACCCCGGACGCGAGCAGAACGGCCGCTTCCTCGCCGACGCCCCCGAACTGCTCGACCACGGGCCGGACTTCTACGCCCCGGCCCTGCTGCACGCCCCCGACGGCCGGTGGCTGCTGTGGGGCTGGTCGTGGGAGGCCCGCGACCCGGAGTGGGTACGCGAGTCCGGCTGGGCCGGGCTGCTGACACTGCCGCGCGAGGTGACACTCGCCGAGGACGGCTCCGTACGACAGCGACCGGCCGCGGAACTCCTCTCGCTGCGCCACGAGCCGGCGGTGACCGCTGCCGGCGAGACCATGGGAACGGCCGTACTGGGGACGGTGAGCCCGAGCTTCGACCTGGCGGCCCGTCTGGAACCTCGTTCCGCCGGTGCGGCAGGAGGCCTACGGCTGGTGACCTCCGCCGACGGCGCCGAATACCTCGACATCAGGATCGACGCGACCACCGGCGAACTCGTCGTGGACCGCGACCACGCCTCCCTCGACCCGCGCGCACACGGCGGCACGTACCGCGTCCCCTGCCCCGAGGCGGCAGTGGCGGGTACCCCGGTGGAACTGCGCCTGGTCGTGGACCGGTCGGTCGCCGAGCTCTATCTGCCGTCGGGCCGGACGCTGACCCTGCGGTTCTACTCCACCGGCGACGCCCCCTGGCGGATCGAGGCCCGCGCCGGAGACGAGGGTGGCCTCGGCTACTCGGTCGGAGCCTGGAACCTGCGGCCGTACACCATGCGGTACGCGGCCGACGCGAGTGCCGTTCCCGCGCTCACGTGATGATGGCTGTGTTCCAGAAGCAGATGTCGAACCTGGTGCGGCTCAGCGGCTTACGTCCATGCGCTGTGTGCCGATGACCGACAGCAGTCGCAGGGCCTCCTCGGAGGGCGAGCCGGGTGCGGCGGTGTAGATGACGACCTGCTGGTCCCGGTCGGTGATGTCGAGGACGTCGCAGTTGACGGTGACCGGGCCGACCAGCGGGTGCGGGAAGGTCTTGCACAGGGTGGGCCCGGCGGACACGTCGTGGGAGGCCCACAGCCGGGCGAACTCCTCGCTTCCGGCGAGGAGTTCAGCCACCAGGTCGGTGACTTCGGGATCGTCGGGGTAGCGGGCGGCGGTGGCGCGCAGGCGCTGCGCCGAGGTGCGGGCGAATGCGTCGGCGTCCGACACTCCGTACAACCGCCGCCCCTGCGGGTGTGGCCCGAGGAAGACACGGCGCACCAGGTTGCGGTCGCGCCGCGGCAGGGCGGAGAAGTCCTCCATGAGGGCGGCCGCCAGACCATTCCAGGCGATCACCTCGAACGCCGCGGACGTCACGATCGCGGCGGCCCGCGGCAGCCGGTGCAGCAGGTCGAGAATGCTCTGCCGTACCTCGCGCGAGGGCCCGGGCGGCGGGCCCGGCGGTGCGCCGGCGAGGTGGTGGAGGTGGTCGCGCTCGGCGTCCGACAGGCGCAGGGCCCGGGCCAGCTGAGCCAGTACCTCGCGCGACGGGCGCGGGCCGCGGGCCTGCTCGAGGCGCGTGTAGTACTCGGTCGAGATGAACGCCAGCTGCGCCGCCTCCTCGCGGCGCAGCCCCGGGGTGCGGCGGCGCGGCCCGGCGGGCAGCCCCACGTCGGCGGGGGTGATCCGCTCGCGCCTGCTGCGCAGGAAGGCCGCCAGTTCTCGTCTGTCCACGTCTCCCAGTGTGCGCGGGGGCTACGGCGCCTATCCAGGTACCGCCGGTGCCTGGATAGGCGCCGTCAACCGGCGCAGGCTCGCCGCCATGGACAACACACCGAACTCCGACACATCCGCCGCCCCTGCCGCACTGGGCCTGCTGGCCGGCAAGGTCGCCTTCATCACCGGTGCCGGTCGCGGTATCGGCGCCGCCGCGGCGCGGCTGTTCGCCCGGGAGGGCGCCCGGGTGCTGCTCGCGGCACGGACGGAGGCCCAGCTGAAGACGGTGACCGAGGAGGTCCGGGCGGCGGGCGGCACCGCGGACTACGTGGTGTGCGATCTGGCCGACGCGGCCGGCGTGCGTGCCGCCGTCGACCGCGCCGTGGACCTGTACGGGCGGCTCGACGTCGCCTTCAACAACGGCGCGACGATCCAGCAGCCCGGCCCGATGGACGACATGGCGGAGGCCGACTTCGACCACGTCTACGCCGTGAACCTCAAGGGCGTCTGGCTGGCCATGGTCGCCGAGGTCGCCGCCATCCGGGCCACCGCCGGGACAGGGGCCATCGTCAACAACTCCTCCGTCGGCAGCCTGAGGGGCAACCCCGAGCTGCCCGCCTACGGCGCGATGAAGCGAGCGGTCAACAGCCTGACCGAGTCGGCCGCCGTCACCTACGGCCCGGAAGACATCCGCGTCAACGCCATCGCCCCCGGCAACACGCTGACCGAGATGATCCGCACCTGGGAGGCGGATTCCCCCGGCCTCCAAGAACGACTCACGGCGCAAACCCCACTGCGCCGCGCGGCCGACCCTGACGAAATCGCCCAGGCCGCCGCCTGGCTCCTCAGCGACCGCTCCTCCTTCGTGACCGGCACGGTCCTGCGGGTCGACGGCGGCGCGCGGGCCTGAGCCGAGGATGCGGCCGCCTCCTCGTCAGCCCGGACTCTGCTGCGGTCGGGTCCCGTCCGCCCAGTGTGCGGTGGGCTGTCGAGCCGGTGCCCCGTCGTCGGCCGGTTCACTGCACGGGCGTGCCCGTTGCTTCCGTGGGGAACTCCTCGATGCCGAGCACCCGTAGCAGTTCCAGCCGCTCGCGGGCCTCGGCGTCCGCCGGGGTGAGCACCAGCAGCTGCTGACGCTGGTCGGGAGTGACCAGGGTCTCGCAGTCCATCAGCAGGCGGCCCACCCGCGGGTGCTGGAAGGTCTTGCGGTCGGCGCGCCGTACCGCCACCTGGTGCTCGGCCCACAGCCGGCGGAAGTCGGCGCTCGCGGCTTGCAACCGGTCGACGAGTCCGGCGACCGTGGGGTCGCCGGACCGGCGGCCGGCGGCCGCGCGCAGGTCGGCCACGAGCTGGCGGGCGTGGTACTCCTGCTCCTCGGGCGGGCAGATGGCGCGGGTGGCGGGGTCGGTGAACCAGCGGTATGCGATGTAGCGCCGGTCGCCGGAGAAGCCGGTGAGGTCGCCCGACAGCAGGACGGCTGCCCGGTTCTGGGCAAGGATCTCGCCCAGGTCGGACAGCACCAGGGCCGGGGTGTCGCCGAGCAGGTCGAGCATGCGCACCAGGCCGGCACGGGCCAGGCGGGCCACCCCGTCGGCGGGCGGGGGCCGGTGGCCGGACAGGTGGAACAGGTGGTCGCGCTCGTCGTCGGAGAGGCGCAACGCGCGGGCCAGCGCGCCGAGCAGCTGGGTCGAGGGCTGACTGCTGCGGCCCTGCTCGAGGCGTACGACGTAGTCCACCGACATGCCGGCGAGCATCGCCACCTCTTCCCGGCGCAGGCCGGCGGTGCGGCGGCGAGGGCCGTCGGCGAGGCCGACCTCGGCCGGGCGGATCGCCTCGCGGCGGCGGCGCAGGAAGTCGGCGAGCTGCTCACGTTGCATCGCCCCATGGTCCCTCGCGGCGGCGAGCCGAGCCAGGGAGCGGCGCTCCCATGATGAACGCTCCGCTCCCGTACGTCGCGGCCCGGTCGCAAAGTGGGTGCCAGACCGACGACGAAGGAGAACGCGATGCAGACACGAACCCTGGGCAGCACCGGCCCGGCCGTTTCCGCGCTGGGCCTGGGTGCGATGGGCATGTCGGGCGCTTACGGCGCGGCCGACCGCGCGGAGAGTATCGCCACCGTGCACGCCGCGCTGGAGGCAGGCGTCACGCTGATCGACACCGGCGACTTCTACGCCATGGGCCACAACGAGTTGCTGCTCGCCGAAGCGCTGCGCGGCCGGAACCGGGACAGCTACCGGCTGAGCGTCAAGTTCGGCATGCTGCGGGGGCCGGGCCCTCAGTTCGGCGGGACGGACGGTCGCCCCGAGGCGGTGAAGAACTTCCTGGCCTACTCGCTGACCCGGCTCGGCACCGACCACATCGACATCTACCGTCCCGCCCGCCTTGACCCGGCGGTGCCGATCGAGGAGACGGTCGGCGCGGTCAAGGAGATGATCGACGCCGGGTACGTACGGCACCTCGGCCTCTCGGAGGTCGACGCCGCGACGATCCGCCGGGCGCACGCCGTGCACCCGGTCGCCGACCTGCAGATCGAGTACTCGCTGATCTCCCGCGCCGTGGAGGCGGACGTCCTGCCCACGCTGCGCGAGCTCGGCATCGGCCTGACCGCGTACGGCGTTCTCAGCCGCGGCCTCATCTCCGGGCACTGGTCCGCCGACCGCACCGTCGGCTCCGGTGACGGCCGCGGCTTCAGCCCGCGGTTCTCGAGCGGGAACGTGGAACACAACCTCGCCCTCGTGGAGGCGCTGCGCCGGGTCGCCGAGGCCAAGGGGTGCACCGTCGCCCAGCTGGCCATCGCCTGGGTGGCCGCACAGGGCGAGGACATCGTGCCGCTGGTCGGCGCCCGCACCCGCGAGCGGCTGGCCGAGGCGCTGCCCGCGATGGAGCTGAACCTCACCGCGGACGACCTCACCGAGATCGAGAAGGCGGTGCCGCCGGGCGCGGCGCGAGGCGACCGATACCCGTCCGCGTTCATGGCCGGCCTCGGCGTGGGGAACTGAGCCCGGCACTCCGGCGGGGCCTGCTCCGGCGCGGGTTCCGCCGGGAAGCCGGCCTCAGGACCACCCACGGCACCTACCGTGCGGCGGCAGCCTCGTGCCGGCCTACGGCTTGATGTCGTAGAGGACGTTGAACGGGTCCTCCGCCGTGGAGCGGGCCACGCTGCTGAAGCCCGCTTCGGCGCACAGGGTGCGTACGACTGTCTCGGGCATGCCGCATGTTCCGAGGGCGGCTCCGCCGTTCGCGAGAGATGTGGTCATGCAGTAAAAGACGCTGAATCCGTAGAACATCGAGGCCACGGGGCCCAGGTTGTCCTCGGGGCGGTCCTGGCAGTTGATCTCGAGCATCAGGTAGTCGCCGTCGTCCTTGACCGCGGCCCTGATCGCGGCAAGGAGCCGCTTCGGTTCCGCCGCGTCGTGGATGACGTCGAAGGTGGTGACCAGGTCGTAGCGCCCGGGAAGCCCTTCGGCGGCGTCGACCGTCTCGAAGGTCACGCGGTCGGCGACACCGGCCTTCTCCGCGTTCGTCCGGGCGCGTTCCACCTGGCCCGGGAAGTTGTCGAATCCTGTGAAACGCGAGCGCGGAAACGCCTTGGCGAGCACGATCAGGGCACGGCCCGCGCCGCAGCCCACGTCCGCGACGTCGATGCCCCGCTCCAGCCTCTCCACGACGTGAGGAAAGGTGCTCAGCCAGTCGTCGACCATGACGCTCTCGAACCAGCTGCCGGTGAAGCGGCTCATGCCGTCCCACAGGCTCTCCGGGTAGTCGCTCTGCCGGACGCCGCCCCCACTCCGGAACGCCTCGCTCAGTCGCTCGTACGGTGCCAGGGCGGCGGGCATCATCTGGTAGACGCCGCCGAGGAACATGGGCCCGTTCTCCTCGGCCAGGGCGGGGGCGTGCTCGGCGGGAAGGGCGAAGCGGCCGGGCTCCGGTTCCTCCAGGTATCCGGCGGCGGTGAGGCCGCGCAACCACTCGCGTACGTAACGCTCGTTCAGGTCCAGCCGGTCCGCGAGCTCCTGGCTGCCGGCGGGGCCGTTGGCGGCGAGGTCCTTGAACAGGCCCAGCCGGTCGCCCAGATGGCACAGACCGGCCGCGAACGTCCCGCTGATGTCCCCGAGCGCCTTCTCCATGAAGGCTTCGACCTTTGCTTCGTCCAATTCGCGCTGCGCCGCCACGTCTGTCTTCCTGGCTGTCGAGCACGATCGCGGAGTGCGACCGGCCCGGAAAGCGAAACACCGGCCTGTTCCCTTGCGTCGCCGCCACGACGAGCAGGGACAACTCGGGCCGGAGCGCCTCACCCGATCAACCGATGACCTCCCGTACGCAGATCAGGACCCGTACGCGGACCAGGATCCCCGGTTCCCCGAACCGCCCCCGGGTACCCGCAGCGTGCGGCGCGACGCCCACGCACACCCCCGGGAGGCCGCCATGGAACTCAACCTCGTCGAGGAACGTCCGTACCGCTTCCGGATCGCACCGCACGGTGACATGCGCGTGCCGGGGATCGTGTTCGCGTCCCATGAGCTGCTCGAGGATGCCGAGAAATCGCTGGAGCAGGTCGTCAACGTGGCCACGCTGCCGGGCATCGTCGGCGCCTCGTACGCCATGCCGGACATCCACTGGGGCTACGGCTTCCCCATCGGCGGCGTGGCGGCGACCGACGTGGACGGCGGCGGCGTCGTCTCGCCCGGCGGCGTCGGCTTCGACATCTCGTGCGGTGTGCGGCTGCTGGCCGCCGACGGCGACCGCAAGTCGCTGGCACCCGCGTTGCCCGACATCATGGACGGCCTGGACCGGGCGATCCCGCGCGGCGCGGGCCCCGGAGGCGTGTGGCACCTGAGCGGCCCCGGGGAGCTGGAGCGGATCCTGGACGGCGGTTCCCGGTACGCCGTGGAACGCGGCCACGGCGAGGAACGCGACCTGACCCGCTGCGAGGACGGCGGCGCGGTCGCCGACGCCGACGGGGCGCAGGTCAGCGGGCGGGCCCGGGAACGCGGTCTCGGCCAGGTCGGCAGCCTCGGGTCCGCCAACCACTTCCTGGAGGTCCAGCAGGTCGCCGAGGTGTACGACGAGCCGGTCGCCGCCGCCTTCGGGCTCGCCCGCGACCAGGTGTGCGTGATGATCCACTGTGGTTCACGGGGGCTCGGGCACCAGATCTGCACCGATCACGTACGCGCGATGGACCGGGCCATGAACCGGTACGGCATCACCGTGCCCGACCGGCAGCTGGCCTGTACGCCGGTCGACTCGCCCGAGGGACGGGCGTACCTCGGTGCGATGGCCGCCGCCGCGAACTACGGCCGCGCGAACCGCCAGTTGCTGTCCGACGCCACCCGCCGGATCTTCCACCGCGCCGCCCGCGCCCGACTGTCCCTCGTGTACGACGTGTCCCACAACCTCGCCAAGCTCGAGACCCACACGGTGGACGGAGCACGGCGCCGGCTGTGCGTTCACCGCAAGGGCGCCACCCGCGCCTTCCCGCCGGGGCACCGCGAACTGCCTGAGGACATAAGGGAGTTCGGCCAGCCGGTGCTGATCCCAGGCACCATGGGCACCGCCTCGTACGTACTCACCGGAGTGCCCGGAGGCGACGCCTTCCACTCCACCTGCCACGGCGCGGGGAGGGTGATGAGCCGTCACCAGGCCGCGCGGACGGTAGCCGGGAAGGAGCTGCGGGCCCGGCTGGAGCGGGGCGGCATCGCGGTACGGCCGCGGTCACTGCGCGGGCTGGCGGAGGAGACTCCGGAGGCGTACAAGGACGTCAGCGCGGTGGTGGAGGCGAGCGAGGGGGCGGGGCTGTGCCGTACGGTCGCGCGGCTGGTTCCGCTGGGGGTCGTGAAGGGCTGAGCCCCCCGTCCCTCCCTCTCACACATCGACCGTCACCGCGCACGTCCAGCCGTACGGGCCCGGCCCGATGTGCAGTTCGTGCCAGGAGACGGCCTTCGGTACGGCGCCCGTGATCTCCACGGCCGACAGGTCGGCGACCGCCAGTCGCACGTCGATGGCACCGTCGGGCGTCTCCGTCTCCAGCTCTACGTCCACGGGGACCTGGCCCGGTACTTCGAGGCGGTAGACGACCTCGTCGAGGAGGGCGGCCAGGAGATCGTCGTCGCTGGTCTCGGACAGCTGGGCGCGCTGGACGGCCGTGGGCCGGACGGCGGAGATGTCGGCGAAGCAGTCGACCATCCCGTGTACGGCCTCGACCAGGCAGTTCTCCCGGGTCGTGCCCCACGCCTCGATCCGCACGTCCGCGGTGTGCGGCACCAGCCGGTGGCCGCTCTCGCCCTGCGCACGGGCCTGCCTGTCGTCGTACGTCTCGCCGACCATGTACACCGGGTGCCCCGTTTGTCCCGTACGCATGTGTCGACGGCACGCGGAAGAACACACGGAAGCAGACGACTGCGGTGACTTCCACGTGCCGTCGACGTAGGGACCGCCTTTGGGCCGTCCTACTTGTTCGGCTCCGCCCTGCTGATGTCGGCGAGCGCGGAGCGCCGGTCGCGTTCGATGGCCAGGTCGCCGATGCTGAGGGCACCGACGAGGTGGTCGTCCTCCACGACGGGCAGCCGTCGCAGGGCGTGCTCCCGCATCAGCCGCACCGCCTGGTCGATGTCGTCCTGCGGGGAGACGGTGACCAGATCAGTGCTGCACACCTCGCGGACCGGGGTGGCGGAGGGGTCCCGGTCCTCGGCCAGGGCCCGGATCACCAGATCGCGATCGGTCACCAGGCCGCGTACGTGGTCCTCCTCGGTGATGAAGACGTCGCCGATGTTCTTCTCCCGCATGAGCTTGGCGACCTCGGGGAGTGGGGTCTGCTCGCTCACCGTCACCGGTTCCGCCGTCATGACTTCCCGGACATGCTTCGCCATGGCTACCTCCGTGTGCCTTCCGGGATGAGCACCGGCAATGTGCCTGGTCGGCCGGTGCCCGGTTGATCGCCGAGTACCCGGCGGATGTTCGCCCATGCACGCGTGAGGACCCGGCCGCTCGGGTACTCGCATGCACGATTCGCACAGGCCCGCACAGGCGGGCGAACGGGGCGGGCGTCGCGGAAAGAAGGCGGGCATCATGCGTTTCCAGAACCGTCGGCAGGCGGGGCAGGATCTCGCCGTCGCGCTGCTGCGACGGGCGGAGGGCGGCGGTTTCGTCGACCCCCTCGTACTGGCCCTGCCCCGCGGCGGTGTCCCTGTCGCGGCGGAGATCGCGCACGCCCTGCGTGCGCCGCTGGACGTGCTGGTGGTGCGCAAGATCGGTGCACCGGGGCAGCCGGAGGCCGGGGTCGGCGCGGTAGTGGGCGAGGATCCGCCGGTGTTCGACCAGGAGGCGCTGGCGCTGCTGGACATGACCGAGTACCAGTTCACGCAGGCCGTCGCCCGGCAGCGGGCGGAGGTCCACCGCCTCGAGGAGCTCTACCGCGAGGGGCGCCCCGCTCCCCGCGTACGGGACCGGACGGTGATCCTGGTCGACGACGGTCTCGCCACCGGCGTCACCGCCCGCGCCGCCCTCCTCCATCTGCGCCGCCGGTCGCCTGCACGGCTGGTGCTCGCCATTCCGGTCTGCTCCGGGCTCGGCGTCGTACGGCAGCACGAGGCCGACGACGTGATCTGCCTCCACCGGCCCGAGCATTTCTACGCCGTAGGGGAGTGGTACGTGGACTTCGGCCAGCTGTCCGACCGCCAGGTGATCGACACGCTTCGTAGCGTCCACACCCCTGCCTCCGGCGGTTGAGCGGGGACGCCTACCGGGTGGGTGGGTTCGGTTCACTGGCGACTGCGGGTGCGTGGTGGCTGGTCGCGCCGTTCCCCGCGGGGTGCCTCCGGCGGTGGGGCGGGTGCGGGTTGAGTGTGGCTGGTCGCGCCGTTCCCCGCGCCCCTTGGGTGGGTGGTGGGTGCGGGGTCGTGGGCCGGTGCGTCAGCCCGTCGCAGGCCGGGCATACGGCCCTGGCCTGGTACACGGTGCGGGTTCTCCGAGACAGAAGCTACGCGACGGGCATACGACGCACCGGCCCACGCCCCCTCCCGCCGGAGGGAGAGTGCGGGCACGTCGGGGTGCGGGCTTCCCCCGAGGCCCGGGCTTTTCCGGGGCCCGGGCTTGTTCGGGGCCCGGGCTCCCCGGGGCTCGGGCAGTCGCAGGCTTTTCAGGGGCGCGGGGCTGTATCGATTTGCGGTTCCGCCGCGTGGGCGCGACCAGCCACAACGAACCCGCACCCAACAACGAATCCCCCTGCTCAACCCCCGGAGGGATCCGTCCCCCACGAGCGGAGGCGGCTCGTGCGCAGCCCCCGGCTCAGTTCCCGCGCGAACTCCTCGATCAACGCCTGTGGTTCGCCCAACGGGGAGAGAGGAGAGCCCGCAGGGAGCTGGGGCGCCGGCACGTCCCCTGCCGGCGCATCCCCCGGAATCGGCTGTCGTTCACCCATGACTCACGCTCGCTTACTGGTCGTACCTGGTCGAGTTCGCGGCTGATCCGGCCGCCAGAAGTGGATCAGCGTACGGAATCCGGGCAATTGGCGCGTCTCGACCCGCCGTCGACGAGACGTGCCTGTGCGAGTGCCCCGTCACGCTCCTGGGAGCACACTGGTAGGACACCCGATGAGGTGCTGCCGGCGGTGCGCACAAGGGGGTGCTGGCCGTGGCGAAGACACGTCGTACGACGGTGAGGCTGTGGCGGTGGCGGAGCAACCCGCTCCGGCGGCGCGTGGACGTCGTCGAGGCCTGGGTGGTGCTCGGCGCATGGCTGTTCGCCCTGGTGGGCGGGCTGATCGCGGGGGTGGCGGCGGCCGAGGTGGTGAGCCGGAGCGTGGACCGGCAGCGGGAGGAGCGCCGTGAGGTGACGGCGGTGCTCACCGAGAACGCCCCGGAGAGGTCGGCGACCCGGACCGTGGGCGGCGACCGGGTGTGGGCCACGGTCCGCTGGAAGACACCGGACGGCACCGCCCGCACCGGCGAGGCCCAGGTCAGGCCCGAAGCCGAGAAAGGCACCCGGACCACGATCTGGACCGACCGGCACGGCACCCTGATGACGAAGCCCCTCAACGAGGCGGAAGCGGTCCTGCAAGCGGTGTCGGCGGGCCTGCTGGCCGCGACGGGCGCGGGCTGCGTCGTCTGGCTGGCCGCCTGGACCGTGCGCGTACGCCTTGACGGGCGCCGTATGCGGGACTGGGACGCGGAGTGGGAGCGGGCCGACATGCGCTGGGGCGGGAGGACGGGCTGACCGCAGTACGGACTGGCCGCAGT
Source organism: Streptomyces yerevanensis (assembly GCF_000716805.1). Taxonomy (NCBI): domain Bacteria; kingdom Bacillati; phylum Actinomycetota; class Actinomycetes; order Kitasatosporales; family Streptomycetaceae; genus Streptomyces; species Streptomyces yerevanensis. The sequence continues at coordinate 183,094 of NZ_JNWJ01000012.1, read as the reverse complement.
ACGGGCTGATCTCAGCTCGACACCGATTCCATGCACATCGGCTCGATCCTGCCCTCCAGCATCGCGCCCAGGCCGAGGGCCGCGCACACGTCGGGCCGTTCGGCGATGTGCACCGGCATGCCCGTCGCGGCCCGCAGCATGTGGTCGAACCCGGGCAGCAGGGCGCTGCCGCCGACCATCATGATCCCGCGGTCCGCGAGGTCGGCCACCAGGTCCGGCGGGCAGTCGCGCAGCACCTGGCCGATCCCGTCGAGCACCGCCGTGAGCGGGGCCTGGACGGCATTGCGTACGGTGGCCGTGTCGACGTGTACGGAGCGGGCGAGCCCCGTGGCCACGTCCCGGCCGTGGATCTCGGTACGGGCGGGTCCCTCCGGGGTGAGACCGTTGCCGGACAGGGCGAGCTGCAAGGGACGTACGGACTGACTCGGCAGCACCAACTCATGCGCATGGCGCAGGTATTGGACGATCGCGTGGTCGACGGCCTCGCCGCCGACGGGGATGCGCTCGGCGTTCACGACCGAGCCGAGGGAGAGAACGGCGACCTGAGTGGTGGCCGCCCCGCACACCATGATCATGGTCGCTTCGGGCTGCTGTACGGGCAGCCCGCAGCCCACCGCCGCCGCGATCAGCGTGTCCACCAGCTCGACCCGCCATGCCCCGAGCCCGACCAGCGTCTCGACCGCCGCGCGCCGGGCGAGCGGGTCGGCGTCGTGCGGCGTACAGGCGGCGGCGCGCAGCCGGGGCTTACGACGCAGTGTGCGGCGGAGGCGTTCGCCGAGCAGCTGTCGCAGCATCCGCTGTGCCATGTCGATGTCGACGACCGTGCCGCCGGACACGGGCCTGACGACGCGGATGTAGCCGGGCGTACGGCCCGTCATCTGCTCGGCCAGCTCCCCGACCGCGATCAGCCCGCCGGTCTTCATATTGACGGCGGCCACACTCGGCTGGTCCACGACCAGCCCGGCACCCTTCACATACACGCGGGTCCTCGCCGCCCCCAGATCGACGGCGAAATGACAGCGGCGCAACTGCTCCAGACTGTCGGTCATGGCAGATCCTCCCGAGAGCGCAGACCGTGGGGGCCGCCGGGTGACGGTCCTCTTTGGCATCGTGCGGGCACTGACGGGGCGTCGCCTTTTGGGGTGGGCCGGGTGGGGTGCCGCTGAACGGGGGGATTTGCACGCCCTGGGCGGGAGGCTTCATCTGTACGAGACGTTGTTGAGGATGTCCTCCAGGGACTCCACCGTCACCGCGCACTCCGTCTCCCGGCGCAGCTGCCCCGCGTGCTGCGGGCTCCGGGCGTAGCCGATGGCGGGCAGGCCGATGGCGTGGGCGGCGGTCAGTTCGGCGACGGAGGAGGCGATCAGTACGGCATCCGAGGGGAAGGTGTGCAGGGCGGTCAGGGCCCGGTTCAGGCAGTCGGGGTTCGGCATCAGGAGGGACAGATCCTCGGTACGTCCATGGATGCCGCCCTCCAGGGTCAGCGCTCGTCGTGCGAGCGCCGTCCGGACGGCGCCCGGCGCGTTGTCCGCGACGACGGCGACCTCACGGTCGTAGGCGTGGAGCATCACGATCAGGGCGTCGGAGTGCGGGGTGGGCCGGGCCCCGACGGCCGCCTCCTCCTCGATCCGGTCGAGCGCTCGGCGCAACTCGGGGCTCAGGCGGTGCCCCGCGAGCGCACGCAGCAGATCGAGCGGATTCGGACGTCCTTCCACGGGTGGCGTCGGCCCGTCGGAGGCCAAGAGCCGCGCACCACTCAGCGCTTCGTCGGGGTCCCGCAGTTCGACCAGGAGCGCGGCGAGCTCGCGCATGGCCTGGGACTCCGACTTGCCAATGCCGTACAGGCGGACCAGCGGGCCGTCGAAGCCCAGGAGGACGGCCTTAGCGTCACCCAGGAGGGTGCGCAGTGTGGGGCGGCGGACGGAGGTGCGGGCAGACGGCCGGCCGGACAGCCGCACTCGGTAGGTCACCGAGAGGCCCGGAGCCGGCCAGGGGGGCAGGTCGCCTTTGAGATACGACTCCACCTGCGCCTCCCAGGAGGGCGGCAAGCTGCGAGTGATGCGCCCGCCGTCCACACGGAGGTGCTCGAGCAGGAGTCCGGGCACGTCAGAGATGCCGGCCCGGACGAAGGCCACGGGATCGTCGACATGCCAGTGCAGCTCGATCAACAGCTCGAAAGGATCGTCGCCGGAGCTTGGCAGGGTCATCGTGGTCGTCATCTCATGGGTGGTGAGGTCGACCTCGTAGTACGTGACGAGAGTGCCCGAAGTGCGCTCGCCGGGCGGCCGGGCAGCGTCGAGCAGCGTCAGTGAGCCGTCGGGCAGGGTGTGGACGACGGCGGTGCGGCTTCCTGCGGGCGGGCGGACGGCGGTGATGTCGCGGGTGGTGAACGGGCCGCGCACCAGGTCGCGCGGCTGCTCGGACTCCAGCTCGGGCTCCGCCTCGGATTCGGGCAGGGGATCCGGCTCCGCGGCCGGACGCGGGAGTTCCAGCGGGCAGTACCAGGCGATGAGCCGGCCTTCGTCCGGCTCCTGGTACAAGGGCCGGAACCGCGCGGGGTCGACGGCGGCGGGGCCGCTCGCGAGCTCCTGATGGAGCACCGGGGAGAGTACGACCGTGACATCCGCGTCCGCCGTGTCGGCGCCGGAGCGCTCCAGTGCGGCCCCGAGGGCGGGCTGGGCGGCGTGCCAGAACGTCACCCGGACCTTCGGTGGAAGCGGCTCCGACTCCGCCAGGACGGCGGGCAGTTCGTGCAGCACGGCGTCCAGCAGCGGCAGCACGGAGGTGCCGGGCTCGGCGGTCACCAGGAAGCCGTCGTCGAGACTCGACAACTCGTACTGGCCCTCGTACTGGCCCGCCGACGACAGCATCCCGGGCAGGGCGTGCCCCAGGGCGTCGTTGGCCCAGGCGCGCTCGCGCCGCTCCGTGAACTCGACGAGGACGGTGGCCCCCGTGCGGTCGGCGGTGAGCAGTTCCTGGTAGAGCTCCCGCAACACCGCATCGACCGGCTCCCCGTGCTGCCGCTGCCGACGCTCGGCGTAGGACTCGTACGAATCGATGGCCTCCGCGATCCGGCCCTGGCCCCGGAGCGCCAGGATGTGCAGCCGCCGGAAGTCCTCGTGCTCGGGATGCTCATCGAGGAGGGCGTCGAGATCGGCTTCGGCTCGGGCGAAGTCGCCCAGTTCCAGGTCGAGTTCGGCCCGCTGGGCGCAGAGCGTCAGACGCAGCGCGCGCAGGCGGGCGCGGGTCGCCTTGGCGGCGGGCCCGGGGACGCCGTCCAGCGGATCGCCGTACCAGAGGTCCAGGGCTTCCTGGGTCAGAGCGCGCTGGGTGCGCGGGTCCTGCTCCTGTGTACGGCGGTTCAGCAAGTCCTCGCAGTGGAGTACGTCGATGTGGTCACCGGCCGTGTGCAGCGCGTAGCCGTCACTGAGGTCGGCGAGGGTGCCGGGACCCAGAGCCTCCCGCAGGGCGATCGCCAGTGGACGGATGCGGGCGGCGTCGCCCTCTGAGGGCGGCTCTTCCCAAAGGCCTTGGGCCAGTTCGGCGAGGGTCACCCGGCGGCCGTGCTTGAGCAACAGCATGCACAGCAGGGCCTGCGCCTTGGGGAACGGGATATCGAGGAGCCGTTCGCCGCGGTGGACGCGCGGCGGGCCGAGCATGGTGAAGTTCAGGAAGTCGGCCTCGGTGGCCGTCGGCTCGAAGGCGGGTGACGAGGCGAGCTCCCTGGGCGGGTGGCGGCTGATGAAGCGGTAGGCCGGAAACTGGCGCAGGAACTGCTCGAACCTTCCGTCGGCCGGCGCAACCGAGGCCAAGTCCTGGAGCAGCTTGCCGAATGCGCGGACGTCTGTCGACGCGTCTTGGAACTTGACTTGCTCACCCAGCGCGAAACGGCTGATCATAACCGCCCCGTCCGGCCGCACCAGCAGGCCTTCCCGGCCCTCCTGGCCACGCACCAGACGCCGTGTGTGCAGGGCCTCCAGCCCTGCGGTCACGTCCCGGACCAGCCGGGCGAACACCCTGAAGGACACTCCGGGGCCGCTGCCCACCTCCAGTTCGGTCACGGTCACGCCGTCCACGAACTCCGCAATCAGATAGGGCGTGTTCCCTTCCACCCCGAAGTCCAGAATGGGCACCACATGGGGATGCCGCAGGGCGGCGAGCTGGCGGGCCTGATCCAGGAACCGTCCCTGCGGCGCGGCCTGCGGCGGGTACCGGTGCACCACCACGGGACGGTTCAGCCGTACGTCCATGGCATGCCACATCCACCGCGACGGTCCGCGCTGCCCGATCAGCCGATACCGCCCCGCGAACAGCGACGACGACACCCCGTCCGCGCTCCCGCCCATCCGCAGCACGCTCTTCTCCCGCACCGCCGCGAACGGCTCACCCCCGGCCGCCTCGCCACCACCCCCCGGAGCCAGCACCCGGAAGTCCCCGGCCGCCACGCCCGCCCGCGCGTCGATCAACGCGCCCACCCGCCCGAGGAGTTCGGAGGTCCGGCCGCGCGCGGTCCGGGGCAGCGTACGCAGCAACAACTCCCGTACGCCGGGGCGGAAGGCGTACGAACCCGGCGGACCCGGGATCGCGGTGAGCACCCCGCTGAGGATGACCTCCGCGAGATGCTGCGGCTGCGGGTTCTGCTCGATCGCTGCCTGGACCAGCCGCATGACGGGCAACTCGGGTCGCCCGACAGTGAGATGACCGGCGAGACGGAAGGCCTCCGGGGAGGCGAGGGAACGGAAACGGAGGAGCAGCTCCTCGGGGGAGAGCCGCTCGATTTCGCTCCGGCCCTGATCGTCGACCGGTGCGGGCGGCGGGGTGTGGCCCAGCAGGGCGACGGAGCCGGGAAGCTTGCCCGCGTCGGCCAGCAGCGCCGACCAGTTCGCCAGCCAGGGGGCCGAGGGTTCCAGGACGGGGAGAGGGAGCGTCCCGGGCAGTGGGTGGTCCGCGGCATAGGCGTCCACGTCGTACGCCGAGTTGGGCGCCGCGGGCGAGGGCGAGACGATCTGTGCGGTCGAGGCCGGCAGCGCGGTGGTGCGCCACAGGCGCTCGGGGAGCGGCTGGATCACTGCGACCGGCATCCTCGCCGCCCAGCGCCGCAGCGTGCCGTACCAGCGGGTGCCCGCGGGGCCGTCCCGCCACTGTGGCCCCATGCAGTCGCTGACCAGGAGCGTGACGGTGCGGCCGTCCGCGTACGACTCCTGCGAGCCGGGGCGGCGTACCGTGCCGTCGGCTTCCAGCCGGTGCAGTTCCACCGTGCGGAGGATGCCCGACTGGGCGAGCGCCGTGTGCAGTTCACGGACGAGCGGCCGCCAGACCGGCATGGTCGGGCCCGCGTCGTAGACGAGATGCAGGGTCAGCCAGCGCTCGGTCGCCGGACGCAGTACGGGAAGCCACCACCGCGGCGCCGCGCCGAGCCGGGCGATCCGATGCGCGGTCGCCTCCTCGTCGAGCTCCTTCCCGACGGGTGCGGGCACTCGGCGCTTGAGGGGGCGCAGGGCGCGTTGCAGCGCGAGGGGGTGGGTCAGCATCGGGGGTGCGGGGGCGAGCAGCGAGGTGTACGAACCGTTCGGATCCCTCGGCTCGTCCGGCGCGCTGGGGCCGGGCAGCCGCAGGGGGACGCGGCCGTCCGGGCGGCGTTCCGGCTCGGGAGGCGGGGCCGCGTCCGGGATGTGCTGCTGAGACGGGCCGCCGGCCTCCAGGGGCGGGATCTCACGCTCCGGCTCGGCTCGCTCGGGCCGTACCGGCGGTGGATCCACAGAGGGCGCGGCAGGCTCTGGCTCCTTCATGTGCCGGGCGAGCCACAGCAGTTCGGCCAGTTCGACGGACGTGGGCAGGTCCCCGCCGCTCACTTCGGCCAGCAGATCGGCGAGACGAGCGGCACCCGTGCCCCCACTGCCGTCGACCGCAGCCGGGTCGCTCATCCCGTCGCCTCCCTGGTCCTCCTGTCTTGGACTACCTCAGAAACCGTCCGGCTCCTCCCCGTTCCGGCTCAGATACGGCATCAGCTGCTCGGCGAGCTCGTCGCGGGACGAGGCATCGAGGCCTGCCGCCCTTGTGAGGTAGATGGCGTTCAGGAGCTGGTCCGTGGCGAGTTCGCCGTCCGTTCCCCGGGAGAGGAAGCGGGCGATCAGGTCGCGGGCGTAGGCGTCGGGCTCGCCGAGATGGGCGTGGACGATCCGCTCCAGGTGGGCGTCGCGCGGCTGGTGGAGTTCGAGGCGGACGCAGCGGCGGAGGAAGGCGGGCGGGAACTCGCGTTCGCCGTTGCTGGTGAGCACCACGAACGGGAAGGCACGGCAGCGGACCCGGCCGCGCGTGACGGTGACCCGGTTGTCCGTGCCGTCGATCATCACCTTGGCCAAGGGCGTGCGGCGGGCGGCGCGGACCAGCTCCGGGATCTCGTACTGGCCCTCCTCCAGGATGTTGAGGAGATCGTTGGGCAGGTCCAGGTCGCTCTTGTCGATCTCGTCGATCAGCAGGGCACGCGGCCTGCCGTACGGAAGCAGCGCGGTGCCGAGCGGGCCGAGGCGCAGATGGTCCTGCAGCTCGCTGTCCGCGGGGAGCTGTTCGCGGGCGACGGCCTGCCCGGCGGCGTACAGACGCGAGAGCGGATCGTACTGGTAGAGGCCGTCATGGAGCGTTGTACGGCTGGTGATGTTCCAGCGCAGGACCGGGCCCAGCTTCAACTCCCGTGCCACCGCGTACGCCAGGCTCGACTTACCACTGCCGGGCGGTCCGGTCACGAGCAGCGGGCGGCGCAAGTACAGGGCGGCGTTGACCAGTTGGACGGCCTGGTCCGTGGCGCGATAGGTGCGGGCGCGGTGCACACGGTCCGGGGACGTGGCCGAGGTGTCGCCGTCCTCGGCGGGAGTCGCGAGCTCCGGTCCGCCGTCGAAGGCACGCCAGGGCGGCGGCGGGGGCAGCGCGGTGATGCCGTCGTGAGGCTCGCTCGTACCCGTGTAGACGGGCCACAGGGACATGTGTCTCTCCTCGATGCGTGCCGGTCGCTCAGCCGACGGGGTTGTGCAGATGGCCGACGGGTTCGGGCAGACAGTCGGGGTCCTCCCACAGCAGTGCCAGGTCGTACGCCCAGTGCGGCTCGGCGGAGTCGGAGGCGTACGCGGCCTCGCGCAACTCATGGACGTAGGAAGGGAGTTCGCGCGGAGGCAGGTTCGCGAGATGCTCGGCAAGGCGGTCCAGGAACTCGGCACCCCGGCATCGCTCCCCAGCTTGCCGGTTCGCCTCCGGGGGGCTCGAAGCCGATGGCTGCCCACGCCCGTGCTCCTCCCGGCAGCCGGTGCGCGGCCAGAGCATCACCGGCACGGCCGCGTTGAGGCCGGCCTGGAACAGCCGCCGGACGCCGTTCGCGCGGGGCGCGGTGGCGAAGCCCACCATGTCCGCGGCGCGGCGCAGCCCGATCGTCAGCTTCACCTGGTCCTGTCCGACGGCCCAGCAGTCGATACGGTGCAGCCGTGCCGCCGGCCGGGCGTCGAGGTGCCGCCACTTCTGCCGGAGCTTGTGCTGGAGGCCGCCGCTGCGGCGCCGCTCCAGGTCCATCACGACGAGCGGAGCGAAGGCGCCGAGCGGGCTGTCGTCGTCGGCGCTGCGCTTCCAGTGCGCCACGTCCGCGTTGAGCCAGCGGCGCGGCAGCACGAAGGCGATCAACTCACGTGCTCCTGGCTCGAGTTCGTGGTACGCCTCGTCGATGCGTTGGAGCGCGTACGGGCGTACGCGGTCTGTCGGGAGGCGGCGCGAGCCGACCACTCGGCGGTGTCGACCGTTGTACGCGGACACCTCGACCAGGAAATGGCCGTCGCCGGAGCCGCTGGGCGCGATCTCCACGAGGATCGGGGACCAGGCGTGTACGGCGCCGGGTGCGGGCCGCGGCACCGGAACGGGTGCCGGCGTCGGCTCGCGACGGGCGTACGTCAGCGGCCAGTTCCACAGCGCGCTCCGGGTCCGGGCGTCGTCGGCAAAGTCGGCGAGCCGTGCCGTGAAGCGGGTGACGGCGTCGGGGTCCGGCACCTCCGACAGGAGGTACCAGACCGCGTCCCACAACGAGCCGAATCCTTGAGGCGGCAGTGGGGGGCCGAGTGGGCCGACCGCGTCGAGGTACAGGCGTTCGGGGCTGCACTCCGGACTTCCCGGGCTCCGGTTGTGCCTCGTCCGCGGGTCCGTGGGGGCTGCTCGCTCCCCCAAGTTCTCGGCTTCTCCCCCACTCTCGGCTTCGCTCGAGCGGGGGGACCCCCATGAACCCGGGGGGACCCCCATCGCGGCGGAGCCGCATATGTCAGAGCCTCGCGCCCCTGGAGGGGCGCTTCGGGGCCCCTCCATCGACGCCACCAGCTGTCGCAGTCGTTCCTTCTCCGGCCGGCCGTACTCCGGTGTCGGAATCAGCTCGCCGAGCCGCGGCCAGTAGCGGGCCATGACCTGGGCGGGCAGCATCCGGCCGTTGCGGATCTCCGGGCTGCGGGCAGCCGTGGAGACCATGCCGACCACGCGGCCGGTGTCCGCGAGTGTCACCGCGGCGCCGCTGAAGCCGGGAACCAGAGGCTGGCCATGGGCGGCCCAGGCCTCCAGCTGGACCCACTCGCCGGCGATCAACTGGTCGGCGGTGGCCCGGTATTCGGCGAGCGTCCCCTCGTCGTACCGCTTCGGGAATCCGTACGCCAGGAGCCTGCGCGGAGGATCGCCGTACGCGTCGGAGGGCGCCGCGAACTCCGCCGGCTTCATGGGGACGGGGTGGTCCAGTTCGAGTACGGCCAGATCACCGGGGTCGGTGTCGCGGCCGTCCCAGCCGCCCTGTGCGATCACCCGGGCGGGGATCTGGCCCTCGGTGCCGTGCGCGAAGGAGACGGTGACCGGGGCCGCGCGGCTGCACGCGACCACATGGGCGCAGGTCAGGACGTGCCGCTCGGTGACCAGGAAACCGGCGCCGGTGTCGCGCCCGCAGTTGATTCTGGCGTGCCAGGAGGCGCTCGTCATGACGGCCGGGCGGTCTCCGAGGAGTCGTCGGCCTGCCCGGGGGACCAGGAGAGCCGGAGCAGCAGATGCCCTTCGGCCCCGCTCTTGGCGATCAACGCACCCGCCTCCGCGGTGAGTTTCACCCCGAACTCGAGTTCCACGGAATCGGGCCGCAGCGAGCCGCCCCGGAAGACCCGGAGCGCGGACTCGGCCGCCGCGCGCACTCCGTCCAGGGCGCCCTCGAAGGTGCGGGTCGCCTGGACCGTACCGTCGTCGCGGCGCGAGACCATCTGGTGACCGGAGAGGTCCTCGGTGCCCGCGCCCTCGACGGTGATCACGACTCCGTCGTTGGTCTTGAACTCCACCAAGCCTTCCATGACGCCCCCGGTCCTTCGTCAGTGACTCTCGATCAACCTCATTGTCACGGACGGTACTTGTGGTTGTCGCGGCTTGTCACGGATTCCGTAGTCCCGGGCGGTCATTCGTTCTTGTCGGGGCTCACGACACCCTTTACGACCCCCAGCTCCACCAAGTCCTGAGGACGGATCCGGAGTTCGTCCGCCGTCGCGGTCACCTGGTCCGCGGGGCGTTTGAGGATCGCCGCGGCCAGCTCCGGGGCGATGACGGAGAAGTAACTGTCCGGTGTGGCCCAGGTGTTGTCGGGTGCGGCGAGGGCGAGGGCGCCGCCCGAGCCGCCCTCGCCGATCAGCAGGGTGGTGAGGGGTGTGCGCGCGGTGGCCACGGCGGCGAACAGCTCCGCTATCGCCGCGCCCGCGCCCTGGCGTTCCGCCGCCGCGTCGTTGGCTGCGCCCGGGGTGTCCACCAAGGTCAGTACGGGGATGCCGAGTTGGTCCGCCAGACGGATCAGGCGGGCGGCGGTGCGGTAGCCGGTGGGGCGGGTGGCGGTGCCGGTCTGGGCGGCGTAGGCGATCGTACGGCCGTCCTCCGCCCGTATGCCGAAGCCGCAGAGCATTCCGGGGTCGGGACCGGTGTCGGGCTCGGTGCCGCCGCCGGTGCGGTCGCCGCTGATCGGCACGCGGTGGGTGAAGTACGCGTCCAAGTAGGCCTGGGCGCGAGGGCGTTGAGGGGAGCGGGCGTTGTCGACCGCCTCACGGCCGGTGGCGGGGAGGTCGGCTCGGCCCATCGCTGCTGGGGGAGGAGCGGGTGGCGTCGACGGGCGGGTCAGCAGGCGCAGCCACAGGTGCAGCGTCCGCGGCAGATCCTCCGGGGGTACCACCGCGTCGATCGAACCCGCCGCCACCTGCGCCTCCGCCGTGTACGCATCTGGGTCCGCATCCGGCGGGCGGACCCGGGAACCCGCGAAACCCACCTGGGCGCCCGGCAGCGCGAGGATCACGTCGGCGCCCGCTCCCAGCGTGGCCCAGCCGCCGCCCGTCGTCGGGTCCCGCAGTACCGCGAGCTGCGGCAGACCCGCCTCGCGGGTGAGCGCCGACTGCCGTGCCACGCGCTGGAGTTGGACCAGCGCGCGCATGCCCTCCTGCATCCGGCTGCCGCCCGTCGCGACGAGAGACACGACGGGCAGGCGGTGCTCACGCGCGTACGTGTACGCCGCCTCCAGCCGGTCCCCGGTGCGCTCCCCGAGCGACCCGCCCAGAAAACCGAACTCGAACGAGATCAGCACAGCAGAAGTCGTACCGACCATGGCCGTGCCGCAGACGACGGACTCCTCCTCGCCGGTGCGGGACGCGGCACGAGCGCGCGAGGCGTCGTAGCCCTGCCAGGACAACGGGCCGTCGGGTGCGTACTCACCTGCCTTGACCGGGAGTTCGCTGAAACCGTCGGCCACGAGACCGATCGCCTCGCGCGCAGTGGACCTCCGGCCGTCAGTCATGAGGCAGCGCGCGCTTCATGATCTTGCCCATGTCGTTGCGGGGCAGGGCGTCGAGGTAACGGACGACGCGCGGACGCTTGTGGGGTGCCAGGCGGCGGGCCACATGGTCCGCCAACTCCTCGGTGGACGGCGGCGATTGAGTCGATCCCGTGTCCGAGTCTGTGTCTGTGTTCGGCACGATCCACGCCACGATCCGCTCGCCGAGATCCGCGTCGGGCTCACCCGTGACCGCGGCCTCGCGCACGCCCGGGTGCTCCAGAAGCGCGTTCTCGATCTCACCCGCCCCGATCTTGTAACCACCGCTCTTGATCAGGTCGGTGGCCTTGCGGCCGACGATGCGTACGTAGCCGTCGGGGTCGCGTACCGCCATGTCACCCGTGCGGAACCAGCCGTCCTCGGTGAAGGCTTCGGCCGTCGCGTCCGGCCGGTTCAGGTACTCGGTGAAGAGGTTCGGCCCGCGGACCTGGATCTCGCCCACCGTCTCCCCGTCGTACGCCTCGACGGCCGTCACCCCGTCGTCCTCCGTCAGCCGCAGCTCCACGCCCGGCAGCGGAACGCCGACCGTGCCCGCGCGCGGCTCCCCGTCCGCGCGGACGCTGGTGTTCATCAGGGTCTCCGTCATCCCGTACCGCTCGATGACCCGCCGCCCCGTCGCCGCCGCGATCCGCTCGTGGTCGTGCACGGGCAGAGCAGCGGAGCCCGACACCAGCAGCCGCGCCTTCCCCAGGGCCTTCGCGAGAGCCGGGTCGTCGGGCAGCGCCTCCGCGATCCGGTGGTACATCGTCGGCACCCCGAACAACATCGTGGCGCCCTCGCTCAACTCCCTTGCCACACCCGCCGTTTCGAACCTGCCCAGGTGCCGGACCGATCCGCCGCGGCGCAGCGGGCCGAGGATGCCGAGGATCAGGCCGTGCACGTGGAAGAGGGGAAGGCCGTGCACGAGTACGTCGTCGCCGGTCCACTGCCAGGCGTCCGCGAGGGCGTCCAGGGTGGCGGCAATGGCCCGGCGGGGGATGACGGCGCCCTTGGGCGGGCCGGTCGTGCCGGAGGTGTAGACGATCAGGGCGGGGGATTCGGGGGTGAGGTCTCCGGGTGCGTGGGGCGTCCCCGTGGCGCGTACGTCGACGTCGACGCGCCCCAACTTGTCCAGCGCAGCGGGGAGTTGGTCGTCCGGCCTCGCAAGCACCAGTGTCGGCGCGCTGTCCGACACGATGTGCCCCAGCTCGCTCTCGCCCGACTTCGGGTTGAGCGGTACAGCCGGGACGCCGGCCAGCAGCGCGGCGACCACGGCGACCGCGGTCTCCAGAGTGGGCGTGGCCCAGACGGCGATCCGGCCCGCTCCCGCGAGGCGCTCGGCCAGGGGCGCGGCCACGGCGGCCAGCTCGCCGTACGTCAGGGAACGGTCGCCGAAGCGCAGGGCGGGCCGGTGCGCACCGGGTCCGTCCGGGTCCGCGGAGGCCTCGGTCAGGGCCGGGAAGAGAGGGGACACGCGTTGTACTCCTTGGTCGTTCGTCGGTACGTAGCTCATGGGCGGGTACGTCACTCCGGGTACGTCACTCATGGCGCCGTCGGCATCCTCAGGTCCTCCCCGAGGAGCCCTCAGGCCACCCGGGTCATCCCCAGTTGGGCACCACCATCACCAGCCATGCCACCGCGGGCACCACCGCCACCACGATCCCTCCGTACACCATCAGCTGCCTGAAGAAACGCTCGCGGTCGACGTCCGGCGCCGCGGCCAGCACCAGCGCGCCGTTCGTCGAGAAGGGGCTCACGTCCACGACCGTCGCCGACACGGCCAGCGCGCACACCATGCCGATGGCCCCGATCTCGCCCTGCGCGAGGAAGGGCACGGCGAGGGGGATCAGGGCGCCCATGATCCCGACGGACGAGGCGAACGCCGAGACGATCGCGCCGATGTAGCAGAGCAGGACCGCGGCCAGCAGCGGGACGCCGATGCCGCCGACGCCCTCGCCGGCCCAGGTGATGGTGCCCATCTCGTCCAGGACACCGACGTACGTGAGGACACCGCAGATCAGCAGGACCGTCGACCAGGCGATCTGGCCGACCGCGTTGCGGCTGTCCTCCGGCCAGGCGGTGCTCAGCACGACGGCGAGGGTGATCGCGGTCAGACCGGCGTCCAGGTCGAAGGCGAGGACGGCCACGACGAGGGCGACCAGCGAGGTGAGCGTGGCGATCCGGGCCGGGGTGAGGCGTGTGGTGTCGGGCGTGGTGGGTGCGTCGGGGCGGGTGGCTACGGCGGTGTTGGTACCGGTGCCGCTTCCCGCGCCGGCACTGGTGGGCTGCGGGCCGGAACCGCCCTCCGGAAGGTCGCCCTTGTCAGAGGCGCCCTTGGACGCGTCCTTGGAGGGCCCGTCCAGTGGAACCGCCCCCTGCGCCCACAGCTTCAGGCCGCCGAAGAGTACGAAGACCACACCCGCGATGATCAGGTTGGCGAACAGGGAGGCCAGGAAGAGGGTGATCTCGTTGCCCGGCAGGTCCTCCCGTTCCACGATCCCGTTGACGATCGACCCGTAGATGCTGATCGGCGAGAACCCGCCGCCCTGCGCCCCGTGCACCACCATCGCGCCCATCAGCAGCGGACTGATCCCGTACCGCGCCGCGAAACTCAGCGCGATCGGCGCCACGATGGCGACCGCGGCCGGACTGACCGCGCCGATCGCGGTCAGTGCCCCCGTGATCACGAACATCACCCACGGGATCAGCGCGACCCGGCCGCGTACGAGCCGGATCGAGGCGTGTACGAGCCAGTCGGTGGTGCCGTTGGCGCGGGCGATCGCGAAGAGGTACGTCACCCCGACGAGCACGACGAAGAGGTCTCCGGGAAAGCCCGCGAAGATCTCGTCGGCGTTGAGGTTCGCGACGAGTTCGCCGACCCCGAACGCGGCGGCGAAGGCGAGCGCGCCCATGTTGATGGAGCGGGTGGTGGCGATCACGAACACCACGACGAGTACGAGGATCGATATGAGTTCGGCGGACATACGGGCTCCCGTCTTTGGGCCCCGGAGCGGCATAGAGGGCTATGGATTGGCCAAGTGGCTGAACCACTTCGGTCGCTGGACAGCGTGGGCGCGACCCGGACGGACGTCAAGGGGTCGCGCAAGAATTGGCTCAGCCAATGGGCCACTGGGCCACGGTGTTACGCTCCCGACGAAGGGGGACTCCATGACCGAAGCCCTGCGCCCCATGACGAAGCAGCGCCTCTACGAGCAGGTCCTTGAGCGGCTGCGCCAGTACGTCGCCGAGGGCGGTCTGCGCGCCGGTGACCGTCTGCCACCCGAGCGCGACCTCGCGACCCGCCTCGGCGTCAGCCGCGCCTCCGTGAAGCAGGCCATCGTGGTCCTGGAGGTCCAGGGCCTGGTCGAGGCCCGGCACGGCGGCGGTACGTACCTGGTCCGCGACAGCCTCGACGTCGAACCCGTCGAGCGGCTCGTCGAACGCCGTCGGCGCCTGCCCGACGTACTCGAAGCCCGCGAGGCCCTGGAGACCAAGCTCGCCGAACTCGCCGCCGAGCGCCGCACGGACGACGACCTGGCCGCCCTCCGCCAGGCCCTCGACCACATGGAGCGCGAGATCGAGGAGGGTGCGTACGGAGTGGAGGGCGACCGGCTCTTCCACGCCGCGGTCACGGCGGCGGCCCACAGCAGCATCCTCGCCGAGTTCATGCGCTCCATCGCCGACCAGATCACCGAGAGCCGCAACGAATCCCTCCGCCAGCCCGGCCGCCCCACCCGCTCCCTGGCCCAGCACCACGCGATCCTCGACGCGATCGCCGACCGCCGCCCGAGCCAGGCGGCCACGGCGATGCGACGCCATGTCCGCACGGTGGCGAAGGTACGGCTGCTGGACTGGGACCCGGAGGAGGACGACTCGCCGACGGCCTGACAGGGGTCGTGGGCCCGCGATGCGCCCGTACGTCCTGGGAGTTCGCAGGCCGACCACCCCGACTGCTTCCGCGCACCCCACCCATGGCCATCGAGGCCTGAGCGCGCAGTGGGGCACCCCCGGCTTGGTGGCCGGGGGTGCCCCACTGCGCGCTCAGAGGTCGAACCAACCGCGCCGTCTTCGCCGAGAGTCAGCGGGTGGCGCGGTACCTACGCAGGGCGAACAGCAGTCCGCCGCCGGTGAGGAGGAGGGCCGCGCTGACACCCGCGAGATTGGCCATGGTGGTGTTGCCACCGGTCTCGGCCAGCTTGGGTGCGGCGAAGGGAGGCGCGTCCTGTTGGCACCTTGTTCCGGTCGGCGGGAGGGCGCCGTCGATGAGGTAGCGGCTCGCATGAGAGTTGACGCAGCCGCTGGGGTTGAACAGTGCCGTGTGCCCGACTGCGTCGTGGGTCAGCAGGCGGGCATTGGCCAGCTCCTTCGCCATGGCCTGCGCGGCCGACAGGGGAGTTGAGGGGTCGTAGGTGTTCCCGACCACCAGGATGGGGTTCGCCGTCGGCTTGTTCCATGGGCCGCGGTAGCGGTCCTCGGCGACCGCCGGCCAGGAGGCACAGCCCGCGGAGGCCCAAACCCAGTAGCGTCCGGTGTCCCCCGCACGGGCGGCGGCGGCCTCCGCCAGGGTGTGGTACGCACCGGGGTCCCGCGGGTTGGGGCTGTCGCCGCAGAAGACCGCGGTGCTCTGTTCCTCGCCCAGGTACGGATTCGGGTTGGGGACCGGTGGCGGGGGCGGGAGGGGGGACGGCTCCGGGGCGCGGTCCTGCCACAGGTCCTGCAGCCTGCCGGCGAGCTCTGTCCCTCCGAGCTGGACGTCGTAGAGGCTGCTCACCACGTCAGCCACCGTGCCGGCGGAGGTCCACGAGCCCACGGGCTCCTTCCGGAGCCGCTGCAGCAGACGGTCGTACTTGTCCTGGGTCGCCTTCGGGCTGCCGGCGGAGAACGCGCAGCGGGCGGCCGTCGTGGATCCGCACAACGTGAGGAACCGGTTCACGGTCTCCGCGGCGCTGCGGCCGGAGCCCAAGCGCTGGAACGACGTGGTCCGGGAGGCTTCGTCGGAGGCGTTGTCCGTCCAGGCCTGCGGGTCCCAGTCGGCGTCGAAGACCATGGCGCGGACCCTGCCGGGGAAGAGGTTCGCGTAGGTGGCGCCCAGGTACGTGCCGTAGGAGATCCCGTAGTAGGTGAGCTGCTGATCGCCCGCCGCCTTGCGAAGCTGGTCGAGGTCGCGAGCGTTGTCGGCGGTCGACACATGGCGCAGGAGCTCGGGGGCACGCTGCTCACAGCGCCGGCCCAGTTCCTCGTACGCGGCGGTGAAGGTCGCCCGCTCCTTCTCTCCCACCGGGAAGCCCGCCGCTTTGCTCGCATTCCAGTCTGCGGCTTCCTCAGGACTCGCGAAGCAGTTCACCGCGGTGCTGTTGCCGATGCCGCGGGGGTCCCAGCTGACGATGTCGAACCGCTCCCGCACCTCGCGCGGGAAGGACTCGTAGTTCTGTGGCATCTGGACCGTTCCTGGCCCGCCGGGTCCGCCGGGGTTGAAGAACAGAGTGCCGATGCGCCGTCCGGGGCCGGTCGCCTTCCGTTTGACGACTGCCAGCTTGATGCTGCGGCCACCCGGGTCGTCGTAGTCCAGCGGTACCTTCGTGGTCGCGCAGTCGAACGGGCTGCCCTCTGTGCAGGGTCTCCAGTTCAGCTTCGGGACCGGCACCGACGGTGTGGGCGCTCCGCCGGCCACGGCCAGGTCCTGCCCGGCCCAAGCGGCCGAGCAGGTCATCAGCGCGGCGACGACGGCGGCGTAACTTCGACGGCGCGCTGTCGGTCCTGGTATGTGCATGGGTCGTCCTTTCACGGCTGAGCGCCCGCCACCCGTTGTGCGGGGGAGCGTCGGCACGTATCCGTGTCCACGGCACCGCGTCCCGGGAACGCGCGCGAGCCGGCCGCGGCCATATGGTCGAACCACGCGTCACGGTGTCGTCGGCGGCCATGCCCGGCGCCCGGTCGCAAGCCCAGTCCACCTCGTACTGCCTCGGGGCCTGATGTCAGTGCCGAGTGCTTGTATTCGGTGCCATGACACCTTCGGTATTTCCCGCCCCGCCCGATCGCATTGAGCGGCCGGACGTCGCCGTCATGCAGCAGGCCACCGTCGACGAGTTGCCCCGAATACAGCAGCTCTGGCCGTCGTTCGAGAAGCTGGTCGGGTTGCGCGGACGCAAGATGTACGCGCAGATCGACGTACGCCAGAACACCTACACGGTCTGCACGCCGGTCAAGGAGGACGACCACCCCGACCTCTTGGGCCTGCAGCTCGGCACCTTGCCAGGAGGCTTCTATCTGCGCGGTCGCCTTGTCGGCGACCCTCCCCAGCTCTATGAGCGAATCGGCGACGGGATGGCCGAACTCGAGGCGATGCTGCCGGTCGATGACACCCGGCCCCTGGTCGAGTTCTACCGGCGGCACGACCAGATCGAGCTGTGGGTGCCGATCCGGTCGTGACAGCAGCTCGGCCCCGGGCTCAGGGCGAATCGGTCGTTCCTCGTCGTGCACCGATGCTGGGCCTCCCCAAAGGTGAAGGTCAATCCATGAGTTGCGGTTCCTTGCCGCTTGCTAGCCTGCGGGCCGGATCGCCGGGAAGGACCGGCGCACCGGAATCGACGTACGAACGAGGAGTCCGCCGTGGCACGCAGTACCCGCATAGCGCTCGTGACCTGTCGGGAGGTCGTGGAGAGCGGCAGGGACGTCGATCTGCCGGTGCTCGCGGGCGCGGTGGAGGAGGCCGGGGCGGCCGAGGCGGTCGTCGTGCGCTGGGACGACCCGGAGGTCGAGTGGGGCCGCTTCGACCTCGTCGTCATCCGGTCGACCTGGGACTACACCTGGCGGGCCGAGGAGTTCGTGGCCTGGGCCGAGTGGTGCGGGAAGGTCACGACGCTCGCCAATCCGGTCGACGTCGTGCGGTGGAATGCCGACAAGCGGTATCTCGGGGAACTCGCGGCGGCCGGCGTGCCCGTCGTCGACACGCGTTATCTCGCGCCCGGTGGCCCGGTCGACCTGCCCGAG
This sequence comes from Streptomyces yerevanensis, assembly GCF_000716805.1. Taxonomy (NCBI): domain Bacteria; kingdom Bacillati; phylum Actinomycetota; class Actinomycetes; order Kitasatosporales; family Streptomycetaceae; genus Streptomyces; species Streptomyces yerevanensis. Next base: position 165,273 of record NZ_JNWJ01000012.1, on the reverse strand, counting down.
GAGCAGGAGTACGTCATCAAGCCCACCTCGGGGGCAGGGGCCCGGTACGCGGCCCGTTACGCGCCGGGGGAGCGGGCAACGGCCGTACGCCATCTTGCGCGGATGCACGCGGAGGGGCTGACCGCGATCGTGCAGCCGTACGTACGGAGCATCGATACGGCGGGCGAACGGGCACTGCAGTTCTTCGGCGGGCGACTCCTCCATGCCATACGCAAGGGCGCCGTCCTCGAACCAGGGACCGCGTACGACGAGGACAAGGTCCCGCATCCGAACCTCCGGCCCTGGGAGCCGACCCCCGCCGAACTCGCCGTCGCTGAACGGGCGTTGGCGGCCATACCCGGCGACCCCGAGTTGCTCTACGCCCGCGTCGACCTCGTGGACGGAGACGACGGCGAGCCCCGCGTCATGGAGCTGGAGCTGATCGAGCCGAACCTCTTCCTCTCGCTGCACACGGACTCGGTGCCGGTCGTCGCGGAGGCGATCGTCAAGGCTGCTCAGCAGCGGCCTGCCCGCTGACGGCCACCCGCTGCAACAGCCCCCACGTGAACTCCGCCACGCAGTCCCGTCGTACGCCTGAGGAGTCCGGCACCGTGAACTTCAGCCCCCACCGCGTCGGCGCCGTCCCCTCCAGCGGCTGGACGGGAGCGAAGGCGCGGGCCGCCTCGTCCACCGTGCAGGACCAGGGCGTCAGGTCGTCGAGCGTGCGCAAGGAAGGACCGGCCGCGCCCGGCGCCCGTACCAGCCACTCGTTCCAGATCGCTCCGTTCGGGGCGAGGAGCACCTCGAAGCGGAGGTCCGGCCACAGGGGTACGGGCCAGAGCCGGGCCTCGCACTCCAGGTCGCCGATCTTCCGGGCAGTGACCGTCTCCGGCTGGCCGAGGACGGAGTGGTAGCGCGAGGCGGCCGAGCGTGAGCGGGGGCCGCGGATCATCGCCTGCCAGCGGCGGTTGGCCTCGCGCATCTCTGCGATCGAGACGCCCAGCTCACGACGGGCGTCCTCCACCAGGTCCGGATTGTGGTCGGCCATGCGGCGCAGCAGGACGAGCTGGAAGTCGAGCCGGGTGAAGGGGCTGGTGGGTCGTTTCGCGGCGGGCATGTGTCCCATCCTCGCGGACACGCGTTCCATCGTCGTGTACGGGACGCTCGTCGCGTACGGGGTGTTCGCCCGGGCGGCGGCCGTCCGGCAGGAACAGGACGGAGTTCACGTACCGGATGTACCGGTGGCCGCGGAACGGCAGCACCCGGCGGACCAGGCCCTGGGAGACGACGTGCGAGGCGCGCTCCTGGTGGGCTTCCAGGTCGAAGGAGGACAGCGGGAGCCAGGTGTCGCCGGGCAGGACCCAGCCCTCGTAACCGTGCTGGGCGAGATGGGAGACGACCGGGGCGATCGGCTGGATGCGGGCCTCCAACTCGATGAACAGGGCCGGCCGGTCGCGGGTCAGCAGGGCGGTGGCACCGTGCAGGACCGCGAGTTCGTTGCCGTCGACGTCGATCTTGACGAAGCCGACGTCGTGGAGGTCCAGGCTGTCCAGGGTGACGCAGGGGACGTCCAGGGCGCGGGCGTGGATGTCCCGGCGGATGAGTGAGGAGACGCCGCGGTCGCCCTGGTCGCCGGGCGGCAGCCACAGCCGGGCGGTGCCCGGGCGGTCGCTGGCGGCGGCGCGGACCACCCGTACGTTGCCGGGAGTGGCGTCGGTCAGTAAGCGGGCCAGGTGCGGAACCGGCTCTACGGTCACCACGCGGCGGGCCCGGTCCGACAGACGGCGCGTCCAGGGGCCGTACCAGCCGCCGACGTCCACGGCCGTGCCGCAGTCAGGCGGGCACAGCTCGGGGAGCCGGGCCAGCTCGGGCTCGAAGCGCGGGTAGACGAACCGGGCCGCCGCGGCGACGACGCGGAGCGGGATGAAGGGGGCTAGGCGGGCGGCCAGGGTCATGGGGTGATCCGTTTCAAGAGCTCCTCGTGTTCGTCCTCGGTCACCTGCTCGCCGGAGGACGGGAGGAGCTGGGGTATGCCGTCGACGATCGGGTAACGGCGTTGCAGACGTGGGTTGTAGAGGGCGTCGCCCGGCCCTTCCGGCTCCTCCGGTTCCTGTGCGAGGAGGTGCAGGGGCCCCTTGTCCAGCGGGCACGCCAGGATCTTCAGCAGCGGGTCGTCAGGTTTCATGGTGGGGTCAACTCTCGGGTGGGGGCTGGGTGTTCGGGCTTGGATGCCGGTTCGGACTCAGAGGGCCGCTCGGGCTCCGATGGGGACTCGGGCTCCGGGGTCTGGTCAGGCTCCGACGGGGAGTCGGATTCCGGGGTCTGGTCGGGCTCCGATGGGGACTCGGGCTCCAGGGTCTGGTCAGGCTCCGACAGGGAGTCGGATTCCGGGGGCTGTTCGGACTGCGACGGGGAGTCGGATTCCGGGGGCTGTTCGGACTGCGACGGCCGCTCGGATTCCGACGTCGGCTCATGGTTCTCATGGTCCGGAGGCGGTTCGGTTTCCGAGTGGGACTCGGGCTCCGTCGGCCACCCGGACTCCGAAAACCATGCCGACACCGGCGGCGGCTCCGGCTCCGGCTCCGACGGCGGTTCCGGATCCGACGGTCGGGGCTCCGGCTTCGCCGGCGGGTCGTGCTTGGGCATCGCGAGGAGTACGGAGACCGCCAGCGCCGTACCGCCGAGGCGCAGCGCGAGCCGTACCGGGTCCTCGGGAAGCGCCTCGCCGAACGCGAGCGTGCCGAGTCCCGCCGTGAACAGGCAGGTCACCGTCGTACAGACCGGCACGATCAGCGAGGCCCGGCTGCGTTGCAGCGCCGCCTGCGACATGATCAGGCCGAACGCGCCGGTGAACATCAGGATGTAGGGATACGGGGAGACCAGCAGGTCGAGCACCGCTCCGCCGAGGCCGTCTGTCGTCAGGTAGCTCGACACGCCCTTGATGGCCAGCGAGCTCACCCCGTACAACAGGCCCACCGCCACGCCGTATTCGACCCCCGTGGTCGGCATACGGTGCCGGCGCCGCGCGCGGTGCTCGGCGGAGCCGTACAGCCAGACGCCCATCGCGAGCGTCGGCAGGCAGACCAGCAGGATCGTCGAGACGGGGGCGCTGCGGCTGACGGTGTCGGAGCGTTCGTTCAGCGACAGTACGACCATCAGCAGCGCGGCGAGGATGGCGCCGAGTGCGTACCGCTCGCGGCCGGAGGTCTCCTCGCCGAGCAGTTTCGAGGAGAGCAGGACGAGGATGACCAGGCCGGAGACGAAGATGCCCTGGGCGGCGGCGATCGGCAGGGTGCGGTAGACGATGAGCTGGGCGCCGAAGCCGCTGGCCAGGGCGATGGAGCCGCCGATCCACAGCGGGCTGCCGAGGACGAGGCGCAGCAGGCGCGCCGGTTCGCGGACGCTCACCGAGGGCATGGCCGTCAGCGCCCGTTTCTCCAGGACGAAACCGGTGCTGTACAGAACGTTCGCCAGCAGCGCCGCGGCTACCCCCCACCACATGGGCTACGTCCTCCGTGCGTGCAGGAGCAGAATCGAGGACATGGATGGTGCCCGGCACGCCAGCCGGTCCAGTGGACGCATCGGGCGCGGTACACCGTGGAAGGGCGCGCCCCGCAGCTGTACGACCTCGAAGCCCGAGGCGGCCACGAACTCCCGTAGCGCGCGGGCGGTGTAGAGCCGCAGATGGCCCACGACCTCCTGGCCCGGGCGGCCGTGGATGGCGCGCAGGCTCACCTCGGAGAAGACGGGCTGGACGCCGGCGAGGAGCAGGGCCCGGTTGTACCAGGCGGCCAGGTTCGGGGTGGAGAGCATGAGATGACCTCCGGGGCGCAGGATCCGGTGGATCTCGTCGAGGGCCGCATCCGGGTCCACGAGGTGTTCGATGACCTCGCTGAACAGGACGGCGTCGGCGCTGGCGGACTGGAACGGCAGCCCGCCGTCGGTGAGTTCGCCGCGTACCGCGTACGGGATGTGGGCGTGCGCGCGTTTCAGGGCGTCCTGGGACCAGTCGACGCCGATGATGCGGTGGCCCGCGAGGAGCGGGGCGGCGGTCGCCGCGGCGGTGCCGTCGCCGCAGCCGATGTCGATGACGGTCTGTACGCCGGACGTGGCCGGGCCGAGGGCGGCGGCGAGCATCCGGGCCTGGCGGAGGCTTCGGGGGGTGCCGGAGGCGACGGTGACGTCCGGGTCCTCGTAGAAGTCCCTCAGGCCGTGCGGTCGTTCGTGCTGGGGCGGGGCGGTGGTCATGGGCCGTTCCCCCTTGCGGGCTGTTCGCTCGTCGGCTGCTCGCTGGTCGGTTTTTCCCTTGCGGGCTTCTCCTGCGGGGACTCCTCCGCGTGCTCCGTCGCGTGCAGGTAGTGCTCGAACAGATCGCGGAGGTGGCAGCCGTCGCCGTGGCTGAGGAGGGTGCGGGACCAGCGCAACGCCAGGTGCAGCCGGCCCGCCGTGGCGGCCGTCGTGACGGTCAGGCCACGGGGCATGCGGGCGGGGGCGGAGAACCACACCGCGTTCGCGCGGCCCGCTCCCTCGCCGAAGTCTAAGGGGTACGGGACGCGGCCGATGTTGCTCAGCAGGGTCGTCGACGTCCAGGGCGCGGCTGCTTTGCGCAGGCCTCTGGTGAGTGCGGCCCGCCAGGGCACGGGGGCCCAGGGGGCGGTCAACAGGGCGGCTCCGTGGCCGAGTTGGGGCCGGGGCTGGGCCTTGAGGGCGCGGGTGCGGTCGGCCGTACGGCGCAACAGGCGGGGCAGGTCGGAGGCGTCCAGCTCCTCGGGTGCGAACGGGACTTCGACGAGCCGGGTGCCGTTGCCGATGGGCATGTCCGTGCCGCGCGGCCGGTCGTCCACCGGCATCGTGATGCGCATGGGCCGGGGGCGGGCGCCGTGTTCCCGGTTCCAGTGGGTGAGCATCAGCGCGGTGGCCACCATGAGCTGGTCGTTCACGGTGTACGGGGCGCCCTTGGGCCGGCGCGGCACTCTCAGCTCGGACACGAGCATGCCGTTGCCGGGAGAGGGCTCCGGGGTGCCGTGCGCGACCCGGGCGGGCGGGGCCCAGCTGGATGGGGCCTCAACCTCCTTGGGGGCGTCGCCTGTTGTACGGACCGGGGGCGCGGCGGGGGAGTTGTCGCGGCCTCCGTAGACCTCGGCCGCGGTGGCCAGGACCCTCAGACAGGCGGGTCCGTCCAGGGCGGTGTGGTTGATGGTGAGGAAGAGAACGGTGCCGTCGTCCTCCGGATCACGGACGACCTCCAGCCTGATCGGCGGGGACGCCGAGAGCGGCGGGGCGGAGGCGAGCGCCCTGTCCCGGGCGTGCTTCAGGGCGTCGCGGTCCGGCGCCGGGAACGTCACCACCTCCGCCACGTCCGGGTCGCGGGTGAGTTCCCACTCGTAGCGGCGGCGGTACCAGGGCCCCGCCGCCTCGCGCATCAGGATGCGCGGGTGGCGGTGCAGGGCCTCGGTGAACGCCGCCTTCAGCCGGGCCGCGTCCAGGTGGCCCGGCAGATGGACCTCGATGTGGACGGTCTCCGGCTCCTCCTCCTGGAGGCAGTGCCGGGCGACCTCGTCCACGACGGGGAACGGGATCCGGGCGGGCGGCCGGACGGGTCCGTCCGTGCCGTCGCGCGCCGGGTGGTCCAGGGCGGTCATGTGGCTTCGCCTTCTCCCGTCTCTTCCTTGTCCCGTGGTGCCGTCGGTGTCGTCTCCTCGGACCGTGCCGCCTTGGACTTCGGCTTACGGAGCGGGAAGCGGACGGTCGGTGGATCGGGTATCCGCCGGTCCGACTCGGGGCCCCGCGCGGAGACGGTGGGCCCGGCCTCGTACTTCGGCGGCGTCTCGGAGGACTCCTCCTCCGTCGTCCGGGACGGCGGCAGCACTCCCGGCGCACCCGCACCCGGCTCCGGAGCCGCACCCGACGGGGACCCGGCCTCGGGCGCCCCCTCAGACGCTGTTCCGGTCGGCCCGTACGTCTCCCCGCGCTGCCGATGCGGCAGCGGCGCCTCCGGCGTGGGCCCGGGCGGCGGCACGGGCGGCAGAACACCGAAGCCACCGGGGCCTCCGGACTGCGAACCCGCAGGCGCAGCCCCCTGGGCCCCCTGAGGCTCCAGCTCGGCACCCCGTACCGACACCAGACCGGCGAACAGCCCGATCAGCGCCAGCAGTTGGGCCGCGGCCCCGAACGACCCCTCGTCCGCCGAGGTCGGCGTCCCCGCGCCCGTGGCGGCGGCGATCCCGGCCCCCGCGAGTGCGACGAACGCGATCGGCACCAGCAGCGTGTGCCGCTTCCACGCGATGAACGCGAGCACCGGCACCAGCAGTGCGAAGAACCCGGCGATCACGGCGGCCACCAGCGTGAGCGCCACGGTGCCCAGGATCATTCCGGGGGCGGGCGGCAGCGGCGAACGCTCGTCGGTGTTGGGCGAGTTGCGCCGGTACAGGACGAGACCCACGAGCGCGAGCACCCCGACGCCGCCGCCGATCAGCCCGGCCTCGTACGTCGTGGAGGGCTCGTACGACATCTTGATGGTGCCGCCCTCGCCCGCCGGGATCCGCCAGCCCTGCTGCCAGCCGTCGAGCCGGACCGGGTCCAGCTCGTCGCCGTTCAGCGTGGCCTTCCAGCCGTCGTTGAAGTTCTCGTACGTCGTCAGGTACGAGGCCGCACCCGAACCGACGCTCACCTCGCGGAGGTCGCCAAGCCAGTCCCGTACCTCCAGCTCACGCTCGGTCGTGGAGGGCGCCGGGACCGTGCCGCGGGTCAGCGTGACGTCCGTGACCGCCAGCGGTCCGGCGTCGCCCGCCTCGACGCGGTGCGCGCCCGAGTCGAGGGAGAGCGAGGTGTCCGCGCGGCCCTGCTGGCAGAGCGTCACCTCGATGGGCCGCCGCTTCATCAGGTCCTCGACGGTCCCTGAGGCGCTGGTCTCGTACAGCTCGTCGTCGATGGCGAGGGTCGGGCCCTGGCCGCACGGCAGGTCGAAGGTGCGGTCGACGTCGGGCTGCGGGGTGCGGTACTGGTCGAGCGCCGGGATGTACGCCTCGGTGAGGCCGACCGGCAGCTGCAGGTCGTCGTCGACGACCGGGTTGTGGACGGTCAGCTCCGCGGTGTCGGTGATCGTGATGTCCAGCCGGTCGGTGGTGATCGCCGGGAAGCGGACGATGCCGTTCTCGTCGGCATTGGCGATCGCCGCGCCGTCCGGCGAGCTGATGTCCACCTTGGTGGGCCGGGTGGACAGACCGCCCGCGGGCGGCAGCACGATCTCGTCGATGGCCTGCTTGCCCTGCCAGCGCAGATGGATCGTGGGGTTGTCCCCGGCGATCCAGGCGGTGGTCAGATCGCCGTCGGTGAGATTGCGGGGCGACAGACCGACACCGAGGCCGGCCGTGGATTCGGCGGTCGCGGTGAGCTGGTTCTGCTGCTCGGGCGCCACCCGGTAGAGCAGTTCGTCGAGTTCGGTGCTCGAGATCGGGACCGCGCTCGCCTTCACCTCGTACGAGCCCGCCGCCTCGGAGTTCCAGCGGCGGTGCAGGCCCGCCTCCGTGCCCGTCGGGGAGACGCCGCCCGGGTCGGAGGCCCGGTGCAGCGAGACGACCTCGGCGGCGGCGTCGGTGCGCTCGGCGTCCTTGGGGAGCCGCAGCATGCGGGTCACCTGGACGTCGGGGATGCTGATCTCGGAGAAACCGGCACCGGTGAGACCGGCATGCCGGGCCACCGAGTCGACGATGGTGATCCGCAGCCAGTCCGTCTCGCCCTCGGGCGCCTTGATCCGCTGCCGCATGCCGTTGGCCTGGAGGTAGCTCGTCGCGGAGCCGTTCTCGGTCTCCACCCGCACCCGCGTCGGCGCAGAGCGCACACTGTCCTGCGGCAGCGGCGTGACCCGGATCGAGGAGGGGATGTCGGTCTTCTCCGTGAAGCCGATCCGCAGCCACTCACCGTCCGCCGAACCCGCGGCGCCCTCGGCCCACGCGGTGTTCGGGTTGCCGTCGAAGGCGTTCACGGGGTCGTACTGCGGCAGATAGAACATCCAGTTGCCGCTCGACGAGGCGGTCACCGAACGGGCGCCGCGCAGCTCGGCCACCGTCTGGTGCTGGATGCCCTCCGTCGGCAGGATCTGGTGCGGCTTCTCACCGGCGTCCTGGGAGCTGCCGGAGTGATTGCGTTCGTCGCGGGTGTACGTGTACGAGGTGTTGGCGTTGACAAGACCGAAGCGGGTGTCGGCGCGCCGCAGCCCGTCACCCGTCACCTGGAGCGGGGGAGTGCCGAGCCCGGGGTGGTTGTCACCGGTGAGCACGGCGGGCCGGTCGCGGAACGCCGGATCGGCGGACATCGGCAGCAGCGCCTCGGGGCCGCCGGAGACGACGGCCGTGTCGGCGACCGCCTTCAGTCCGGCCTGCCCGGGCCGCTGCACGTCCTCGGCAGGCTCGTAGATCTCGACGGCGCGCTGGCGCGGATACAGACCCTCGATCTGTATCGGGCTGTTCTCCGGGATCGTCCCGCCCGTCATCACCGGGCCGAGGCCGGTCACCCGGCGGTAGCCCGACTCCTCCAGGGTGCGCTTGACGGTCGAGGTCGGTACGTAGCCCATCTGGTCCGGGTCGAGATCGTTGCGTACGACGACGTAGTGGAGCCCGGCCCGGCTCAAGTAGTCGCCCAGGCCCGGGACTTCGCTGCCGGTCAGCAGTGCCTGCTCGACCGCGTCCATGGCGCGCCGGTTGCCCGCGGTGCCGAACGGCACATAGTCGCGCTGCGCCCAGCGGGACTCGGCGAGCACGTCGAGGGGCTGGTCGATGGAGGAGCCCCAGGTGTAGATGCCGTGCGCGGTGGCGGGGACGACGAGGGCGCGGGAGTCGGGCGAGTTCTTCTCCAGCCAGTCGGCCGTGGCCTGCCAGTACTTGGGCAGCTCCTGGAACGAACCCGGCTGCAGGATCGACCCGTTGAGGTAGGGGAGCGCGAGACCGGGCAGCACGAGCACCGCCGCGATCAGCGGGGCGAACCGCCGGCCGCGTACGGGACGCGCGCCCCGAGTCTCGGAAGCGATGCCGACCAGGTGCATCAGCCCGAAGACCAGCGCGAGGGCCAGGCCCACCTGGAACTTGTAGATGTTGCGGAACGGAGCGAGGCCGCCGTCCAGCCAGCCCTGGAAGGTCTCGTGGAAGGGCGCGCCGAACGAACCGCCGTACCCGGCAAGGGTGATGAGCGCGACCGACAGCACGACCAGCACCAGCCAGCGCCGTTCGGGCAGGTCGCGGCGGGCGAGCCCGGCGAGACCGAGGCCGGCCGCGAGGGCCGAGCAGACGATGACGACGACCGAGGAGGCGACGGTCCAGCCGGCGGGCAGCCAGGCCTCGCCGAAGTTCAGATAGGCGACCCAGTTACCGGCGCCGCGCAGCATCTCCGTGGCCGACATGGTGGCCGTGGTGGTCTGCGAACTCTCGATGTACGGAAGGAAGTTCTCGCCGTAGATGCCGAGCAGCAGCAGCGGAATGACCCACCAGGCGGTCGCCAGGAGCACCCCAGGCACCCACCAGGCGATCAGCTTGCGCTGCCTCGGGCCGCGGGGGCGGGAGAGGAGATACAGGCCGACGGGCAGCAGGGCGGCCAGAGTTGTCGCCGCGTTGACACCGCCCATGAAGGGGATGAGCAGCGCCGAGCGCAGGGCGGCGATCCGCGCGCTGTAGCGCTCGTTCGTCAGCGGCAGCAGCACCCACGGCAGCATCGCGCCCGGCAGCGCCGCCGCCGAGGTCGAGCCGACGACGATGGTGAACACCGGCCACAGCGCGTACACCACCGCGCCGAGGAGGCGGGAGGGGCGGTTGCCGATGCCGAGCCGTTCGGCCAGCCGCAGCGCACCCCAGAAGGCGACGCTCACGATGAGCGACAGCCACAGGCGCTCGGCCAGCCACACCGGTATGCCCAGCAGGTCGGTCAGCGCGTAGTACGGCAGCATCGGGAAGGAGTAACCGATGTACTGGTCGGCGATTCCGCCGAAGCCGCCGCGGTCGTGCCAGAGCTGACCGAGATCGGCCATGAACTGCCAGGGGTCGACCGTGACTCCGAGCTTGGTCTCGAAGGTCTGCCGGCCCGGGTCCACGGCCAGGAACAGCACGAACACCACGGCCCAGAACCCCAGAAGCCACCGTCGTGACCTCGGCCCCTCGGGGGGGTCGGGCACAGGAGGGAGGGGACGTGTCGGCGCCGGGGGAGGAGCCGACTGGACCGTGCTGGTCATGGATACCGCCGGAGTATGAGGAGGAGATTCCAGGTGGCGAACTCGCGCAGCCCCGGCGCCTTCGCGACGGTTTCCGCGAGGAACGGCCAGTAGCGGGAGCGCGCGGAGACGACCGTGACGTCGTCTCTTTCGCGCACCTGCCTGAGGGTGGTTCCGATATGTACGGCGAAGAGGTTCTCGCCGAGTGTGTGCTTGGCGTCCTTACCGGTACGCCGCTGGTAGCGGGCGCGGGCCCGCTCGGCACCGAAGTAGTGCCAGGGCGCCCACTCGTGGCCGCCCCAGGGGGACAGCCAGTTGGTGAACGACACGTAGATGAGTCCGCCGGGCTTGGTGACGCGGACCATCTCACTGATGAAGGTCTGCGGGTCGGCCACATGCTCGAGGACGTTGGAGGAGAAGCAGACGTCGGCGACACCGTCCGCCAGCGGCAGCAGATAGCCGTCCGCGACGACCGCGCCCTGGGGCGGCTTCTCGCCGAGTTCCTGTACGTCCGGCTCGAAGAGGTAGGCGTGCGCGCCGCGCCGCTGGAACTCCTCGGTGAAATAGCCGCCCCCGCCGCCCACGTCCACGACGGTCCGGCCATTGACCGGACCGTCGTACGCCTCGACTTGGTCGACGGCGTCACGGGCGAGCAGCGAGTAGCAGGCCTCCGGGTCTTCTTGTTCGTGGAGGAAGGCGCGGAAGAGGGCGACGGAACGGCGCAGTGAAGGATCCTTCAGACCCGTCCCCGTACGTCTGCCCTTGCCCGTGCCTCTGCCGGAACCCGTGGAAGTGCTCATGGCTGGTAGCTCCTCACCGCCTCCGCCGCCACCGCGCGGAACTGCCGCACGGTCTGGTGCCAGCGGTACTGGGCGGCACGTTCACGGGCAGCCTTGCCCATCAGGGTGCGGCGTTCGGCGGACAGGGCGAGGGTGCACCAGGCCGCCGCGAACGACGACTCGCCGCGGGCGAGGAGCCCGGTCTCGCCGTCCACGATGGAGTCCCGCAGACCTGGTACGTCGAAGGAGATGGCCGGAGTCTCACGGGCAGCGGCCTCGGTCACCACCAGACCCCAGCCCTCGACGGCCGAGGGGTGCAGCAGCAGCCAGGAGGCGCAGAGCAGCCGGTGCTTCTCGGCTTCGGAGACATGGCCCTTGAACTCCACGCCGGGGCCCGCGAGTTGCTCCAGGCGCTGGCGTTCGGGCCCGTCGCCGACGATCACCAGACGGCCGCCGGTGATCGGGCGGACCCGCTCCCACAGCCGCAGCAGCAGATCGATGCGCTTGTACTCGACGAGCCGACCCATCGCCAGGAACAGCGGCTCCGGGGAGCGTTCGGACCGTGGGCCCGGCTCCTCGACGCCGTTGTGGACGACCCGTATGCGCTCACGCTCGACGCCGATGTCGCGCAGCGCGTGGGCCGTCGACGGGGAGACGGCGACCAGCAGATTGTTGCGCTGGGCGCCCGCGAGCGCCCAGTGCTCAAGTCTTCGGCCGAGGCGGGCGGCGGGCGCAAGCGGACCGCCGAACCGCATCTTCCACAGGTCGGTGTGTACGTGGTTGACCAGGCACAGGGTCGGTCCGCGATGCCACAACGGCGCCAGGTACGGCATCCCGTTGCAGACCTCGACCAGCAGATCGCAGTCGCCGACCTGGCGCTGGAAAGCCGAGCGGACCTTCAGGTAGTGGCCGAGGTCGCCCCCGGCCGACACGACTCGGTAGTCGCGGTGCGCGGCCGGCCCCCCGCACAGCAGGGTGACCTGGTGGCCGAGCTGGGTCAGGCCCTCGGCGAGCTTGTCGACGAGGAGTTCGGAGCCGCCCGCCGCCGCGTTGCCGAAGTCACGGCGGGCGAGGAAGACGATGCGGCGCGGTTGCGGGGGATGCGCCGGGGGTCGCTGCGCGGTGCGGGGGAAAGCAGCGCGCAACGACGAAGGCACGTGCTGGGGCATTGGTGCTCCAACTCGTCTCGGGGTGCGGAACCAGCGTGGGGGGTACGGCAGGTGCGGCGTTTTCGGCAAGCTCACGCGGTGCGGATGTGTGGTGGTTGTGGGACCGGCTGTGGCGATGGTGTGGGCAGGCTGTGTTTGGGTGGGGGTGGATAGTTTTCGCCCACCGGTTCGATGCTGCTACTCACCCAGGTGACAAATTCCGGCCTTTATCGAGCTGACGTCTCATCACATTGTGAGCGGCTGCTGGGACGACTCGGACGTTTCAGGATTTGGACGCCCGCGCACCACCAAAATGACCCCCACGATGGCGAGCAGTCCGCCCGCCAAACCTGCCCCGATGGGCAACGTCTGTCCCACCAGGCTCAGTCGACGACTGTCAGCCTTGGCGAGTTTCACCTGTTCCTTCTGCGTGTCCGTGGTGAAGGCGATGCGCTTGACGTCCAGCAGCACCGCGGCGTCCTCGTCGGAGCCGGGCGCCCGCAGCGTCTGACGGATCCCGGTCGCCGCGTACATGATCCGGCCCGTGGCCTGGTCGACGACCAGCTCGAGACCGTGGTTGGCGTACCACTCCTCGGCGAGCACCTGGCTGCGCTCGGGCTGGTCCACGATGGTGCCCGGCACCATCCGGGTGCCGTTCTTGGTGGGCGCCACCTTCGCGGTGAACCGCACGCCCTCGTACCCCTGGATCTTCTTCTTGCCCCGGTACTCCATGGTGATCGTCGAGCCCAGGGTGCTGTCCCACCAGCGGTAATCGCGCTCCTGCACGCCGAAGGGGAACTTCAGATACGCCTCGCCCTCGATGTACGGCTCCTCCTTGCAGCAGTGCACCGGAGCGTTCGTCTTCCGGTTGGTCACCCAGCGCTCCACCGTCCAGAGCAGCGCGTCATGCGGGTCGGCCGCCGGCAGCGACTTCTCGGTGTCGAGGGTGGTCGAAACATCCCAGACCGCCCGGCCGCTCTTCTCGCTGTCGGCGACATCGCCGCGGACCTGCCGGGTGATCGTGATCTTTTTGTTGTGAACGGTTTCGACTTCGTCCGTGTCGAAGTAGCTTCCCGTGCCGGTGAGTACGGTCTTGCTGTCGATGTCGATCGGGTTCTGCTTAGCACGCGGTTCGACATACCAGGCGAGCAGGGGGGCCAGGACGAGCAGAAACACGCCCAGACCCAGGATGATCAGCGAAAACGGTGAGGCGGTGCGGCGCATCCGGGCACTCCAGAGGCTTGTGGTGGCACGGCACAGGGATGTGCGGGCACAGTGATGGGAGGGTGCACAAGCGGTATGGGCCGGGAACCGTAGGCGCACCCTTGACTAAGTGTCAATGCATTGTCGAGACTGTCCCCTGCCGGAAGGGACCGGCTGGGGCGTATGAATGGGCAGGCAGCCGCACGGATTTCTGATGCGGTTGATCCGGGGTGGGACCACCATTCAACCCGGTGGGACCACCTTTCGACTGAGAGGGCTGACCTTTCGATGCCCAGACTGCTTGCCGCCCTGCTGACGGTAACCGCCGCCGCCGTACTCGCCGTTGGTGCCGCCGTCGGCATAGTCGCGCTGCTGAACGCGACTCCGGAACAGCCCAACACCCCCCTCATCACGTATGAGACGGCCGGCCGGGAACGCTGACCATGGCGCTCCGCCCCGTAACCACCGGAACCATCAGCACGCGCTCGGCCTGGCGTGACGTACCGCGCCTCCAGGTCCGGGAGTTCGCGGCCATCGCCTTGGCCGAGGCGCCGGACCTCGCCGAGGAGATCCTGCGGGAGATCCGCCGCGAGTACCCCCATCTGCCCGTCGTGCTCGACGACTCCGGCGAGCCCATGGCGCTGATCGGCATCCGCCGGGCCATCGAGGTCTTCATCCAGCATCTGGAGAGCTCCGAGGGCCGCCCGCGCGTCCACCCCGAGGTCTTCCAGGAGTTCGGCCGCGGCGAGGGCCTCAACGGCCGCAGCCTCGACTCGCTCCAGGCGATCTACCGGATGGGAGTACGCCTGGCCTGGCGCCGTTTCGCCGAGATCGGGCAGCGCGTGGATATCCCGCCGCCCGCGATGTACGAGCTGGTCGACGCCGGTTACGAGTACCTGGACGGGCTCGTCGACCAGTCCGTACGCGGCTATGCCGAGGCCGCGGCCCGGCAGGCCGGCGAACGGCTGCGCCTCCAGCGCGGGCTGATGGAACTGCTGCTCACCGAGCATCACCGGGGCGACCCGACCGAGGCGTTCGCCGAACGGGCCGCGCGCATCGGCTGGCCGATTCCCGCCAAGGTCGCGGTGGGCGTACTGCTGCGGCCCGCCCGGGAGGCCGTGGCCCCCGCCGTCGGGCAGGGCGTACTGCTGGACATGGAGTACGAGCAGCCCCGGATGGTCGTGCCCGACCCGGTGGCCGCCGGGCGCCCCGAGCTGCTGCGGCGCGCGATGACCGGCTGGGCGGGCGCGATCGGCCCGCCCGTACCGCTGGCCGACGCGGCGAAGTCGCTGCGCTGGGCTGAGGCGGCGGTGCGGCTGATGGAGCGGGGGTTGCTCCCCTCCGGAGACGTCCTCTACTGCACGGAGCACACGGAGGCACTGGTCCTCCTCCAGCCGGAGGAACTGATCGACGACCTGGCGCGGCGGTGCCTGGCGCCGCTCACCCATTGCGGGCCCACCCACGGGCGGCGACTCGCGGAGACGCTGCTGGCGTGGCTGGAGACGCGGGGCGGGGCTCCTGAGGTGGCCGCGCGGCTGGGGGTGCACCCGCAGACCGTGCGGTATCGCCTTCGGCAGATTCGCGAACTCTGGGGCGACGAGGTCGACAACCCGGATCGGCGCTTCGAGCTGGAGCTGGTGTTGCGGGCGCAACGCCTCCGCGGGGAGCTGGGGGATCCGCGGGCTCGGCGCTGACGCTCCGCTGGTGGGCCGGTTTTATGCAGGCCGGTTGTGAGCCGCGGGTCCGTCGTGGCTGGTCGCGCCCACGCGGCGGAGCCGCAAATCGACACAGCCCCGCGCCCCTGACGGGGCGCCCCCCGGCTCTGTTTTCCCTGCTCAGGCCGTCGTGGTTACCTGCGTGTTGCCTGGCGAAAGCCACTATGCGTAGCCTGTGTTCGTTATGCCGATCATCTGTTGAAATATCGAACATCAGGGAGGGGGCCGGTCGTGGGACGTCTCGTGCCGGCAGTGACCCGGGCTCTCGACATTCTCGAGCTCTTTCTCGACGGGGACGGAACACTCTCCGCCCCCGACATAGTGCGCAAGCTCCAGCTGCCCCGCACCACCGTGCACGAGCTGGTGACCACGCTCGCCGCCCGCTCGTACATCGTGCAGGTGCCGGGCCAGCCGGGACGCTACCGCCTCGGCGTGCGCCCGTATCAGCTCGGCAGCCGGTACGCCGAGCAGCTCGACCTCGCCGCCGAGGGCCAGCAGGTCGCCCGCTCCGTCGCGGAGACCTGCGACGAGACCGTGCACGTCGCGATCCTGGAGGGCACGGACGTCATCTACATCGCCAAGGTCGACTCCACGCACGCCGTGCGCATGGTGTCCGCCGCAGGCCGCCGCCTCCCCGCGCACTGCACCTCCGTGGGCAAGATGCTGCTCGCCTCGCTCCCCGACTCCGAGCTGGCCTCACGGGTCCCCGAGGACGGCAAGCTCCCCGCGATGACACCGAACAGCATCACCGACCCGGCCGCCCTGCGCGAGGCCCTCGTCGAGATCCGCCGCCGGGGCGTCGCCGTGGAGCGCCGCGAGTCGAACCCCGACGTCAGCTGCGTCGCCGCCCCCGTACGCGACCGCACGGGCCAGGTCGTCGCCGCGCTCTCCATCTCCGTACCGATGATCCGCTGGAGCGACGACCGCCGCGGCGAGCTGGAGCAGCTCGCCGCCAAGGGTGCCGCGGAACTGTCGGAGCGACTCGGGCACCGGAGCGTGGCATGACGGTGGAAGTGGCCGTGCGCGAATACGCCACCCTGGGCGAGGGCCCGACCTGGGACGCCGACGCCCAGCGGCTGATCTGGATCGACATCCTCGGCTCCAGGGTCCATACGTACGAGCCCGGCTCCGGCCGCCGTACGGTCCTCGTGACCGAGCAGCACGTGGGCGCCGCGAAGCCGCGTACGGGCGGCGGTCTGGTGCTCAACCTCCGGGACGGCGTGGCCCTGTACGACCCGGCTGGTCCCGACGGCTTCCGCTGGCTGCACCGGGAGGTCGTCCCCGGGCGTCGCGCCAACGACGCGGCGGTCGCACCCGACGGTTCGCTGTGGGCGGGCACGATGCGCTACGACGAGGCACCGGGCGGCGGCAACCTCGCCCGTTTCACCGCCGACGGCACGGTGGAGGTCGTCCTCGACGACGTGGCCGTCAGCAACGGCACGGGCTGGAGCCCCGACGGACGCCTCATGTACTACATCGACTCGCCTACGCGCCGTATCGACGTCTTCGACATGGGAGACGACCAACGACCGGTCAACAGGCGGCAGTTGGCGGCCATCGAGGACGGCGCCGGCTTCCCCGACGGCCTCACCGTCGACGCCGACGGCTGCGTCTGGGTCGCTCTGTGGGACGGCGCCGCCGTCCGCCGCTACACCCCCTCCGGCGAGCTGGACCGCGTACTCCCGCTCCCCGTCCGCCGCCCCACGGCCTGTGCCTTCGGCGGCTCCGACCTGACGGACCTTTACATCACCACGGCCCGTGCGGGTCTGGAGGAGCCGCATCCGATGTCCGGCTCGGTGCTGGTGGTGCCGGGCGCGGGGAAGGGGCTGGCGCAGCCGGCGTTCGCCGGGTAGCCGCAAACTTCACGAAGCGCTTTCCCTGTCCAGCGGCTGGATCGGGAAAGCGCTTTCTGCGTGGACCCTTGACGCGCAAGCGCTTCGATTCTACGGTCCCGTTCGAAGCTGCGGGCGTCATTCGAAATCTCGAACTTCGAATAGCCGGTAGACACCTCGGACAATAAGGCGGGGCATGGGACGACCTGACCTGAATCGCAGGCAACTGCTGGGCGGAATCGGCGGATTGGCGGTCGCGGGCAGCTTCGGTTTCGCGGCGCTCGGGACCGGCGCCGATGCGCTCGCCTCCGGCGCGGACGCCCGGGTGCGCTACTGGAACCTCTTCAGTGGCGGCGACGGCGCCAACATGATCGCGATGCTGGACGCCTTCCGTAAGGAAAACCCCGGCATCGACGTGAAGGACTCCACCTTCCAGTGGGGCAACCCCTTCTACAGCAAGCTCGCCATGGCCGCCGCAGGCAACCGCGCACCCGACCTCGGCGTCATGCACCTGGGCCGGATCACCGGCTTCTCGCCCGGCCGTCTCCTGGACCCCTGGGACGTCGACCTGCTCGCCAAGTACGGCGTACGGGAAGCGGACTTCAACCCCGACCTGTGGAAGCGCGCTGTCATCGACGGCAAGCTCTACGCCCTTCCGCTGGACATCCACGTACAGCTCTGCTTCTACCGCAAGGACGTCTTGAAGAAGGCGGGGCTGCTCGGCGACGACGGCCGGATCGTGCCCGTGACGTCGACCGGCGAGTGGTTCGACGTGCTCAAGGAGGCCAAGAAGGCCACCAAGAAGGGCCTGCAGACCATCGGTTTCTGGATCAACGACCAGAACTTCCAGTGGTGGTTCTTCGTCGCCTTCTACACCCAACTCGGCGGCACCTGGTTCAACCAGGCCAACACCGAGGTCACCTTCGACACCGACAAGGCCGTCCAGGTCCTGGAGTTCCTGCGCCGGCACATCACCGACGGGTACGCCAACCCCGGCATGGGCTCGGTCGGCGCCGAACAGTTCATGAACGGCGCGCCCTTCGCCTGGGAGGGCAACTGGTCGGTGCCGGTTTTCTCCGGAGCGAAGCTCGACTACGGCGCGACCCCGCTGCCGCCCGTCTTCGGCAAGCAGGCCACCCACGCGGAGTCGCACGCCTTCGTCCTGCCCCACCAGGCCGACCGCGGCGGCGCCACGAACGAGGCCGCCCACCAGCTCGCCGCCTACGTCGTCCAGCACGCCCAGCAGTGGGCGGCCGGTGGCCACATCCCCGCGTACACGCCCACCCTGTCCACGGCCGCGTACAAGGAGCTGAACCCGCAGAGCGAGTACGTGTCGGCCATGGACCACCAGGCCACCGAGCCGAAGGTGTGGTTCGCGGGCTCCACCGGCATCCTCGCCCAGCGCATCGGCCCCATCGTCGTCTCCTCGACGATGGGCTCCGCCAAGCCGGAGGCCGTCGCCCGCCGGATGAAGGGCGCGCTCACCCAGTTGCTCGGCATGAAGAACCCCATGGACGGCCAGACCGCCGCGCAGGGAGGTGCCGTCGCATGACGACCGCAGGCACAGAGACCGTCCTCGCACCGCCTCGCGCGAAGACCGCCGCGCTGAGCGCCACCGTCCGCCGCAAGCAGGGCTTCCAGCACGGCGGCTGGTTCGTCGCCCCGTTCCTCGCCCTGTTCGTGCTCTTCGTGGTCTGGCCGCTGGTGCGCGGCGTCTACCTCAGCTTCACGGACGCCAACATCGCGGGCGACAGCGCCAACTTCGTCGGCCTCGACAACTACCGCGAGGCCCTCCAGGACCCACAGATGTGGGACGCCCTCAGCCACAGCGCGTACTTCACGCTGCTGGTCGTTCCCTGCATCACCGTCCTCGCCTTCCTCCTCGCGATGCTCGCCCACCACATCGAGCACGCCAAGTGGCTGTGGCGGCTGTGCTTCTTCGCCCCGTTCCTGCTGCCCTCCACCGTCGCGGGCAACCTGTGGCAGTGGCTGTTCAACCCCGGCACGGGCATGATCAACCACGTCTTCGGCATCGAGACCCCCTGGCTGACGGACAAGTCGTACGCCATGTTCGCCATCGTCATCACGACCCTGTGGTGGACGGTCGGCTTCAGCTTCCTGCTCTACCTCGCCGCGCTCCAGGGCATCCCCGCCCACCTCTACGAGGCCGCGAAGCTGGACGGCGCGAACGCCTGGCACCGCATGATCCACATCACCATGCCGATGCTGCGCAACATCACCGGGCTCGTGATCGCCCTGCAGATCCTCGCCTCGCTCCAGGTCTTCGACCAGGCAGTCGTGATGATGGACTTCTCGCCCGGGCCGGAGGAATCGACCCGCACCTTCGTCCAGTTCACTCTCGAAGAGGGCTTCACCAGCTACCGCGTGGGCTACGCCTCCGCCATCTCCATCATCTTCTTCGTGATCATCGCGGCCGTCGCCCTCGCGCGGATGTGGCTGCTGCGCAACCGTGAGGAGGGCGGCCGATGAGCACCGCCGCACAGATACGCGTCAAGCCCCGCAGGCCCTGGACGCCCAGCCAGATCGTGCTCACCCTCCTCGGCGCGGCCGTCTCCATGGTGTTCCTCGCCCCGCTCGCATGGGCACTGTTCACCTCGCTCAAGTCGGAGACCGAAGCCGTCGAGGTGCCGCCGCACTGGCTGCCGAAGGAGTGGACGGCCCAGGCCTGGTCGGCGATCTTCGAGACCGGCAACATCACCAACTGGTTCATCAACTCCCTGGTCGTCTCGGTGTGCGTGACGACGGTGGTGCTGACCGTGAGCGCCCTCGCCGGCTACGGCTTCGCCCGCACCGAGTTCCGCGGCAAGAACGTCCTGCTCGGCATCGTCATGGCAGGACTGATGATCTCCCCGGCCGTCCTCGGCGTCCCGCTCTTCACCACCGTCCAGCAGATGGGGATGGTCGACACGTACTGGGGCATGATCCTGCCGCAATGCGCACCCGCGGCCATGGTCTACATCCTCTACAAGTTCTTCCAGGGCATCCCACGCGAACTGGAGGAGGCCGCGTTCATCGACGGCGCCGGACGCTGGCGGGTCTTCTTCACGATCGTCGTCCCGCTCGCGAGGCCGTCCCTGGCGGCGGTGGGGATCTTCACCTTCATCGCCTCATGGAACAACTTCCTCTGGCCGTACATGGTGACCAACAACCCCGACCTGATGACGATGCCGAACGGCATCGCGACGGTCATGAACTCGTACGGCATTCAGTGGGCGCAGCTGATGGCGGGCGGGTTGATGGCCGGACTTCCGCTGATCATCGTGTTCGTCTTCTTCCAGCGGCAGATAGTGGCGGGGGTGGCCCACACGGGCTTGGCCGGCCAATGAACTCGCTCGAGCCAAGCGTCCCTTAAGGGGCGCGGGACCGTATCAATATGCGGCTCCGCCGTGCGGGCGCGACCAGCCACAACGCACCCGCAGCCGCCAACGCAAAAGAACACCCCTCCCCGAAAGGCGACCATGCACACCGCCCGCTTCACCCTCGACCCCGCTTTCAAGGTCGGCGAGGTCAACCCCCGACTCTTCGGCTCCTTCGTCGAGCACCTCGGCCGCTGCGTCTACACCGGCATCTACGAACCGGGCCACCCCAGCGCCGACGAAGACGGCATCCGAACCGACGTCCTGGACCTGGTCCGCGAACTCGGCGCGACAGCCATCCGCTACCCCGGCGGCAACTTCGTATCCGGCTACAAATGGGAGGACTCGGTAGGCCCCGCGGACGAACGCCCCCGCCGCCTCGACCTCGCCTGGCACTCGACCGAGACCAACCGCTTCGGCCTCTCCGAGTACATCGCCTTCCTCCGCAAGGTCGGCCCCCAGGCAGAGCCCATGATGGCGGTCAACCTCGGCACCCGCGGCGTCGCCGAGGCCCTGGAACTCCAGGAGTACGCCAACCACACCTCCGGCACCGCACTCGCGGAGAAGCGCGTCGCCCACGGAGACAAGGACCCCTTCGGCATCAAACTCTGGTGCCTCGGCAACGAGATGGACGGCCCCTGGCAGACGGGCCACAAGACGGCGGAGGAGTACGGCCGTATCGCCGCCGAGACGGCCCGCGCGATGCGCCAGCTCGACCCGACCGTCGAGCTGGTCGCCTGCGGCTCCTCCAGCCAGGGCATGCCGACGTTCGCCGAGTGGGAGGCGACGGTCCTCAAGGAGACGTACGACCTGGTCGACTACATCTCTCTCCACGCCTACTACTGGCCGGAGGACGGTGACATCGACTCCTTCCTCGCCTCCGCCGTCGACATGGAGTCCTTCATCGACAACGTCGTCGCGACCGCCGACCACGTGGGCGCGAGGCTCAAGTCGAAGAAGCGGATCAACCTCTCCTTCGACGAGTGGAACGTCTGGTACCTGCCCAAGTGGGAGGAGCACGCGAAGACGTTCGAGCAGGACGACTGGCCCGAGGCCCCCCGCCTCCTGGAGGACAACTACAGCGTCACCGACGCCGTCGTCTTCGGCTCGCTCCTCATCGCACTGCTCCGGCACGCGGACCGTGTGACCGTGGCCTGCCTCGCCCAACTCGTCAACGTCATCGCCCCGATCATGACCGAGCCGGGCGGCCCGGCCTGGCGCCAGACGACGTTCTTCCCGTTCGCGCAGGCCTCGAAGTACGGCCGCGGCCAGGTCCTCGACGTACGGGTCGACTCACCGACGTACGAGACGAAGAAGTACGGCGAGACGGACCTGCTGCACGCCACGGCCGTACGGGCGGAGGACGGCTCGGTGACGGTGTTCGCGGTCAACCGCAGCCGCACGGAGGCGCTCCCTCTCCAAGTAGCCCTGAACGGACTGGAGTTGACCTCCCTGGTCGAGCACACCGCACTCGCGGACGCCGACCCCGACGCCCGCAACACCCTCGACAACCCGGACCGCGTCACCCCGCACCCCGTCGACGGCACCACCCTCCAGGACGGCACGCTGAACGCTGTCCTGGAGCCCTTGTCCTGGAACGTGATCCGGCTTCGTTAGTACGTTCACCGGTCCACCGGCAGAAGCTCGTCGTGCGGAGGCGTGGGGGGAGGGCCACGCCTCACGGGCCCATGACCCCTACCCCGCAAAAAGCGTGAACACAAAGCGGCAGCATGTCCTCCAGACGCTCAAACGAGCACTGCGTGAACGCGACGCAGAGAAGTGCTCACGCCATGCGACTCAGCCCTCTGCGGCGGCGGTCGCGTGGGGCTGCTCATCAGGGCCTGTCGGCCGCCTCGGCCAGGATTCGGGCCAGCTCGGTGGGCTTGGTGACCATGGGCCAGTGGCCCGAGTCGATGTCGACGAAGTCGACGTGCTTGGCCCGGGCGAGTTCCGGGGCGTCGCCGGCGTTGATCCACTCCTGCGCCTGGGCGGGCGTGAACTCCGGGCATACGACCACGACCGGGACGTCGAGCCGCCGCTCGTCCGTCAGCCGCCCCACGCCCTTGGCGACGGCTGCGGGCACGGGAATCGCTGCAGCCGCGAACTTTCGCCTGGCCTCGTCGTCGAGGTCGGCGGCGTCCGGCCCTTCATAGGGGTCCCAGCCCGGGAAGGGCATGACGCCGTCCCTCACCTCGAAGAAATCGGCGTACGGCTGACCGTCGGCGGACGGGAAGCCGCCGATGAGGCAGACCTTGGCCAGCCCTTCCGGCCGCCGGTCGGCGGCAAGCCAGGCCAGCGTGCATGCGGCTGAATGCCCCACCACCATGGGCTTGCCGGGCGCCGCGTCCACCGCGGCGAGCACCGTCGCCACCTGGTCGTCGAGCGTGGCGGACGCGAGGCCGTCCCCCTGGCCCGGGAGAGTGAGCGGCACCGGGCGATGGCCGAGCGACTCCAGTGCGGACGCGACGCGGCCCCACACGGATCCGTCCAGCCACAGGCCGCCAATGAGCAGGATGTCCATAGTCAGTTCCCCTTCCCCAGCTTCATGGCCCTCACCGTAGGACGAGACCCGAACAAGCCGCTGCCGGTTTGCCCGACGGCCCGAGCGCCCCGGCTGCGCTCACGCCTCGCCCTGCGCGGCAAGACCTCTGGAGTACGGGGGTGTGATCGCGGAAATGTGACACTCGACCCCGTCACTGTCACATTCCCACGACAGCTACCCGCCCTACCCGTGGGCTCCTTTGCCTATCCCCACGCTGGTACTGCATCAAGGCGTGAGCCTTTTGGAGGCAGCGGCCCATTCGCGGTCGAGCATGGCGTGGACGACGGAGTCACGCCACCGGCCGGCCTTGAATATGTGCTCCCGGATGGTCCCCTCCTCGACCATGCCCGCGGCGGCCGTGAGCCGCCGGATACGCGAGGCCATCGCCATCGTCCGTTGCCGTTGAGGGCGCCGGGTCGGCGACCCCGGCAACACGCCTAAGCCGTACGCCGCTTGAACAGCGCTCCTGAAGCGGCCGCCGAGGCGGCGAGGATGCCCGTGCACCAGGCGAGCGCCACCCACCCCGTCGAGCCCACCGGCTGCCCGAGCAGCAGTCCGCGTACCGCCTCGATGACATGGGTGACGGGCTGGTGGGCGGCGAAGCCCTGGAGCCACGACGGCATGGTGTCGGTTGGCACGAAGGCGCTGCTGGGGTAGGGCAGGAAGCTCACGAAGAAGGTGAAACCCCCGGCTGCCTCGGGGGACTTGACGAGCAGGCCCACCGCGGCGGACAGCCAGGAGAGTGCCGCGATGTAGGCGACCAGGAGGCCGATCGCGGCGAGCCAGCCGCCCGGGCCGGCCGAGGGGCGGAAGCCGATCGCGAAGGCGAGCGCGAAGACCAGGGCGGTGGCGATCAGGTTCCGGGCCGTGGAGGCGAGGACGTGGCCCGCCAGGATGGGGGTGCCGCCGATGTCGAGGGACCGGAAGCGGTCGATGATGCCGCCCTTGAGGTCCTCGGTGACGGCCACGGCGGTGCTGGCCGAGCCGAAGCCGGCGCACAGCAGGAGGACGCCGGGGACGACGTAAGTGACGTACTTCGTACCGGTGTTGATGGCTCCGCCGAAGAAGTACACGAAGATCAGGAGCAGCATCACCGGGAGCGCCATGGCCATGATCAGGGCATCGACGTTGCGGCGGCTGAGCCGGACGGAGCGGCCGGTCATGATGAGTGCGTCAGACATGGCTGGGCTCCTGGTGTGCGGGCTGTGTCGGCTTCGTGAGGGTCAGGAAGACGTCGTCGAGGGTGGCCGTGTGCAGCGAGAACCGTTCGATGGCCGTGCCGTCGGGGTCCAACGCGTCGAGCAGCGCCCGCACTTGGGGCGCGCCGCCGTCGGTGGGGAAGCCCAGGGTGCGGGTCTCGGGCTCGCTGTACGCCGCCTGTGACACCAGGCGCAGATAGGCGGCCGGGTCGGTCAGGACGACGTCGAGGCGGTGGCCCGCGACGCGCCGCTTCAGCTCCTCGGAGGTGCCCTCGGCGACCAGCTCGCCGCGGTGGAGCACGGCGATACGGTCCGCCAACCGGTCGGCCTCCTCCAGGTACTGGGTGGTCAGGAAGACCGTCGTACCCCGCGCCGACAGCTCGCGCACCACGCTCCACAGCTCCTGGCGGCTGCGCGGGTCGAGGCCCGTCGTCGGCTCGTCCAGGAAGATCACTTCGGGTTCGCCCACCAGGGACGCGGCCAGGTCCAGGCGCCGCCGCATGCCTCCCGAGTACGTCTTGACCAGGCGGTCGGCGGCGTCGGCGAGGTCGAAGCGGTCGAGGAGTTCGGCGGCCCGGGTGCGTGCGGCGGCGCGGGAGGTGCGGGCGCCGCCGTGGGTGCGGGCGAGCCGGGCCATCATCCGCAGGTTCTCCGCGCCGGTCTGCATCTCGTCGACCGCCGCGAACTGGCCGGTGAGGCTGATCGCGCGGCGGGCCCGGGCCCGCTCGGTGCGCAGGTCGTGCCCGGCGACCCTGGCGGTGCCCGCGTCGGCCTCGGTGAGCGTGGCCAGGATGCGCACGATGGTGGTCTTGCCCGCGCCGTTCGGGCCGAGCAGGGCGTGCACGGTGCCGCGCGGCACCGTCAGGTCGAGACCGCGCAGGACCTCGACCTTTCCGTAGGTCTTGCGGAGGCCGGTGGCCTCGATGGCGGGTGCGTCGGGCATGGCCTCGCCTCTCCATGACTACTTACTGCGTAACCCTTACGCATTACTGTGTAAGGGTTACGCAGAACTAGGATGTACGTCAAGCCGGAGGCCCGAGGAACGGTCCCGGATGCGCAGAGGGAGGCGACGCGGATGGCGGCGGCGGACGAGGACACCGGCCTTCCCGCGAGCCTCGCGACGGCCTGGGGTTTCAGGGCCCGCCCCTCGAAGGGGCCGAAGCCGGGGCTCAGCCTGGACCGCATCGTGGCCGCGGCGGTGGGCGTCGCGGCCGCCGAGGGCGTCGGGGCGGTGTCGATGGGGCGCGTCGCCAAGGAGCTCGGCGCCTCGCCGATGTCGCTCTACCGGTACGTCGGCGCCAAGGACGAGCTCTACATCCTGATGCAGGAGGCGGTCACGCCCGCGCCCCCCGAACCGCTGCCCGAAGGGTCCGGCTGGCGCGCGGGCCTGACCCGGTGGGCGAGGGCGCAGCGGGCGTTCTTCTACGAGAACCTGTGGCTCCTGCGGATCCCGGTCTCCGGGCCGCCCGCGAGCCCCAAGTCGGTGGCGTGGATGGAGTCCGGCCTCGCGGCCCTTGACGGCACCGGGCTCGACGAGGGCACGAAACTCGGCGTGATCATGCTGGTCAGCGGCTATGTGCGCAACGAGGCGACGCTGATGTCCGAGCTGGACGCCGCGTACACGGCGAGCGGCCACACCCCCGAGGAGGTCCTGCGCCGCTACCAGCGCACCCTCGCCACCCTCACCGACCCCGAACGCCACCCGGCCGTCACGCGCGTCCTCGAATCCGAGGCCCTGGACCAGGCGGACGAGCCGGACGCGGACTTCGAGTTCGGACTCGGGGTCGTGCTCGACGGGGTGGCGGCGCTGATCGCGCGGCGCGGTTAGGGAGTTTCTTCCGGATCACCAATCCGCGCCATGACCGACGTACCGCAATGACGATCCGTTCGCAAGGGGCGGGCTCGCACAGGGAGTCGTCCGAGATGCGCAGATGAGAGTAGATCTGCTGAAGAGGCGGGGCGCCCGTTGCAGGTCATGGAGTTCAGGGCGCCCTGCGGTTCGTGGACGAACCCCGCCGTGTGGCCGGCGGGTTCGGCGCCGTGGTTTCCGCGGGCGCGGACGACTTCGGCACGTCCGGTGATGAGTCCCGCAGACCGCCGAGCGCCAGGACCGTCATCACCACCGCGGCCCCCGCCGCCACACCGAAACCGCCGTGCGCACCGCCCGCGTCCACCACCCGCCCCGCGACCGCGGCGGCGCCCGCTGATCCTGCCGCGCTTGCGGAGTTGCCCCAGGTGAACGCCTGGGTGAGGACGACGCGCGGGACCGACGACTCTGTGAGGACGGAGGCGAGGATCAGCAGAACCGGCACGGCGAGCCCGGTCAGGGCGAGGGTGGCGCCGACCGCGAGGGGTGCGTCGAGGAAGGTCAGCGGGAGGCTCGCGAGGGTGAGGCAGGCGGCGGCTGCGGCCTGGCGGCGCCGGGGTGAGCCGCCGTGGCACCATGCTCCGTAGGCCCAACCACCCACCAAATTGGTGCAGTTGGAGGCGAAATAGAGCAGCGCCGCCGCGTCTGGCGTGCCGCGTCCGACGGCGTACGCGGCGACGGACACCTGCATCGCGCCGAAGAACACCCCGAGCGCGAGGCCGAGCGCGACCTGCCGCAGGAATGCGGAGCGGAGCAGGGCGCGTCCGGCGTGCCGGCGTTCGGCGCGGCCGGTGAGGGGTGGCATGGTGCGGCGCTGGGCGGCGAGGGCGAGCCCGCCGCCGACGACGAGCGCGGCGGCGAGCAGCACCCCGGCGCCCGGGCGGCCCGCCGCACCGAGGACGCTCACCAGGGCCGGGCCGGCCAGGTAGGACACGCCGTTGGCGAGGGCCTCCAGGGCGAAGGCGGTGGGCAACGCGGCAGCCCGTTCGCCGGACAGCAGGGCGGACCAGCGAGCGGCGGACAGGGCACTGAGCTGGGGCAGCGTTGCCCCGACGAGCACTCCGGCGACGAGGTCCGGAACGGCGCCGACGAGCAGCAGCGCCACGGCCCCGGCATGTGCGCCCAGCGCGCAGGGAAGCACCCGCGCCTGCCCGAACCGGTCGACAAGGCGCCCGATCTGGGGCCCGGCGACGGCGTCCGCGACAGCGAACCCGCCGGTGACGAGACCCGCGGCGGCATACGACCCGGTGCGTGCGTGCACCAGCCAGACGATGCCGATGCCCGTCATGGCGATGCCCAGACGCCCGACAGCGGCGGGAAGGAAGAAGGCCGCGGCACCCGAAGTGCGCAGCAAGGTGCGGTAGTTCGCCGAAGCCGAAGGCACGGCGCATCCCTTTCGCTGCCCGGCGGGACGCGCCAACGGGGTCGTCGGCGTCCGGATGTGCCGACCCGTGGCTGCGCCTGAAGTCGTCCAGTGGTGACGTGGAGCGGGGACGCGCACTCCACGCCCACTCCGTCACCGGGCAGATGTCACGCGGTAGTTGATGACCTCATCGAGCGTAGAGGAACGGCGCGCAGAAACGAACAAGGGAGCAGTCACGGTCGAGCATGGCAGTGACGCCTGCCTCACTCGGTCTGACGACGATCGTGGAGCACAGCACCGTCGGGGTGTCGGAAGTCGCCCGACTCCAAGGCGTCTCCACATCGTTTTTAACTTCTTCTCAGCTTGAACCACTACCGTCGGCCCGTCGATCCCTACTGAGTCGGTAGGAAAGCTAGGAAAGGCGGGACGGACTCGTATGCGCACCCTGGTACTGCTCGCCTTGGCGGGCCTCGGTGCCCAACTGGTCGACGGCAGCCTGGGCATGGCCTACGGCGTCACCTCGAGCACCCTGCTGCTCGCCATGGGCACCAACCCGGCCGCGGCCTCGGCCACGGTTCACCTCGCGGAGATCGGTACGACGCTGATGTCCGGCGCCGCGCACTGGCGGTTCGGGAACGTGGACTGGAAGGTCGTCGCCAAGATCGGGGTGCCGGGGGCGGTGGGCGCGTTCCTCGGTGCGACCGTTCTGTCCCAGCTGTCCACCGCGGTCGCCGAGCCGGTGATGTCGCTCATCCTGCTCGGGCTCGGGCTGTACGTGATGTCCCGGTTCACGCTCCGCGGCATGCCCAAGGGCAATCTCGGCAAGCCGCTGCGCAAGAGGTTCCTGTCGCCGCTCGGGGTGGTCGCCGGGTTCCTGGACGCGACGGGCGGGGGCGGCTGGGGGCCGGTGGGTACGCCGGCGCTGCTGGCCAGCGGGCGTATGGAGCCGCGCAAGGTGATCGGCTCCATCGACACGAGCGAGTTCCTGGTCGCGGTGGCGGCGAGCCTGGGTTTCCTCTTCTCGCTGGGCTCGCAGGGCCTCAACTGGGGCTGGGTCGCGGCGTTTCTCCTCGGCGGGCTGATCGCGGCGCCGATCGCGGCGTGGCTGGTGCGGCTGGTTCCGCCGCGCGTTCTGGGGTCCGCGGTCGGGGGCGTCATTATCGTGACGAATGTCCGTACGCTGCTGAAGAGCGACTGGGTCGGCGCGTCCAGCTCGCTGAGCACTCCCGTCTACGTACTCCTGTACGCGCTGTGGGCCGCCGCCCTGACGTACTCGATCCGCGCGTACCGCAAGGAGCAGACGGCGGAGACCGAGTCCGCCGAGGAGCGGCGGCCCGTCGCGGCCTAGGCCAGGCAGACCGTGGAGTCGACGTTCACCTCCCAGGCGTTCAGGCCCTTCGCGTCGGCCTCGGCCTGCAGTCGGGCTCAACCTGTACCTGTACCTGATCCTTACTTGTTGGTAGCCTCCGGGCCGTCAGCACCCAGCCTCCGCTGCGGCGTTCCCCTCCGTGGCCACGCCGACAAGGAGCAACGGTCTTGCGCGAGTTCAGTGTTCCGGCCTTGTACGACGTTCCGTCGGACGGCAACCTGGTGGACATCATCCTCCGCAACGCCGCCCAGTATCCCAACCGGGCCGTGCTCGCCCGCAAGGTCTCGGGCGAGTGGCAGGACGTCACCGCCACGGAGTTCCTCGCCGAGGTCCGCGGTGTGGCCAAGGGCCTGATCGCCTCTGGTGTGCAGCCGGGTGACCGGGTCGCCCTGATGTCGCGCACCCGCTACGAGTGGACGCTGCTGGACTTCGCGATCTGGTGTGCGGGCGCGGTCTCCGTTCCGGTCTACGAGACCTCCTCGGCCGAGCAAGTCGAGTGGATCACCAGTGACTCGGGCGCGGTGGCGTGCCTGGTCGAGACCGAGGCGCACCAAGCCGTGGTGGAGGCGGTGCGGCCACGCCTGCCCCTGCTCAAGCACCTCTGGCAGATCGAGGCGGGTGGCATCAAGGAACTCGTCGCCATGGGCCGTGATGTGGCGGACGCTCAGGTCGACGAGCACGCCTCGGCGGCCGGCCCCGACTCGGTGGCCACGATCAACTACACCTCCGGCACCACCGGCCGGCCCAAGGGCTGTGTCCTCACCCACCGCAACTTTCTCGCGGAGTGCGGCAACATCATCGCCCGCAACACCCCCCTGTTCCGCGAGGACTCCTCCATCCTGCTCTTCCTGCCGCTCGCGCACGTCCTGGCCCGGGTCGTCGAGGTCGGGGCCATGGCGGCACCGGTCAAGGTGGGACACGTCAGCGACGTCAAGAACGTCACCGAGGAACTGGGGAAGTTCCGGCCCACCTTCCTGCTCGGCGTACCGAGGGTGTTCGAGAAGGTGTACAACTCGGCGCGTGCCCAGGCCCGGGCGGGCGGCAAGGAGAAGATCTTCGA
Organism: Streptomyces yerevanensis; assembly: GCF_000716805.1. Taxonomy (NCBI): domain Bacteria; kingdom Bacillati; phylum Actinomycetota; class Actinomycetes; order Kitasatosporales; family Streptomycetaceae; genus Streptomyces; species Streptomyces yerevanensis. Next base: position 135,645 of record NZ_JNWJ01000012.1, on the reverse strand, counting down.
ACTCGCCGCGGACACGGCCATCGCCCACAGCCGGGCGCTGGAGACACCGTCCGGCCCCGGGGTCGGGCTCAAGCTGAAGCACAAGGTGCTCGACCGGCTGGTCCTCAGCAAGCTGCGCGCGGTCCTCGGCGGCCGGACCACGCACGCCCTCTCTGGTGGCGCCGCGCTCGGCGAACGTCTGGGCCACTTCTACCGCGGCCTCGGCCTCACCGTCCTGGAGGGCTACGGCCTCGCCGAGTCCTGCGCCGCGACCACCCTCAACCCGTACGACCGCCAGAAGATCGGCACGGTGGGCCTGCCGCTGCCGGGCAGCTCGGTGCGCATCGCCGACGACACAGAGATCCTGCTGCGCGGCGAGCACATCTTCAACGGCTACTGGAACAACGAGACGGCGACCGCGGCAGCGCTGGTCGACGGCTGGTTCCACACCGGCGACCTGGGGTCCCTGGACGATGAGGGCTACCTCCGCATCACCGGCCGGAAGAAGGAGATCATCGTCACCGCGGGCGGCAAGAATGTCGCCCCGGCCGTGATCGAGGACCGTATCCGCGCCCATGCACTGGTCGCCGAGTGCATGGTGGTCGGCGAGGCCAAGCCGTTCGTCGGGGCGCTGGTGACACTGGACGGCGAGTTCCTGCCACGCTGGGCCGCGCAGCACGGCAAGGCGGAGGACATCCCGGTGGCGCGGCTGCGCGAGGACCCCGAGCTGCTCGCCGAGATCCAGCGCGCCATCGACGATGGCAACGCGGCGGTGTCGAAGGCGGAGTCGGTGCGGAAGTTCCGCATCCTCGATGTCCAGTTCACCGAGGCATCCGGCCATCTGACTCCGTCCCTCAAACTGAAACGCCACGTGGTGATGCGGGACTTCGCCGACGAGATCGAGGCCATCTACGCACCCTGAGTCATGCCGAAGGGCGTCCACTCGACAACGAGTGGACGCCCTTCGGCATGTCCGGTTATCGGCCCTGGCCAGGGGGCCTAGGGGCGCTGCCTCAAGCGGTCGACGATCGCCCACTCCACCGTGTGCGACAGCTGGATGTACGTCTTCTTCCCGGACCGCGAGGTCCGCTCGCCACCGCCGCCGTCGTGCACGCCTGGCGGCGCCTCACCAAAATGGGATCCCCGCCTGTCGCTGCTGCCGCACGCGCCGCCTCATGGCCGCACCGGGGATGGCGACCGCGAGCAGGACTGGGATCGCAGCGGCGATCCCGACCCAGAGAACGAGGGCGAGGTAACCGAGGGCAGCGTTCCGAGTGTCCGCGTCCGCAAGTACAAGGAAGACAATGCTCACCACGAGCGCAACCACCATGAAGACCGCGATGATGACTGTGAGCCAGGTGAGAATGCGGGCCCGTCGCCGGTACATGGCGCTGACCGGCCAGGCCTGCGGTGGCGCGTACGCCCAGGGCGCACCGGGCATCTGGGCCGGGTGAGGGGCTGGCTGCTGATCAGACATGGGGCCCAGTTCTACTGTGCGCGACCCCGAAACACCACCCTCACCGCCGCAGCGCGCCGCCTATTCGGAGGCTGCCACCTCGTCAGGGTCGTAGTGGGACGCGACCGCAGGCTGGCCCGTGTAGTTCGGGCCGGCGGCCGGGTCGGCTCCCAGGTAGCGGAAGGGGAGCCTTCTGCTGCGTGCCCCCTGGAGCGTGAGGCGATGGTGGCGGGCGCTGTAGCGGAAGCCGACTGTGCGCAACGCTGTCACGGCAGCCCGCCCGGCAGGTGAACCGTCGGCCCAGCGGATCGAGTCGGGGTCGAAGTGGGCGAGCAGCAGGCCGTCGGGAGCGAGCCAGGAGGCGGCCCCGGCGAGCAGGCCGAGCTGGTCGCCGACGTAGTGCAGGCCGTGCACACAGGTGATCAGGTCGTACGTCCGTTTCGGTGCCCAGTGCGAGACAGAGGCGATGACCAGTTCCACCGTGGGCGGTGTCGGCACAGGGACGAGCGGCCCCACCAGGTCGACGCCGGTGAGTACTGCGTCGGCAGGCAGAGCGGACGCGGCCTGGTGCAGGGCGCGGCCCTCGCCGCAGCACAGATCGAGCCACGACGGGGCGGTGGCGCGCTCTGCCAGGTACTCGAGGGGGGCGAAACCGAGCTCACGGGCGTAGCTGTTCACACCGGCCAGACCGCGCTCGCGGTTCATCGCGTTGTTGGCGACCACGGGTGATCGTTCCAACTCGGTCGCGGAGACCAGGTGAGAAGTCGTCATGGGGCCATTGTCCCGGGCACGGCTCCCACCACCCAGTGCCCTTGCGGGGCAGTGAGGGGCGGTCTGCTGGGGCGTAAGGTGTCCGGATGATCCGGATACCAGAGGTGTTCGTGCGGAGCACCGTCGAGCGAGAAGGCGAGCCCGGAGCGGCGTGGCTTGCCGAACTGCCCGGGATCGTGGGCGAGTTGCTGAGGCGCTGGGAGTGTGTGCCCGACGGTGACGTCATGCATGGCGGGGTCGGGGTCATCGTCCCGGTGCGGCGGCGGGACGAGGGCGCCGCTGTGCTGAAGGTGTCGTTCCCGCATCCCGGCAACGTCCATGAACCGGACGCGTTCACGGTGTGGGGCGGGCGCGGGGCCGTCCGGCTGTACGAGCGTGACGACGAGCGGTTCGCGATGCTGCTGGAGCGGGCCCGGACGTCGACTCTGGCCGAGGTCGAGGACGACGACGAGGTGGTGACGGTGGCCGGGCGGCTCAACCGCCGCCTTGCCGTCCCCGCACCGCCCGGGCTGCCCCGGTTGCGTGAGCAGGCCGACGCCTGGGAGGAGCAACTGTGCAAGGACGCCGGGGAGTTGCCGCACACCCTGCCGCGTCATGTGCTGGACGCCGCTCTGGCGACCATCCGCGAGCTGGGCCGCACCCAGCCGGACACCGTCATCCATGGCGACCTGCACGCCCGCAACATCCTGCGCGCCGACCGCGAGCCCTGGCTGGCCGTCGACCCGAAGGGCTACGCGGGCGATCCCGCCTACGACGGCGGCACGTTGCTCAAGGCGGGCGCCCTGCGGCTCCTCGAAGCGGACGACCTGCGCAAGGCGGTTCGCCGTGTGCTGGACGTGTTCGCCGAGGCCGCGGAACTCGATCGCGGACGAGTGCGGCGATGGGCCCAACTACACGCGGTCCAGGCCGCGTTCCATGGTCGTCGCCACGGATTCCGGGTCGCCCGCAGCGGACCACGACTGGACTGGCTGACCGAATTCGTGGACGGCCTGGCGGAGTTGCTCACGGAGGCAGCCCCCGACCCATGCTGACCCCGTCGGCCGCCGAAAACGAGCGGCAGTCGAGTGTCATCTCCGGATACGTTCGGTCGCATGGCTGACGAGTTGTTCGGGCATCCGCGGCTCGCTGCGATCTACGACGCCGTTGATTCCGATCGCCGCGATCTCGATGCGTACGTCCGTGTGGTCGAGGAGTTCGGGGCGCGTCGGGTGCTGGATGTCGGTTGTGGGACGGGCGTGTTCGCGCTTCGGCTGGCCGATCGTGGGATCGAGGTCGTCGGTGTTGATCCTGCCGCCGCGTCCCTCGATGTGGCCCGGGCCAAGCCGGGTGGCGAGCGGGTGCGCTGGATCCATGGCGATGCAACTGCGCTTCCGTCGCTGCGAGTTGACCTCGCGACCATGACGGGGAACGCCGCCCAGGCCATCGTCGACCCCCAGGTCTGGCAGGAGACCCTGCGAGGGGTCCATGACGTGCTGCGGCCGGGCGGGCGGTTCGTGTTCGAGACCCGGGATCCCGCGAAGCGCGCCTGGGAGGCGTGGAACCGGGAGGCCTCGTACCGCGTTACGGAGATTCCGGGCGTCGGCGCTGTCGAGCACTGGGTCGAGTTGATCGAAGTCAGCGAGCCTCTGGTGACGTTCCGCTCGACCTATGTGTTCGCTGCGGACGGGCAGGTGATGACCTCGGACTCGACCCTGCGATTCCGTGAACGGGAGGAGGCGGAGGTGGAGTTGGCCGCGCTGGGGTACGTGGTGGAGGACGTTCGGGACGCGCCTGACCGGCCAGGGCTGGAATTCGTCTTCGTCGCGCTACGCCGCGGGGGTTGATCCCCAAAAGCGTGAGCGCTTCTCCCCGTGGTGTTCACGCATTGCTCGTTTGAGTGCCTGAAGGGCATCTTCCTGCTTTCTGTTCACGATTTTCGGGGGGTACGGGTCATGGGTCCACCATGCGTGGACGATCTGGGGTACGTGCGTCCGCGTGGGACCGTCCCGACGGTCGTCCTGCCGGGCGGCACACCATGAGCCGTCCTTCAAGGCCGGCCAAGGGTTCATGCTCCGCCGGAGCCGGAACCGGAGCCCTTTCGCCACGCGGTCGCCTACGGCTGCGGCTCACACCACCGCCGTAGGCGCCAGTTCGCGTAGTTCGCGCAGTCGGCCCGCCGACCCAGCCGCCCCCGCCGTGACGTCAAGCCGCTTGTGCGACCGGTGAGTTGTCGAAGGCCGTTCGATGACCGGTGTAAGGGAAGTTGCTGCGCAAACCGTTGACGCGCAAGGGGTTCGATTCTACGGTCCGTTCGAAGTCGTGACCGCTGTTCAGGATATCGAACGACCTCCGTAGATCGACCCCCACTCGTAGGAGGATCCGCGTGAGCCGCACCTCCCGAAGAACCGCTCGCAGAACCCCTGGGCGAACCCCCCGCAGAACCACCCTCCTCGCCATTCCCGCCGCGATCCTGCTCGCCCTCGTCCCGAGCACGGCGTCCGCGTACCCGAACCCCGGCCGCGTCACCGGCGACATCGTCACCCATGACCCGACGATGATCCGCACCTCGTCCGGCCAGTACCTGCTCTACGCCACCGGCGGCGGCATCTCCAGCAAGACATCCGGCGACCGCACCGCCTTCAGGAACGGCGCCGACGCCTTCTCCAGCAAGCCCAGCTGGTGGCGGAACTACTCCTCCGTGCCGGAGGCCTGGGCGCCCGACATCTCGTACCACGGCGGCAAGTACCTGATGTACTACTCCGTCTCGTCCTTCGGCTCCCAGAACTCGGCGATCGGGCTTGCGACGTCGACGACCGGCCAACCGGGCAGCTGGAGTGACCAGGGCGTCGTCTACACGTCGAGCTCGTCGACCGACTACAACGCCATCGACCCGAACCTCTTCGTGAACGACGACGGCAAGTGGTGGCTGTCGTTCGGCAGTTGGTGGACCGGGATCAAGATGATCCAGATCAATCCGTCCACCGGGAAGCAACTCTCCTCCAACACCACCCGGTACTCCCTCGCGTCCCGCCCGACCGGGACCAAGGCCGTCGAGGCGCCCTACATCGTCAAGCGCAACGGCTACTACTACCTCTTCGCCTCGTACGACACCTGCTGCGCCGGCACCAGCTCCACGTACAAGGTCAAGGTCGGCCGCGCCACCAGCATCACCGGGCCGTACCGCGACAAGAACGGCGTCGCCATGATGAACAACGGCGGTACGCCCGTGCTGGAGTCGCACGGCCGGTACATCGGCCCCGGTGGTCAGTCGATCATGAACGACGCGGACGGCGACCTGATCGTCTACCACTACTACGACGGCCAGGACAACGGCACTCCCAAGCTCGGCATCAACCTTCTGAACTGGAGCAGCGGATGGCCCGTCGCCTACTGACCCTGCTGGCGGCCCTGCTGCTCGCGCTGTCCTTCGGGCAGTACTCCGCGAGCGCCGCCTCCTTCACGAACCCGGTCAAGGCCCAGAAGGGCGCCGACCCCTGGATCTCGTACCACAACGGCAACTACTACCTGGTGACGACGAGTTGGACGGACGCCATCACCATCCGCAAGTCGCCGACGCTCGCCGGTCTGTCGAGCGCGCCGAGCATCCAGGTGTGGACGGGTGACGCGGCCTCGCGCTGCTGCAACATCTGGGCGCCGGAGCTGCACTTCCTGAACGGCCGCTGGTACCTGTACTACGTCGCGGGCCAGAACGTCTCCGACTACATCCCCACCCAGCGCACCCACGTGCTGGAGAGCGCCGGCTCGGACCCGATGGGCCCGTACACGCACAAGAACCAGCTGGGCAGCACCTGGATGCTCGACCCGACCGTGGCGACCATCAACGGAAGCCTGTACCTGTTCGGCAGCGCGAGCGGCGGCGGTACGCAGAACCTGGTCGCCGCCCGGATGTCCAACCCGTACACGGTCAGCGGCTCCTTCACGACGATCTCCACGCCCACGCACGACTGGGAGCGCTCGGGCGCCCCGGTCAACGAGGGCCCCGAGATCCTCCAGCGGAACGGGACGACACGGCTGATCTACTCGGCGAGCGGCTGCTGGACCCCCGACTACAAGCTCGGCCAGCTCACCCTCACCGGCTCCAACCCCCTGGCCGCCGCCTCCTGGACGAAGAAGTCCACGCCCGTCTTCCAGCGCAACGACGCCAACGGCGTCTACGGGCCCGGCCACCACGGCCACTTCAAGTCGCCCGACGGCGCCGAGGACTGGTTCGTCTACCACGCCAACGACCAGGCGAGCGAGGGCTGCGACAACGGGCGTACGGCGCGGGCGCAGAAGATCAGCTGGAACTCGGACGGTACGCCGAACTTCGGTACGCCGGTGAGGCTCGGCGCCTCGCTCCCCGGGCCCTCGGGGGAGCCGTCCGCCGCCTCGACGACGTACACGGTCGTCAACCGCAACAGCGGCAAGTGCCTTGATGTGGCGGGCAGTTCCAGCGCCGACGGAGCCAATGTGCAGCAGTGGGCGTGCAGCGGCGGCAACAACCAGCGCTGGCGTCTGGAGGACCTTGGCGACGACACACACCGTCTGGTGAACGTCGCCAGCGGCAAGGTGCTGGACACGGCGGACTGCTCCTCGGCCGACGGCGCCGACCTGCGCCAGTGGTCGTGGCTGAACAACACCTGCCAGCGGTTCCGGTTCCACGCCACGAGCGGCGGCTACGTACGGATCGTCAACCAGGCCACCGGCAAGGTCGCCGACGTCACCGACTGCTCCACCGCCGACGGAGCGGACGTACGGCAGTGGGCCTGGCTGAACAACAACTGCCAGCAGTGGCAGCTACGACCGGCCTGAGCGGCCTTGATGAAGTCCGGTGCGGTATCCGCGCCCCTAAAGGAGGCCGCAGGCCTTCCCTTTTAGGGGCGCGGGGAACTGCGCGACCAGCCCCAACGCACCCGCAGTTTAAAACCGCCCAACCCAGCGGAGCGCCACGGCCGGGAGGACATGGGACCTGCTGGCGAAGGTCCTGGGCGACTCGCCCGATCCTCCCGGCCGGCGGAGGCCTCGTCGCGGGAAGAGCGAGGCCTCCGGGCAACCGGTCCGGCTCGTCGGTCAGCCGACCCGGTTGTTCGCGGGCGCTTCCGGCCAAGGGGTGCCGCGGGACGCGGCGGCGGCCGGCCAGCGGGTGGGCTGCGGCATCGGCTGCGGGCCGGGCTGGGCGACCGGCGTGAGGCCCGGCTGCTGCTGTTGGGGCTGAGGCTGGCCCACGGGGGTCAGCCAAGGTTCCTGCTGGGGCTGGCCGTTCGCGGCCACCGGGCTCAGACCCGGCTGCTGCTGGGGTTGACCCGCGCCCACGGGACTCAGACCGGCCTGCTGCTGGGCCTGAGCCATCGCGGTCATCGGCTGCTGCTGAGGCTGTTGGCCTTGCTGACCAAAACCCTGCCCCTGCCCCTGCCCCTGCCTCTGCCCCTGTCCCTGCCCCATGGCGCCCACAGCGGTAAGCAGCCCCTGCTGCTGCCGCTCCTGAGCCACGGGCGCCAGTTGAGGTTGCTGTTGCTGTTGCTGTTGCGGCCACTGGGCGACCGGCGCCAACTGCGGCTGCTGTTGCCGCTGGTCCTGCCCCTGCCCCTGGGCCGCGGCCGCGAGGCCCTGCATGCCCGATCCGTTCGTGGAGCTGACGAGCCGGTCCACGGCCGCCGTACCCGAGCTGTAGTTGTTGTTCGGCTCGGGCACGGCGGCTCCCCTCCTGGACCCGTAGAGCACCGACTCCAGGCCGGACACCAGGCGACGCACATCCACCTGAGGCCGGACCACGAGTCGCAGGAAGCGACTGGACGAGCCGATCTTGTTGCCGCACTCGCGGACCAGGATCCGGTGCTCGGTGAGCAACTGATCCCGGACCACGGTGCCCTCGGCGCCCACGGGGAGGCGCACGAAGAGGAAGTTGCCCTGGGACGGATACACGGTCAGACCGGGCAGCTGGGACAGCTGGCGGGCCATGTCGAGGCGGTCGCGGCGGACCTGGTGCAGGCTCTCCAGATACTCGGCGCCATGGTCCCGGAGCATGAACACCACAGTCTCCGCGAAGGAGTTGAGGTTCCACTTCGGCAGCATGGAGCGGATCTTGCCGGCCAGGGACGGGTTGGCGACCAGGTAGCCGAAGCGGATGCCGTGCAGGCCGAAGTTCTTGCCGAGGCTGCGCAGCACGACCACGTTGGGGCGCATCACCGCGTCCTCGACGACGCTCGGCTCGGCCTCCGCGTCGGCGAACTCCAGGAACGACTCGTCGATGATGATCAGGTCCAGATCGGCGAGGGCGTCGCAGAAGGCGAGGATCGTCTGGCGGGGCAGGAAGCCGCCGTCGGGGTTGTTCGGGTTGCAGATGACGGCGACCCGGCTGCCGCGGGAGCGGATGAACTGGATGTACTGGGCCGGGTCGAGGGCGAAGCCGTTGCTCTCCTGGAGCGGGAACATGTCGACGCGCTTGCCGGTCTCCATCGGCTGGTCGGTCCAGCGGCCGAAGGTGGGTACGGGGATGGCCAGGGACTCGCGGACCAGCAAGTGGTCGATCCAGGTGATCAGTTCGGTCGATCCGTTGCCCATCGCGACACACTGCGGGGGCAGTTGGAGCAGATTGCACAGCTCACCGGTGATGGTGTCGGCGCTGCTCGGGTAGAACGTGATGATCTCGCGGAGCCGGTGCGTCAGCTCGTCGAACATCGCGGGCGTCGGAAAGTACGGATTGCACGGGATGCAGAAGTCCAGCGGACCCGACTCCCCGCTCTCTCGTGCCAGCGCGGCCATCGAGGGGCTGTGCGCGCCGGTGCGGAAAAGCGAGGTGACGTTGTCGGCCATGGACCCTCCGTCCGTGGGGGCGGCCCGCGCGGACATGATGCGGGCCGCCCTCTTGTACGGGCGAAAATGGGGCTGTGTTCAACTGATGGGAAACCTGGGGAGATTTGTTCTCCCGGAACGTTTCAGCGGCCGAACGAGTGGACAGTCGCCGAGCGGTACGTCTGGCCCGGCCGGAGCGTGGTGGACGGGAACTCCGGCTGGTTCGGCGAGTCGGGGAAGTGCTGGGTCTCCAGGCACAGCGCGTCGCCCTGGCGGTACACGGTGCCGCCGGTGCCGACGAGCGTCCCGTCGAGGAAGTTCCCGGAGTAGAACTGCACGCCCGGCTCGGTCGTCGAGATCGACAGGGTGCGGCCCGACGACGGGTCGCTCAGCGTCGCGATGTGCTCGGGCTCGGCCGTGACGCCCTTGTCGAGCACCAGGTTGTGGTCGATGCCCTGCGCGTGCAGCAGCTGCTGGTGCGCCCCGCGGAGGTCCCCGCCGACGGTCTTCTTGACGCGGAAGTCGAAGGGGGTGCCCGCGACGGGGGCAAGCTCACCGGTGGGGATGAGGCCCTTGCCGACCGGGGTGTAGCGGGAGGCGGCGATCGTCAGCTCGTGGTCGTGGATGGAACCGCTGCTCTCGCCCGCGAGGTTCCAGTACACGTGGTTGGTGAGGTTGACGACCGTCGTCCGGTCGGTGGTGGCCTCGTAGTCGATGCGCCAGTCGCCCTGCTGGGTCAGGGTGTACGTGACCTTCGTCTTCAGCGTGCCGGGATAGCCCATCTCGCCGTCGACGGACGTGTGGTGCAGGTACAGGCCGACGTCGGAGCCCTCGGTGAAGGGCTCGATGTCCCACACCCGCTTGTCGAAGCCCTCGGCGCCGCCGTGCAGGCTGTTCTCGCCGTCGTTGACGTCCACCTGGTACGCCTTGCCGTCCAGGGTGAACTTGCCCTTGTCCAGGCGGTTTCCGTACCGGCCGATCAGTGCGCCGAAGTACGGGCTGGAGGCCACGTAGTCCTCGATGTTGGCGAAACCGAGGGACACGTTCGCGTACCGGCCGCGGCTGTCGGGGATCTCCAGGGACTGGACGATGCCGCCGTAGGAGAGGACCTTCAGGCGTGTGCCGCCGTTCTCCAGCGACCAGCGGTAGATCTTCGTCCCGTCGGCGAGCTTGCCGAAAAGCTCCTTCACCGGCTTCCTGCCTCCTGTGGCCGTGGGCGGACATGGGTACGGGGGCCCACAAGGGCCCCCGTACCTCGTACAGATGGATTTACGAACCGACCTTGCGCTTGTTCCACACGTCGAAGCCGACCGCTGCCAGCAGCACGACGCCCTTGATGACCTGCTGCCAGTCGGTGCCGACGCCGACGAGGTTCATGCCGTTGTTCAGCACGCCCAGGACGAGGCCGCCGATGATGGCGCCGAGGACCGTGCCGACGCCGCCGCTCATGGAGGCGCCGCCGATGAACGAGGCGGCGATCGCCTCGAGTTCGAAGTTGAGACCGGCCTTGGGCGAGGCCGCGTTGAAGCGGGCCGCGAAGACCATTCCCGCCAGGGCTGCCATCATGCCCATGTTCAGGAAGACCAGGAAGGTGACCTTCTTGTCCTTCACACCCGACAGCTTGGCCGCGGGCAGGTTGCCGCCGATCGCGTACACATGGCGGCCGATGACGGCGTTGCGCATCACATAGCCGAAGCCGACGACCAGCACACCGAGGATCAGCAGCACCACCGGAGTGCCCTTGTAACTGGCGAGCAGCATCGTGACGGTGAGGATGGCGGCGACCAGCGCGACAAGCTTGAGGATGAAGAGCTTGGCCGGCGGCACGTCCAGGGCGAACTCCTGCTGACGCTTGCGGTCGCGCATCTCCTGGAGCACCACGAACGCGATCAGCGCGAAGCCGAGCAGCAGGGTGAGGTTGTGGTAGTTGGTGTTCGGGCCGACCTCGGGCAGGAAGCCGTTGGCGACCTTCTGCAGCCCCTTCGGGAACGGGCCGATGGTCTGGCCCTCCAGGAAGATCTCGGTCAGACCGCGGAAGAGCAGCATTCCGGCAAGGGTGACGATGAAGGACGGTATCCCCAGATACGCGATGAAGAAGCCCTGCATCGCGCCTGCGGCCGCTCCCAGCGCCAGGCACATGACCACGGCCACTGGCCAGGCGATGTCGTTGTTGACCATCAGTACCGCGGCGATCGAGCCGACGAACGCGGTGAGCGAGCCGACCGACAGGTCGATATGGCCCGCGATGATGACGAGCATCATGCCGATCGCGAGGATCAGGATGTAGCTGTTCTGCAGCACCAGGTTGGAGACGTTGCGCGGCAGGAGCAGGTCGCCGTCGGTCCACACGGCGAACAGCGCCACGATCAGGCCGAGGGCGATCAGCATGCCGTACTGCCGCATGTTGCGGCGCATGCCGTCCAGCATCAGCTTCAGCAGACCGTCGTCCGCAGCCGATCCGCTCTTGCCCGGCGGCGCGCCGGCCGGGGTCTTGGCGGTCACATCCGTGCTCATCGTGTTACCTCTTTGTCCTTTGTCATCTGACGCATCAGCACTTCCTGCGAAGCCTCGGCCCGCGAGAACTCACCCGTCAGTCGTCCCGCGGCCATGGTGTAGATGCGGTCGCACATACCGAGCAGCTCGGGCAGCTCGGAGGAGATGAAGACGACCGCTTTGCCCTCGGCCGCCAATTTGTCGATGACCGTATAGATCTCGAACTTGGCACCCACGTCGATGCCACGCGTCGGCTCGTCCAGGATCAGCACATCCGGACCCGCGAAGATCCACTTGCTGAGGACGACCTTCTGCTGATTGCCGCCGGACAACTTGCCCACCGGCTCGAAGACCGTCGGCGCCTTGATGTTCATGGACTTGCGGAAGCCCTCGGCGACCTGGCGCTCCTCGTGCTCGTCGACGACCCCGCGCTTCGAGACCTTGTTCAGGGCGCTCAGCGAGATGTTGCGGTTGATGGTGTCGATGAGGTTGAGCCCGTAGTGCTTGCGGTCCTCGGTGACGTACGCGATCCCGTGCTTGACCGCCTCCGGGACGGTTTTGGTACGGATCTCCTTGCCGTCCTTGAGGACCGTGCCGCCCGCGTACCGGCCGTACGTGCGCCCGAAGACGCTCATCGCGAGTTCGGTACGGCCCGCCCCCATCAGTCCCGCGATCCCGACGATCTCCCCGCGCCGCACGGAGATCGACACGTCGTCGACCACCTTGCGCTGCTGGTCGATCGGGTGGTGCGCGGTCCAGTTGCGGATCTCCAGGGCGGGCGCCGCACCCTCCTCAGGGTGATGCGGCGTCCGCTCCGGGAAGCGGTGTTCGAGATCGCGGCCGACCATGCCGCTGATGATCCGGTCCTCGGTCGTCTCCGGAGCCTTCACGTCGAGCGTCTCGATGGAGCGCCCGTCGCGCAGGATCGTCACCGAGTCCGCGACCTTGCGGATCTCGTTGAGCTTGTGGGAGATGATGATCGAGGTGATGCCCTGCTTCTTCAACTCCAGGATCAGATCCAGGAGTTTGCCGCTGTCCTCGTCGTTCAGAGCCGCGGTCGGCTCGTCGAGGATGAGCAGCTTCACCTTCTTCGACAGCGCCTTCGCGATCTCGACGAGCTGCTGCTTGCCCACGCCGATGTCGGCGACGCGGGTGTCGGGGTGCTCGCCCAGTCCGACTCGCCGCATCAGCTCGGAGCCGTGCTTCAGCGTCTCGCTCCAGCTGATTAGCCCGCGCGTGGCGTGCTCGTTGCCGAGGAAGATGTTCTCCGCGATGGAGAGATACGGCACCAGGGCAAGCTCCTGGTGAATGATCACAATGCCGTGCTGCTCGCTCGCCCTGATGTCCTTGAAGGAGCAGAGCTCACCCTCGAAGAGGATGTCTCCTTCGTAACTGCCGTGCGGGTGGACGCCGGAGAGGACCTTCATCAAGGTCGACTTGCCGGCGCCGTTCTCCCCACAGATGGCATGGACCTCGCCCTGCTGGACGGTCAGTGTGACGTCCGACAGCGCTTTGACGCCGGGAAAGGTCTTGACGATCGAGCGCATTTCCAGGACGGGTCCCGCCATGGTCGTGCCTTCCAATCCTTGAGAAACGGCGGTTACTTCAGGTCGCTTTCCTTGATGTAACCCGAGTCGACGACGACCTTCTGGTAGTTGGTCTTGTCGACGCTGACGGGCTCGAGCAGGAAGGCGGGCACGACCTTCGCACCGTTGTCATAGGTCTTGGTGTCGTTGACCTCGGGCTTCTTGTCGTTCAGCACGGAGTCGACCATGTTGGTGGCGACCTCGGCGAGCTGGCGGGTGTCCTTGTAGACGGTCTGCCTCTGCTCGTCCGCGATGATCGACTTCACCGAGGCGACCTCGGCGTCCTGGCCGGTGACGATCGGCAGCGGCTTGGCCTTGGAGCCGTAGTCGTCGGACTTCAGCGCCGAGAGGATGCCGATGGAGATGCCGTCGTAGGGCGAGAGCACCGCGTCGACGCGCTCCTTCTTGTACGCGGCGGTCAGCAGGTCGTCCATGCGCTTCTGGGCGGTGCCACCGTCCCAGCGCAGGGTCGTGACCTGGTTCAGCTTGGTCTGGCCCGACCTGACCACCAGCTGCTTCTTGTCGATGTACGGCTGCAGGACGTTCATCGCGCCCTGGAAGAAGTACTTGGTGTTGTTGTCGTCGTTCGAGCCCGCGAACAGCTCGACGTTGAACGGGCCCTTCTTGCTGCCGTCCTTCAGACCGAGCTTCTCGACGATGTAGCCGCCCTGGAGCTCGCCGACCTTCTCGTTGTCGAAGGAGGCGTAGTAGTCGACGTTCTCGGTGCCGAGGATCAGACGGTCGTAGGAGATCACCGGGATGTCGGCGTCGGCGGCCTGCTGGAGAACGTTGTCCAGCGACTTGTTGTCGATCGCCGCGACGATCAGCGCGCTGACACCCTGGGTGATCAGGTTCTCGATCTGTGAGACCTGCTGGTCCGGGTCGTCCTCACCGTAGACCAGCTTCGTCTTGTAGCCCTTGGCCTTCAGGCCCTTCTCGACGTTGGCGCCGTCGGCGATCCAACGCTCGGAGGACTTGGTGGGCATGGCGATCCCCACCGTGGAGCCCTTGGCGTCGCCCTTGGTGTCTTCGCTGCCACCATCACTGTTCTGGCCACAGGCGGAGAGGGTGAGGGCGAGGGAAGAGGCCGCGGCTATGGCAGCGAGGGCACTTCTGCGGTTGCGCATGATCATCATCCTTGATACGTGAGGGTGCGCCGGATCGATCTGACGAGGCTGTCGGATTGTGTGCGGCTGCGTGAGCTTTTGTGAAGAGGGTTTATCCGGAACGTTATGAGGGAATTTCGAACCGGTTCAGCTTTCCGGGCAGCCTCGAGCCCAGCGGCGCCATCTCGCCGTCCGCTCCGTGCCGCGCGAGCAGGTCGAGAGCGAGCCGACCGCGCCGCACCCGCTCCTTGGCCGTGCTCAGGGTCAGATCCCGCATGTGGGCCCCGTAGGGGTAGATCCCGGGGGCCTTGGACAGGCCGAACTTCAGGTAGAGCGGGGCGCCGCGCCGGATCAGCTCGGCGACCTCGTACATCCGCACATAGCCGCCGAGATCGTCCGGGGCCTCAATGTACATGTCCATGGGGGCCGCGCTGACCCGGCGGATCTCCGTGAGATGGTCCAGGGTCAGATCGCTGGGCACATTGATCGAGTCCCCGCCGAGCTGCTCGTACACCGCGTACGCCGCAGGGTTGACCGGGCCGATCAGCGCGGAGACCTTGAGCGTCGTGTCGGCGGGGATGATGCCGGCCGCACGTGCCCGGTGCAGGGTCCACAGCACGCCCTCGTCAGCCACGAGGAGGCACTTTACGCCCAACTCCGTTGCGCGAACGGCGTCTTCAAGACACCCGGCGACCGCGTCATGACCGCGGGCGCGCAGCCCCCCGCCGCGGGAGTCGGTACGGGTCGAGCCGCCGATGTCCCAGGTGCCGCGGGGGCCCGTGAACAGGCAGAGCTCGATGTCGCGCTCCGCGGTGGCCTCGACCATCTCGGTGATCTCGGCGTCGGACAGCATCCATACACCGCTGCCCTGGCTGATCCGGTGGATCGGCACATCGAGGCGCGAGGACTCCTTGAGGACCACGGCCAGCGCCTCGGGACCCTCGCACGAAGGGATCTCGGTGCGCCAACGGCCACCTCCGGGGAAGCTGTGCGGTGAGGCGTCGGCGGGATCGAGGGCGGGCGCGCTCAGGCCGAGCGCGGCGAGCTGCGGCTCACCGGGTCGACGGGCGGCCGTGGCGGAGGCGTCGGTCACAACTGTCCTTCTTCGCGTTCGATGTTTCGGACATGGTTCGTGTCAGTGGAAGCACGCCGGTACGGAGTGTCAGGGTCTCCGTACCGGCGTGCGGCTCGTGGGGCGGTGCGGGCGCCACGGGAACTATGGCTTGATCAGCACCTTGCCGACCTTCGGGTCGCCGGAGCCGACGAGCTCGATGGCGTGCGCGAACTCCTCCAGCGGCAGCTCGTGGGTGACCAGCGGCAGCGGATTCAGCAGACCGGCACCGAACACTCGCACCGTGTGCGCCCAGGCCTCCGGAGCCGCACCGAACACGGTGTGCACCTCCAGCTGCCGTACGACGAGATCGGTGGGATCGAGTCCGTCGGCACCCGGAGCCGGGATACCGGTCAGGACGAGCCGTCCGCCACGCCTGAGCAGCGAGGCGGCGGTGCGGGCCGCGTCTGCGGACCCGGCGGTCTCGATGACGACGTCGAAGTCGTCGGGGAGCGGTTCGTCCTTGGTACGGAAGTCCGTGGCGCCGAAGTCCTTGGAGAGGACCGCGCGGTCCGGGCGGGTGCCGACCACGAGCAGCTCACCCGGGGAGCCCGCCTTCAGGAACTGCACGGCGAACATCCCGAGTGTCCCGGTGCCGACGACGGCCACCTTCTCGCCCGGCCGGGCGTTCGCCTTGAGCGCGGCGGCCGCGATGCAGGCGGCCGGCTCCAGCAGGGCGGCGGCGGTCAGGTCCGCGTCGTCGGAGAGGACATGGAGCAGCCGTGCCGGGAGCGTCAGCGTGGCCGCCATAGCGCCGGGCTGCGTGAAGCCCGTCTCCTCGTACCCCGCGGTGCACAGGGTCGTCTCGCCCGCGTGGCAGCGGTCGCAGACCTGGCAGTTGCGGAAGCCCTCACCCACCACCTTGCGCCCGACGAGGGACTCCGGAACCCCGGGCCCCACGGCCTCGACCGTGCCGGACCACTCGTGGCCCGGCGTGAGCGGGTAACGGACGTACCCCTCGGGCCTGTTGCCCTGGTACACCTCACGGTCACTGCCGCAGATGCCGCTCGCGTGGACCCGTACGAGGGCCTCCCCGGCGGCTGGAGCGACGGACTCGTGAGGCACGAGCCGGTGCTCGCCCGGCGCCTCGATGACGACGGCCTGGGCGGCGGCGCTCATGACTGCTCCATGTCGACGTGGCGTGTCGGGGTTCCGAAGGGGCGGTGGCCGCCCCTTCGGACCGCCGCGGCGGCGCGTGACCACCGCGGCGCCGGTCGGCGGTGCCGGGCCAGCCGCAGCCCGCGGCCCACCCCGGTGCCGGGCGCCGTCACTCGGCACCGCCCTGCGAGGAAGGCTTGCGCTGCTCCCAGCCGTCGGCCCACAGGTCGAAGCGGGCCTGCTGCTGCGGGAACTCGGCCGCCGCGTCCGTGTCCAGCTCGACGCCGAGGCCGGGGGCGTCGGAGAGGTGGAAGTAGCCGTCCACGACCTGGGGCGCGCCCTTGACGACCTTCTTGATCTCCGCGTCCGCGAAGTCGTTGAAGTGCTCGAGGATCTTGAAGTTCGGGGAGCTGAAGCCGACCTGGAGGGAAGCGGCGGTGAGGACCGGGCCACCCACGTTGTGCGGGGCGACGAGCATGTAGTGGGTCTCGGCGGTCGCGGCGAGCTTGCGCGTCTCCCAGATGCCGCCGATGTGGCCGACGTCGGGCTGGATGATGTCCACGGCCTGGCTCTCGAAGAGCTCGCGGAACTCGATGCGGTCGTGGATGCGCTCACCGGTCGCGACCGGCATGTCCACCTTCGCCGCCACCTTCTCCAGCGCCTTGAGGTTCTCCGGCGGAACCGGCTCCTCCAGCCAGGCCGGCTTGAAGGGCGCGAGCTCCTTGGCGAGCCGGACGGCGGTGGCGGGGGAGAAGCGGCCGTGCATCTCCAGCATCAGCTCGGCGTCGGGCCCGATCGCGTCCCGTACGGCCTCGATGAGCGAGATGGAGTAGAGGGTCGCCTCGTGGTCCAGCTCGAAGTGACCGGTGCCGAAGGGGTCGATCTTGAGGGCCTTGTAGCCGCGCGCCATGACCTCCTGCGCGGCCTTGTGGTACGCCTCCGGGGTCCGCTCGGTGGTGTACCAGCCGTTGGCGTACGCCTTGACCTTGTCGGTGACCTTGCCGCCGAGCAACTGCCAGACAGGGACGCCGAGAGCCTTGCCCTTGATGTCCCAGCAGGCCATCTCGATCACCGCGATACCGGACATCACGATCTCGCCCGCGCGGCCGTAGTCGCCGTACTTCATGCGCTTGACGAGGTCCTCGACAGCGAACGGGTCCGACCCGAGAATGTGGTTGGTCTGTGCCTCGTGCAGATAGCCGAGCAGCGCGTCGGTATGGCCCAGCATGCGGGTCTCACCGACTCCGGTGAGTCCTTCGTCGGTGTGCACCTGGACGTAGGTCAGGTTCCGCCATGGCGTCCCTACCACGTGCGTGCTGATTCCAGTGATGCGCACGGCAGTCGCTCCCTGTACTCTTCGGCTCTGTTCGAAATTTCGTCACTCGTTCGAAATGCTGTCGCGACAGTAAGGAAATCGCGGTCGGAGTGTCAATGGGTCGAGCGGTCGAACGCGTAACGGTTTCGACGCGATAACGGTGGGATGGTGGGGGATGGTGCGTGCTGTCCCCCCTGCGGCATGCCTGAACTGGCCGTTCCCTACACAACTTTCACAGCTGGCCCTATTAACGTTACCTGTCCGGAATTTAGTCTTCCGGCGACATGGACTACTGCCAGCCGTGCGAACGGCACCTCAACGGCGCTCTCGCCTGCCCGGGGTGCGGCACCCCTGCCGAAGCCTGCCGGGCATACGTCGAGTCGCTGGCCGCATCGGACGCGCGGGACGGGGCGGCTGCCTCCCTGGGCGGCGACGCGCACGACGACGCGCACGACGACGCGCACGACGACGCGCACGACGACGCGTACGACGACGACTCCCACGGCTCCTCCGACGCTCCTCCCAGGGCACGCAGGTCCCGTCGTGGGGTGCCGGGGACCCGGCGGGACCGGCGGGCCGCGCTGCATCGGCGTCGTAGGCAGCGGGCACTGCTGATCGGGGCGGGGCTGCTGCTCGCCGCGGGCGGGCTGAGCCTGGCGGAGCTGGGCAGGGAGGCACCTTCGGGGCAGCCGAACAGTGCCACGGACGACGAGGGCTCGGGTTCGGGGGCGTCGGAGGACGGGTCGCCGGGCTCGTCGGAGGGTGGGGCGGCGGGCTCCGCCGTGACGGACACGGAGTCGCCACAAGCGTCGGCTTCTCCCTCGCCTTCGGAATCGAAGAAGCGGAAGGGCAAGGGCGAGGGCAAGACCCAGAAGCCCTCGCCCACGCAGCAGTCGGAGGACCCCACGCCCGAGGCCCCGGACCCGACCACCGCCCCGCCGGACCCCGACACACCGGATCCCCAGCCGACGACGAAGCCTCCGTCTCCGAAGCCGACGCCTTCGGAGACGTGCAGGCGGGTTTTGTTCTGGTGCTCGTAGCTTCGCACGCCGGTCCGGCTCGTCTCGTCGGCCGGAACTGAGAACGTCCGGGCGGCCGGAACAGAGAACGTCCGGGCCGGCCCCAGCGGGCCGGCCCGGACGTCGTACTCAGGTCCTCGGAATGACCGGAGCGATCAGACGAGGTCGAACCGGTCCAGGTTCATGACCTTGTCCCACGCCCCGACGAAGTCCTTCACGAACTTCTCCTTGGCGTCATCGCTCGCGTAGACCTCGGCGAGCGCACGCAGCTCGGAGTTCGAGCCGAAGACCAGGTCGGCACGGGTGCCCGTCCACTTGACCTCGCCCGTGGCGGCGTCGCGCCCCTCGAACGTGGTCTGGTCGGCGGACGTCGCCTTCCACGTCGTGCCCAGGTCGAGCAGGTTGACGAAGAAGTCGTTCGTCAGCTTGCCGGGCGTCTCGGTGAGCACGCCGAGCTGCGACTGCTGGTGGGTGGCGCCCAGGACGCGCAGGCCACCGACGAGGGCCGTCGTCTCGGGGGCGCTCAGGGTGAGCAGGTTGGCACGGTCGAGCAGCAGGTACTCGGCCGGCAGCCGGTTGCCCTTGCCGTGGTAGTTGCGGAACCCGTCGGCGGACGGCTCGAGCGCGGCGAACGACTCCGCGTCGGTGTGCTCCTCCGTCGCGTCCACGCGGCCCGGGGTGAAGGGCACCTCGATGTCGACGCCCGCGTCCTTGGCGGCCTTCTCCACGGCCGCCGAGCCGCCGAGCACGATCAGGTCGGCCAGGGAGACCTTCTTGGCGCCGGAGTTGAACTCCTGCTGGATGCTCTCCAGGGTGCGCAGGACCGTCGCGAGCTGGTCGGGGTCGTTGGCCTCCCAGCTGCGCTGCGGCTCCAGGCGGATGCGCGCACCGTTGGCGCCGCCGCGCTTGTCGCTGCCGCGGAACGTCGAGGCCGACGCCCACGCGGTGCTGACCAGCTGCGAGACGGTCAGACCCGAGTCGAGGAGCTTGGCCTTGAGGGCCGTGATGTCCGCGGCGTCGATGGCCTCACCCTCGGCCTGAGGCAGCGGGTCCTGCCACAGCAGGGTCTCCTCCGGGACCTCCGGGCCGAGGTACAGCGACTTCGGGCCCATGTCGCGGTGGGTCAGCTTGTACCAGGCGCGGGCGAAGGCGTCCGCGAACTGGTCCGGGTTCTCGTAGAAGCGGCGGGCGATCGGCTCGTAGATCGGGTCGAAGCGCAGCGACAGGTCGGTGGTGAGCATCATCGGGAGCTTCGTCTTCGACGCGTCGTGCGCGTCGGGGATGATCGCCTCGGCGTTCTTCGCCACCCACTGGTTCGCGCCGGCCGGGCTCTGGGTGAGCTCGTACTCGTACTCGAAGAGGTTCTTGAAGAAGTTGTTGCTCCACTGCGTGGGCGTCTCCGTCCACGTCACCTCCAGGCCGGAGGTGATGGCGTCGCCGCCCTTGCCGGTGCCGTGGGTGCTCTTCCAGCCCAGGCCCTGCTCCTCCATGGAGGCGGCCTCGGGGTCGTTGCCGACGGCGTCCGCCGGGCCCGCACCGTGCGTCTTGCCGAAGGTGTGACCGCCCGCGATCAGGGCGACCGTCTCCTCGTCGTTCATCGCCATCCGGCGGAACGTCTCGCGGATGTCGCGGGCCGCGGCGATCGGGTCCGGGTTGCCGTTCGGGCCCTCCGGGTTGACGTAGATGAGGCCCATCTGGACGGCGCCGAGGGGGTTCTCCAGCTCGCGGTCACCGCTGTAGCGCTGGTCGTCGAGCCAGGTGGTCTCGGGGCCCCAGTACACGTCCTCCTCGGGCTCCCAGACGTCCTCACGGCCGCCGGCGAAGCCGAAGGTCTCGAAGCCCATCTGCTCCAGGGCGACGTTGCCGGTGAGGATCATGAGGTCGGCCCAGGAGATGCTCTGGCCGTACTTCTTCTTGACCGGCCACAGCAGACGGCGCGCCTTGTCCAGGTTGCCGTTGTCCGGCCAGCTGTTGAGCGGGGCGAAGCGCTGCTGCCCGGCCCCGGCGCCGCCGCGGCCGTCGCTGATGCGGTAGGTGCCGGCGCTGTGCCAGGCCATACGGATCATCAGCGGGCCGTAGTTGCCGAAGTCGGCGGGCCACCAGTCCTGCGAGGTGGTGAGCACCTCCGCGATGTCCTGCTTCACCGCCGCCAGGTCGAGGTTCTTGAACGCCTCGGCGTAGTCGAACTCCTCGCCCAGCGGGTTCGCCACGGCGGGGTTCTTGGCAAGGATCTTCAGGTTGAGCCGCTCAGGCCACCACTGGCGGTTGCCGCCACCCTGCGTGGGGTGCAGGGCACGCCCGTGCGCGACCGGGCAGCCGCCCGCGCCCTCCGCCTTGGGATCGGTGACGATTGCGTCGGGGTTCTCGGCCATGGGGGAATCCTTCCGAACTACTAGTGATCACGGTGCTCAGGTACCGCGGGGGTGGAACAGTCGGGGCACAGGCCCCAGTAGATGACCTCAGCCTCGTCGACGGCGAAGCCGCGGTGGTCCGATGCGGTGAGGCAGGGGGCGTGGCCGACCGCGCAGTCGACGTCGGCGAGGACGCCGCACGACCGGCACACGAGGTGGTGATGGTTGTCCCCGACACGCCCCTCGAACCGGGCCGGGCTGCCGGGCGGTTCGATACGGCGTACGAGTCCCGTCGCGGCGAGCGCGTGCAGGCCCTCGTACACGGCCTGCAGGGAGACGTGGCCCACGCGCTCCCGCACCCCGGAGGCGATCGCCTCGACTCCGAGGTGGTCGCCGCGGCGGACAGTCTCGAGCAGCGCGACGCGGGCGGCCGTCACCCGGAGGCCGACACCGCGCAGCTCCTCGGCGGTGGTCGGGGACTGGGAGGCGGTCATGGCGCCCAACCTACCCCTACAAACACGAACGGTTCAAGAAAAAGAATGGTTCTAATTTTGTGCCGCGTCGTGCGTCGTCTGTCCCGTTATGGAGCTTTCTGTCCCCACTGTTCGGCTGTAGGAGAGGGATGCTCTCGGGTGCGCCACGGTTCGGGCCGCGCCCCGAGGGGGCCGCAGGCCCCTAAGGGGCGCGGGGAACTGCGCGACCGGCCACGGCGAACCCGCACCCGCCCGCGGCCCCCAACTCCCCACCCCGTAGGCGCCCCAGCCTCAGGACGGAGTCCCCAGCATCCGCAGCAGCAAGTTCCGCAGAGCCAACCGCTCATCCCGCGACAGTCCCGCCAGGGGTTCACGCGCGAAGTGCAGCGACTCGCGGAGGCTCCGGGCGACCCGTCGCCCTTCGTCCGTCACCGCCGCCAGCTTCACGCGACGGTCGCCCGGATCGGGCCGCCGCTCGACCAGTCCGCGCGACTCCAGCCGGTCCACTATCCCGGTCACGTTCGACGGCTCGCACTTGAGCTTCTGGGCCAGCCTTCGCATGGGCAACGGCTCCAGCGAGAGCAGGCTCAGCAACCGCGCCTGCGCCCCGGTCAACGCGTGCTCGGCGGCGGCGTCGTCGTACTCCTCGTGATAGCGGGCCACCACCGTGCCGATGAGATCGACGACCTCCAGGGTCAGGGCGTCGGGGCGGGTCTTCTGCGGAGTGGCCATGGGCTTCAGCGTACCCCCATTACTTGACAACCTGAAATATTCGGGAGCATGCTTGTTTCAGGTACTGAAGTAAATGGAAAGGCTCTCATGATCAACCGCGAATGGCACCTTCTCAGCCGCCCCGTCGGCTGGCCCAAGCCCGAGGACTTCTCCCTCGTCGAGACCGAGGTCGAGCAGCCGGGTCCGGGCCAGGTGCTGGTACGCAACCAGTACCTCAGCGTGGACCCGTACATGCGCGGCCGTATGAGCGCCGCGAAGTCGTACGTCGCGCCCTACGAACTCGGCGAGCCCATGCAGGGCGGTGCCGTCGGCGAGGTCATCGCCTCGAACGCCGAGGGCTTCGCGGTCGGCGACCACGTCCTGCACTTCTTCGGCTGGCGGGAGTACGCCGTCGTGGACGCCAAGCAGGCGGTCAAGGTCGACCCCGAGGCGGCGCCGCTGAGCACATACCTCGGTGTGCTCGGTATGACGGGCCTGACCGCGTACGCGGGTCTGCTGCGCGTCGGCGCCTTCAAGGAGGGCGACGCGGTCTTCGTCTCCGGCGCGGCCGGTGCCGTCGGCAGCCAGGTCGGCCAGATCGCCAAGCTCAAGGGCGCCTCGCGGGTCATCGGGTCCGCCGGGTCCGACGAGAAGGTCAAGCTGCTCGTCGAGGAGTACGGCTTCGACGCCGCCTTCAACTACAAGAACGGCCCGGTCTGGGAGCAGCTCAAGGAGGCCGCCCCGGACGGCATCGACGTCTACTTCGACAACGTCGGCGGCGAGCACCTCGAGGCCGCGATCGGCGCGCTCAACCTGCGGGGCCGGGCCGTGATCTGCGGCATGATCTCGCAGTACAACGCGACCGAGCCGACTCCCGGCCCGCGCAACATGGTCAAGATCCTGCAGAACCGGCTCCGCGTCGAGGGTGTTCTGGTCGGCGACCACTACGACCTCCAGCCCGAGTTCGTCCAGGAGGTCGGCTCCTGGGTCCGCTCCGGCGAACTGAAGTACCGCGAGACGGTAGTTGAGGGCATCGAGAACAACCTGGAGGCGTTCCTCGGCGTCCTGCGCGGCGACAACACCGGCAAGATGATCGTCAAGCTCTGACGACTGCCGGCCCCCTCGGACGGCAGGCAGAGGCCGCACCCACCGGCATGGGTGCGGCCTCTTCGGCGTGCACCTCCGTGTGTGTACGACTTCGCGCGTGTATGGCTACTCGTGCGTACGGCGACCGTTGCTCACACGTACGACCACCGTCGTCGAGCCGTCGGCGGACGGCATTAACAACGTTGTCCAAGTCCCGCACACACCAAGGGAGTTGCCGCCCCCCATCGATGTACGGCCATGAGGAACCGCACGTCAATACCGCATGGCCGGGGCTTTCGCCGCGGAGGCGCTCGGCCGCCGCAGCCGGCCTCCGCTTCGACCTGCACCTTCTGCCGTGTTATTCAACCGTGACGCCTTCTCCTTGCAGCTCTCTTGACCGCCATGGATTGTTAGCGCTCACAATGGCGTCCGCACTCACCGGTCGGCGGCCATCGCCGGCCAACGGTGTTCAACGGCATCCCAAGGAGGTGCGGCCGTGACACATGCACAGCTTCGGCCGCCCACCATGGCGGATGTCGCACGACTGGCAGGGGTGTCCCACCAGACCGTGTCCCGCGTACTGGGGGACCACCCCAATGTGCGGGAGGAGACACGGGCGAGGGTGCTCCGCGCGATCGAGGAGATGGGCTACCGCCGCAACTTCTCCGCACGGGCCCTGGCGACCCGGCGCACCCGGACCCTGGGTGTGGTCGCTTCCAACACCACGCTCTACGGGCCGGCCAGCACGTTGTTCGCGCTGGAGGAGGCGGCGCGTGCCGAGGGATATCTCGTCTCGACGGTCAGTCTGCGCAGGCTGACGGTGGAGACGCTGTCCGAGGCCCTGGACCGCCTCAGCGAGGGCGGGGTGGAGGGTGTCATCGCCATCGCCCCACAGCGGTCGGCGGTCGAGGCACTCGCCGAACTCCGCCACCCCTTCCCGGTGGTGGCCGTGGGCACCGGGTCCGGCGCGGAGGTCCCCAACGTCAACGTGGACCAGCAGCTGGGCGCGCGGCTGGCCACCGGTCATCTGCTGGCCGCCGGTCATCGCAAGGTCTGGCATCTCGCCGGGCCCGAGGACTGGCAGGAGGCGGCCGACCGGGCCGCCGGCTGGCGGGCGACCCTTGAAGCGGCGGATGTCGAGCCGCCCGTGTTGCTCCGCGGAGACTGGAGTCCGCTGTCGGGCTACCGTGCAGGCCAGGAACTGGCCGGCTGGGTGGGCCGGGGGCTGACCGCCGTCTTCGTCTCCAACGACCAGATGGCACTGGGGGTGTTGCGGGCCCTGCGTGAAGCGGGTGTCAGAACTCCCCAGGACGTGGCGGTGGTCGGCTTCGACGACATCCCGGAGTCGGAGTTCTTCGCTCCGCCGCTCACCACCGTCCGGCAGGACTTCTCGACGGTGGGCGAGCGGAGCATCGCCCTCCTCCTCGATCTCATGGAGGGCCGGGCTCCTTCCGGGTCGGCCCGGATCGCCATCGAACCCCAACTCGTCGTCCGCGCCAGTACCTTTCCGTACGGCCCTCAACCGCCGTACGCCCTCCAGCCGGAGGGCGCTCCCGACTGACGCGGGCGCAACCGGTCGCCTCGCACGCACCACCGTGACCGGAATTTCGAACAATGATCGACAGGCTGGACGTAGTGCGGCCGGCCGTTCCACCAGCACCACCGAGTGACAGCGGGTCCATCGCCGGGCCGGCACTTCAAAGGAGAAGACATGCTCAACAGACGGAACTTCCTCACCGCGGCGGTCGGCGTGGCGGCTGCGGGCGGCCTGGCGGCCTGCGCCAAGGAGGACGAGGGCTCCTCCACCTCCTCCTCCGGCGGCAGCGGCGGCAAGAAGCTCACCCTCGGCTTCTCCCAGGTCGGCTCGGAGAGCGGCTGGCGCAGCGCCAACACCGACTCGGTGAAGGCGTCGGCCAAGGAGGCGGGCTACAACCTCAAGTTCTCCGACGCGCAGCAGAAGCAGGAGAACCAGATCTCCGCGATCCGCAGCTTCATCGCCCAGAAGGTGGACGTCATAGCCTTCTCGCCGGTGGTCGTCACCGGTTGGGACGCGGTGCTCAAGGAGGCCAAGGCCAAGAAGATCCCGGTCGTCCTCACCGACCGCTCCGTCGAGACCGACGACAAGTCCCTGTTCGTCACGCTCGTCGGCTCGGACTTCACGGACGAGGGCCGGCGCGCGGCCAGGATCCTGGAGAAGGTCCTCGAGAAGGCCGGCCACAAGGGTGCCGTGAAGATCGCACAGCTGGAGGGCACCACCGGTGCCGCCCCCGCGATCGAGCGTGCCAAGGGCTTCAAGGAGGTCATGGACGCCGACCACAAGGACGACTGGAAGATCGTCGTCAGCCAGACCGGTGACTTCACCCGCGCCGGCGGCAAGCAGGTCATGGCGGCCTTCCTGCAGTCCAACCCGGACATCGACGTGCTGTTCGCGCACAACGACGACATGGGTATCGGCGCCATCCAGGCCATCGAGGCGGCCGGCAAGAAGCCCGGCAAGGACATCCTGATCGTCACGGTCGACGGCGTGAAGGACGGCTTCGTCGCCATGTCCGAGGGCAAGATCAACGCCATCGTCGAGTGCAACCCGCTGCTCGGCCCCCAGCTGATGGAGGTCGTCCAGAAGGTCAAGGACGGCGAGAAGGTCGAGCCCTGGATCAAGACCAAGGAGAGCGACTTCATGCAGGACCAGGCCAAGGAAGCGCTCCCCACCCGCAAGTACTGACCGACCGCACCCACCGGCAGGGAGCCTCCGCCCGACCGAACCCTCCGTCCGGAGGGCCGGCCAGGAGGCTCCCTGCGGGCCTGAACGAAAGTCAAGAGGAGCGCTGCCATGGCAGAGCCGCAGCCCGTCCTGGAGATGACGGGCATAGTCAAAGAGTTTCCGGGGGTACGGGCTCTGTCCGGTGTCGACTTCCGGCTCTTCCCCGGCGAGATCCACGCCCTGATGGGCGAGAACGGAGCCGGGAAGTCCACCCTCATCAAGGTGCTGACCGGTGTCTACTCGCTGGACGACGGCACCATCACCCTCGACGGGCAGCCCGTGCGGATCGACAGCCCGCTGCAGGCGCAGCAGGCCGGTATCAGCACGGTCTACCAGGAGGTGAACCTCTGCCCCAACCTGTCGGTGGCGGAGAACATCTTCATCGGCCGTGAACCCACCCGCTTCGGCCGCATCCAGTGGAACCGCATGCGCAAGGAAGCGGCGGAGCTGGTCGACCGGCTCGGCCTCGACATCGACGTGACCGCACCCCTGTCCTCGTATCCGCTGGCCGTGCAGCAACTGGTCGCGATCGTACGGTCGGTGGGCACCGGCGACAGCGACGGCGCGGGAGCCGGCACCAAGGTGCTGGTCCTGGACGAGCCGACCTCCAGCCTCGACCGCGACGAGGTCCTCGAACTGTTCCGCCTGATGCGGCAGTTGAGGGACGAGGGCGTCGCGATCCTGTTCGTCTCCCACTTCCTCGACCAGATCTACGAGATCTGCGACCGGATGACCGTCCTGCGCAACGGCACTCTCGTCGGCGAGCACATGGTCAGCGAGCTCGACCAGGTCGGACTGATCCAGCTCATGATCGGCAAGGCCCTGGACCAGCTGGAGGAGCTCCACGATCACCAGCTGCGCTCCGACGTCGGCGAGACGCTGGTCAAGGCGGACGGCCTCGGCAGGACGGGCGGCATCGCCCCCTTCGACCTGGAGATCAAGAAAGGCGAGGTCGTCGGACTGGCCGGCCTGCTCGGCTCGGGCCGTACCGAACTCGCCCGGCTGCTCTTCGGCGCCGACCAGCCCGACAGCGGCAAGGTGTCCATCGGCGGCAAGCAGGTCTCGATGAGCGCCCCGAACGACGCGATCGGCGCGGGCGTCGCGTTCTGCTCGGAGAACCGCAAGAGCGAGGGCCTCGTACCGGATCTGACGGTGCGCGAGAACATCATCCTCGCCCTCCAGGCGGCCCGCGGCTGGACCCGGCCCATCCCCGCCTCCCAGCGGGACGAACTCGTCGCCAAGTACATCAAGGCGCTGGACATCCGCCCCGCCAACCCGGAGGCCCGCGTCGGCCAGCTCAGCGGCGGCAACCAGCAGAAGGTACTGCTCGCCCGCTGGCTGATCACCCAGCCGAAGCTGCTGATCCTGGACGAACCGACGCGCGGCATCGACGTCGGCGCGAAGACGGAGATCCAGAAGCTCGTCGTCTCACTCTCCGAAGAGGGCATGTCCGTGCTGTACATCGCGGCCGAGCTGGAGGAAGTACTCCGGCTCAGTCACACCATCGGAGTGCTGCGAGACCGCAAGCTGGTCGCGCAGATCGCCAACGGGCCCGAGATCACTCCCAGCCGGATCCTGGAGACCATCGCGAGCGGAGAGCACCAGTGACCACCACACCCCGATGGCGAGCGCTGACGCACCACAACCTGTTCTGGCCGGTCGTGGTCCTGGTCGTCCTGCTGCTCGTCAACGTCCCCTTCACCCCCGACTTCTTCTCGATCCGCATGACGAACGGCCACCTCCACGGCAGCCTCGTCTCGATCGTGCTGTTCGGCTCGCCCCTCATCCTGGTGGCGGTCGGCATGACCCTGGTCATCGCCACCGGGGGCATAGACCTCTCGGTCGGCGCCGTGGTCGCCATCACCGGGGCCCTGACCTGTTCGTACATCAGTGACCAGTCCGACCAGAGCGCCCTGTCCGGGGTGTTCTTCGCCATCGGCATCGGTCTGCTGGCGGCGGTCGTCTGCGGACTGTGGAACGGCTTCCTGGTCGCCCGTATGGGCATCCAGCCGATCATCGCCACGCTGATCATCATGGTCGCCGGACGCGGTGTCGCCCAGCTGGTCACCGACGGCCAGATCATCACCATCAACAGCGAGCCGTACAAGCTCATCGGCGGCGGCTACTGGCTGACGCTTCCCTTCTCCATCTTCGTGGTCGCGGCGGTCGTCGCCGTCACCGTGGTGCTGACCCGCAAGACGGCGCTCGGCCTGCTCGTCGAGTCGGTCGGCGGCAACGCCGAGGCCAGCCGCCTTGTGGGCATCAGGTCCCGCCGTATCAAGATCATGGTGTACGTGTTCTGCGCGCTGTGCGCGGGCATCGCGGGCCTGATGATCAGCTCCAACACCTCGGCCGCGGACGGCAACAACGCCGGCCTGTGGATCGAACTCGACGCGATCCTCGCCGTGGTGATCGGCGGTACCTCACTGCTGGGCGGCCGGTTCTCCATCGGCGGCACGGTGATCGGCGCCCTCGTCATCCAGACCCTGACCACCACGATCTACACCATCGGCGTGCCGACCCAGACCAACCTGGTCTTCAAGGCCGCCGTCGTCATCGTCGTCTGCCTGCTGCAGTCCCCGAAGTTCCGCGCCAAGGCCTTCGGCGGCAGGTTCGGCAACAAGCCCGGCGCGAAGGGTGGCACCGGTCAGCCCGCCGTGGCACCGGCGCAGACCGCCAAGACGACCGAGGCCGCTCCCAAGATGGAGGTGTCGTGATGAGCACGACCACGACCACCAAGCGCCCCACGGCCCCGGACAGCCGTACGCCGTCCAAGGCCGCGCAGCTGCTCGGCGACCGGCGGCTGCCCGTCCTGGTGACGGCCGGGCTCTTCCTCGCGATGTACGTGGCGGGCCTGAGCCGGTACCAGAACTACGGGTTCGGCGAAGCACAGGTCTTCATGAACCTGTTCATCGACAACGGCTATCTGCTGGTCGCCGCCGTCGGGGTCACCTTTGTCATCCTGTCCGGCGGCATCGACCTGTCCGTCGGCTCCGTCATCGGCTTCACCACCATGTTCACGGCATGGCTGGTGGAGCGTCAGGGCCTGCCGATCCTGGTCGTCATCCCGATGGCGCTGGCCGTGGGCGCCTTCGGTGGCTTCCTGATGGGCTATGTGATCCACAACTTCGAGATCCAGCCCTTCATCGTGACCCTCGCCGGCCTCTTCCTCTTCCGGGGCCTGTGCCTGGTCATCAGCAAGGAGTCGATCTCCATCGGCGACTCCTCGGTGAGCAGCATGGCCGGGGCGCAGGTGAACCTGGGGGCGGGCTTCCTCTCGATCGGCGCGATCGTCGCGCTGGTCGTCCTCGCCGTGGCGTTCTACGTCCTGCACTACACGCGCTTCGGACGCCGGGTGTACGCCGTCGGCGGCAACGAGCAGTCGGCCATGCTGATGGGCCTTCCGCAGGGCGGCACGAAGATCGCCGTCTACACGATCAGCGGCTTCTGCTCGGCGCTCGCCGGACTGCTGTTCACCCTCTACATCCAGTCCGGTGACCCGCTGCACGCCACCGGCATGGAACTCGACGCGATCGCCGCGGTCGTCATCGGCGGCACGCTGCTCACGGGCGGCTCCGGCTATGTGATCGGCACCCTGTTCGGTGTCCTCGTCCTGGGCCTGATCAAGAGCATCATCCAGTTCGAGGGCACGCTCAGCTCCTGGTGGACGAAGATCGCCACGGGCGTGCTGCTGTGCGCGTTCATCCTGATCCAGCGGGCGATGACGGCTCGTAAGAAAACCTGACCCGGACGCAGGCTCCGGTCAACGAACCGTGGCAGCAAGGGAGTTACCCCCGCCGAGGGGTCTCCCTTGCTGTCGCGTTCTTCAACTCACCGACAATTCCGCCCAGATGGTCTTGCCGTCGTCCGTGGGGCGGCTGCCCCAGCGCTCGGTGAGCTGGGCGACGAGAAGCAGTCCGCGGCCGCCCTCGTCGTACGTCTTGGCCCGGCGCAGGTGCGGTGCCGTGCTGCTGCCGTCCGACACCTCGCAGATCAGCGTGGCGTCGTCGTCATCGTGGATCAGGCGCAGCCGGACGGGCGGACTGCCGTGCCGGATGGCGTTCGTGACGAGTTCACTCACCACGAGTTCGGCCGCGAACGCCGCCTCGTCCAGGCCCCAGAGGTCCAGTTGCCCGGTCGCGTACTTCCTTGCCCGTGCCACCAGGGCCGCGGCAGGAGGAACGTCCCAGGTCGCGACCTGGGAGGCGGCGAGGCCCTGGGTACGGGCCAGCAGGAGCGCCACGTCATCGGCCGCACCGTCAGGGGGCAGCAGGGTCCGTACGAGATCCTGGCATGTCTCGTCCAGCGAGCCGGCGGATCGCGCCAGCACCTGGCACAGGAGCTCGTAACTCCCGTCGATGTCCCGGATCCGGTTCTCGATCAGGCCGTCGGTGCACAGGGCGAGCACGGTTCCTTCGGGCAGTTCGAGTTCCGTGCTCTCGAAGGGCAGTCCGCCCACGCCCAGCGGCGGGCCCGCGGGTACGTCGATCTGCCGGGGGGAACCGCCCGGGACGGCCATGACGGGTGGCGGATGGCCGGCCCTGGCGAACGAGCAGCGGCGCGAGACCGGGTCGTACACCGCGTAGAGGCAGGTGGCGCCCACCTCGCCGGTGGCCTGTCCGTTCCCGGCCTCCGCGGAGAGCCGTACGACGAGGTCGTCCAGGTGCGTCAGCAGCTCGTCCGGCGGCAGATCGACATCGGCGAGCGTACGCACGGCCGTGCGGAGCCGCCCCATGGTGGCGGAGGCCTGGATGCCGTGGCCGACGACATCACCGACGACCATGCCGACGCGCAGCCCGGACAGCGGAATGACGTCGAACCAGTCCCCGCCCACCCCCGCGCGCGCCGCCGGAAGATAGCGCGAAGCCGTCTGCAGCGCGGCCGTTCGGGGCAGTGTCTGCGGCAGCAGGCTTCGCTGCAGGACCAGCGCGGTCTCGCGCTCGCGGGAGAAGCGGCGGGCGTTGTCGACGCAGACGGCCGCTCTGGCCGTGATCTCCTCGGCCAGCAGTACGTCTTCGGTGGTGAAGGCCTCGGGGCTGCGGTACCGCACGAACACGGCGACGCCGAGTGTCGCGCCGCGGGCCCGGATCGGCACCGACATCGCCGAGTGCACGCCGTACTCCTTGACCCGCTCGGTGCGCATCGAGTCCCCGGCGAGCCAGTCGTGGAGGGCGGCGACCGGGTCCGACCTGACGGTCGTCCGGCCGGCCAGCAGCGAGTCGGCCTGCGGTGACGAGGCCGGGTACGTGTCGACCTCGCCCGGCTCGATCACGGCTTCGGGGCAGCCCGGCGTGATGGACCGATGGGCGGCGCGACGCAGGACCACGGGGGCGGAGGGGATGCTCGCCGGGCACTCGCCGCTGTCGTCGGGCGGGTCCATGAGGTCGACGCTCACGAAGTCGGCGAGACCGGGCACGCACACATCGGCCAGTTCCTGGGCGGTGCGCGTGACGTCGAGCGTGGTGCCGATGCGGATGCTCGCCTCGTTGACCAACTGCAGCCGCTGGCGGGCCAGATCCTGCTCCGTGATGTCGTGCGCGGTCAGACAGACCCCGCGCACCACACCGTCGGAGTCGGTCAACGGCGCGAACTTCGCCGACCACGGGTGTGCGTACTGCTCCCCGCCCGTGCGTAAGTAAATGTCCACGTCCTGCTGTTGCCCGGTGCGGAACGCGCGGCGCAGATGCCGCTCGAGTTCCTCGCTCTGCCGCTTGCCGCCGATCTCCTTGAGCCGCAGGCCACGGATGCGCTCTTCGGGCAGGCCGATGATGCGTTCCATCGCCTCGTTGATCCTGTGCAGCCGTAACCGGTCGTCGTAGATCGCCATGGGGCACGGGGACTGCTCCAACACCGCTGCCGACAAAGGGTCGTCGAACGGCAGCGGACCCCTGTCCTCCAGCGGGCAGATCACCCGCCACTCGCCGCGGTCGCCGGACTCCGGCCGACTGCGGTGGGCGAGCAGCCACACGGGCACCTCATGGCCGTCGCGATGGCGCAGCGTGAGGCCGCCGCTCCAGCGGTCGGCCGCCGCCTCCGGAGGGACGACCTCGTTGCCCGGGGCCAGCAACCGCTCCGCGGGCCGGCCGACGACGTCCAGCGCTGTGTGCCCCAGCAGCCGCTGGGCGCCCTCGTCCCATTCGACGACGGTGCCGGTGCTGTCGATGACGGCGTGTGCCGAACCGGTCTCGTCGAAGGGGTCCTTCGGTCCTTCTCGCGCTGTGTCCTGGTGCCGGCTCATCCTCTTCGAGTCTCGTTTCTCCCGGCTCGAGATCTTGAGCTGTGAAACGCAAGAGCCCTCGGTGAACAGAATTCTGTTTGAAGGCTAAAGCGCAGGGCGCGGTCGTGGCAGCCGTACGGCCGAACATGCGGCGCTCCTCACACACGGAGCGGCGCCCGGGGCACATGCCCCGGGCGCCGCTCCGTCATGGGGAGTCGGGCCGTCAGCCGAAGATGATGCCGTAGGCCTTGCTGCCCGTGAGGTTGTCGTAGACGACGTCTCCCGTGGACTTCTTCCAGATCTTGATGCGGTACGTGTCAGGGGAGTTGGTCACGGTTATGCGGAAGCCGTAGCCGCTGGTGCCGTTGACCGTGCCGGAGCCCTGGTACTGGGCGTCGGAGCCCGTGACCACCAACCAGTCGGAAGAGGTGGAACGGAACTTCAGCTTGGCGGCCGCGTAGTCGAAGGTGGCGTTGCCGCTCGGAACGGTGGCGCCCTTCTTGTACTTGGCACCGAAGGAGAAGCCCGCCGGACCCTTCAGGCTGGGCCTGGCGGGGTAGGCCCCGGCCGGCGAGGAGATCACGCCGACGCCCGCGATCGGCCAGGCCGCCCGGTCGTACACGATCAGTTCGGCGAGCTTGGTGCTGTCCGAGCCGCCGTCGTCGTCCGTGACCGTGATCTCCGGCCGGTGAATGCCCGCCTTGGTGTAGGTGTGGCCGGCTTCGCAGCGGGAGCCGCTGACCGTTCCGGTGGCCGGCTCGGTGCCGTCCTTCCAGTCGACCCGGCAGGTCTGGCTGTCACCGGAGCCGAGGTCGGTGAAGTCGGCCGTGACGACCGCGCTCCTGCCGACCGACACCGGGGACGCAGGGCCCGCGGCCGAAGTGATCACCGGCGCCGCGTTGTCCACGGTCACGGTGAGCGTGTCGCTGCTGCGGCCGCCGGTCAGCGTGACCTCGTACGTACCGTCGTCGTCGCAGGTGATCGCGGTGAGAACGGCATCGGGGTCGGAGAAGGTGCAGGGCGCTCCGTCCTGAACCGTCCACTTCGGGTCACCGGCCCCGGAGATGGTGCCGGTGAGCGAGATCGCGCCGCCCTCGGTGCCGGCGGCGTCGGGCCCGGCGCGGACGATGGTGACCGGGTCGATGCTCGCCAGTGTCGGTACGACCTTCTTGATCAGGCCGTCGGAGTCGAACTCCAGCTTGTCGACGGTGGTTTCGCGGTGGGTGCCGTCACCGCCGGGGATGGCGAAACGGTGGTAGGCGATGTACCAGTCGTCGGAGTTCGGCACCTTCACCACCGAGTGGTGGCCGGGGCCCTTGATACCGAGCGAGAGGTCCTTCTCCAGGATCACGCCCTGCTTGGTCCAGGGACCGGTGGGCGAGGACCCGGTGGCGTAGGCGACGCGGTAGTTCTCGTCCCGCGTGTCGTTCTCCGACCACATGAAGTAGTAGGTGCCCTTGCGCTTGATGACGAAGGTGCCCTCGTTGTAGCCGCTCGGGGTGATGTTGGTGACCTTCGAGGCGTCGAAGGAGACCATGTCGTCGTTCAGCGGCACGACGTACGCCCTGCCGTTGCCCCAGTAGAGGTACGACTGGCCGTCGTCGTCCGTGAAGACCGCCGGGTCGATCATCTGGCCCGTGTAGGCGCCGGCGGCGATCAGCGGCTTGCCCAGGGGCTCCTTGAACGGGCCGGTGGGCGAGTCGGAGACCGCGACACCGATGTTCGCGTCGGCGGAGTAGTAGAAGTAGTACTTGCCGTTCTTCTCCTCCATCGTCGGCGCCCAGGCCCTGCTGTCGGCCCACGTCACGTCCGGGCCCAGGTCGAGGATGACTCCGTGGTCCTTCCAGTGCACCAGGTCCTTGGAGGAGTACGCCTTGAACTGCGTGCCGCTCCAGCCCGGGAAGCCGTCGGTGGTCGGGTAGATGTAGAAGGTGTCGCCGAACCTGACGATGTTCGGGTCGGCGTTGAGCCCCGGCAGGACCGGGCTCTTCATCTCCAGGGCCCGGACCGTCCAGGTGCGCTTCTCGCCGTCCGAGCCGGTCACCTCGTACGTCACCGGCTCGGTGAAGTCGCGCAGGGTGCCGGACGCGGGGCTGATGGTCGCGCCGTTGGCGAGGCCGAACTCCGGTGCCAGGGCGGTCACATCACTGCCCGCGGTCAGCGGGAGCGTGATCCTGCTGTCCGTGTCGTCGATGATCGCGTCGACCTTCAGCGCGGGGTGGGTCGCCGAGGCGATACCCGTGGTGTTCCCGCTGAGCTCCAGGATCTCGGCGGGCGACAGCGCCCGGTTGTAGATCCGGAAGTCGTCGACCTCGCCGCCGAAGTACGGGTCGGGGGAGTACATGGACCGGCCGATGTAGCCGGAGTAGCCCTTCGACGCGTCGTACATCTCGGACGGCTTGATGGTGACACCGTTCGCCCGGGCCGCCTCGGCGCCGTCGACGTAGAGGACCGCCGTCTCGGTCGCGCTGTTCACCGTGACGGTGACGTGCTTCCACTCACCGGGAGTGAGCTGCGAGCCGCCGACCATCTGCTTCTCGCCCGACCAAGTGGCCTTGGTGATCGCGGAGAAGACCTTGCCGGCGCCGTTGGACGGGGTGGCGAAGAGGTACTTGTCGCTGTCCGGGCCCAGGCCGAAGAGCCACTGGAAGTTGTCCCCGCCCTTCCACTTCACGTGGGTGGAGACGGTGACGCTGTCAGCGCCCTTCAGAACGCCGTTCGGGATGCTGACGTACGGGGAGGTGGTGGAGGAACTGGAACCGCCGGACATCTTGAAGGAGCCGTCCTTGACCCCCGTTCCGAAGTCGGGCGTACGGACGTACGTGCCGTGGTAGCCGTGCCCGCTGGAGTCACGGGCGATGTTGCCGCCGGTCTCGTCGAAGTCGTAGCGCAGCAGCAGGTCGGCGGGCACGTCGGGGCCGTCCGCCGAGACCGTGACCTCTGCCTTGGCCTTGAGCGCGGCGCCGTCGGGCAGGCTGCCCTCCACCGTGAAGGTGCCGGCCTGCGCGTACGCCGAGGCCGGGACGTCGTCCCAGGCGACGGAGACGGGCCGCTTGGCGCCGTCCCCGTATTCGGCGATCACGGTGCCCGGCAGGACCGGTGCCTCACCGATGCCCGTCGTCACCTTCACGTCCTCGACCGACTTGACGAGCTCGTCCGACTGATAGGCCTTCAGCAGCCGGTCGTACTCGGCCTGCGTGACCGGAAGTACCGTGCCGTGACGGGGCTTTGACGGCAGGTCGTATCCCGTGGACGGGGTCCAGTCGCCGGAGGCGAGGTCCGTCGTCTCGAACGGGATGTAGCCGCGGCCGCCGAACTCGTCGAGGAACGCGTACCACTTCTCCTCGGTGTTGGACTTGAAGACCAGCGGTCCCTCGGCGGCGCTCATCTCCCCCTTGCCGATGCCCTCGGCGACGAAGTCGTAGGAGGGGTCGAGGATCGAGTCGCTCTTCTCGTGGAAGATGAACTTGCTGTTCGGGGTGGAGGAGGTGTTGTTCCGCTCGTCCTTGGACAGACGGTGGTAGGTGCCGTCGTGCTCGATCATCGTGGAGTCGATGACCGAGTAGCCGCGGTCGATCCAGACCTTGGGCTCGCTGAAGGTGTGGAAGTCGCGGGTGGTCGCGTACATCATGCGGTTGTACGTGTCGCCGGTGTGCGCCTCGTTGTCGTACAGCTTCGACGCCCAGAAGACGACGTACTCGCCGAGCTTCTCGTCGTAATAGGCCTCCGGGGCCCAGGTGTTGCCCGCCGAGTCCGGGGAGACCTTGACCAGGCGCTGGTTCGTCCAGTTCACCAGGTCGGTGGACTCCCAGACCATGATGGACTTGCTGCCGGTGCGCTGCGAGGCGTCCCAGTTGCCGTTGCCGTAGATCCGCAGGTCGGTGGCGATCTGGTAGAACTTGTCGCCCTCGGGGGAGCGGATGATGAACGGGTCGCGCAGACCCTTCTCACCGAGCGTGGAGGTCAGGACCGGCTTGCCCTCGTTCAACTCCCGCCAGTTCAGCGGGTCGTTGCCCTTGCTGAGGGCGGCGTAGAGCTGCTCGCCGTCCGAGGTGCCCTCGCCGGTGAAGTAGCTGAACATATAGCCCTTGAGGGCTTCCTTCTTCGGCAGTTCCGGCACCTTGGCGGTGAAGGTCCGAGTCGCCTTCGCGTCGCCCTTCGTGACCGTCGCGGTCAGCTCCACGGTGGTGTCGCCGTCGCCGTGCGCGGGGCGCTTCACCAGGCCGTCGGCGTCGATGACGTCCGGCTTCGCGGACGACCAGGCGACCTTCGTGCCGTGGTCACCGGTCGCGGGGAGGGTGAGGTTGCCGCGTACGTCGTCGAGGTTGTGGACGGACAGCGCCTCGGCGGCCTGCTCGGTGGCCGTGGCGTCGTCGAAGGCGGGGGAGACCGTGATGTCGAAGCTCTTGGTGTCGGTCACGGTTCCCTTCTTCAGGGTCGCCGTGAGCGTGGCGCGGCCGTCCGGCTCACCGGCGGCGGGGCGGGTGACCTTGCCGGTGGCGGAGACCACGCCGGCGTTGTCCGTGGCCCAGCTGATCTTCGATCCGCCGGCGGTGCCCGTGGTGGGCAGGGTCAGGTCGGAGACGACGCCGGTGGTGTCGCCGAGGGTGAGAGCGGCCTTGTCGTCGGCGACGCCCTGGGTGGCGACGGGGAGGGAGAGCTCCTCGACCTCCGAGCCGCCGAGTGCCCGGTTGTAGACCCGGAAGTCGCGGATCTGGCCCTTGAAGAGCTTGTCGCCCGGGTACACGGACTTGCCGATGTAGTTGGCGGTCGTCTTGCCGGAGCCGATGGCGCCCGGGGTGATGGTGACCGAGGTGTTGCGGGCCACCTCCACGCCGTCCTCGTACAGCACACCCGTGTTGCCGGTCTGGGTGTACGTGACCTGCTTCCAGACGGAACGGGTCAGGTTGCCGGAGGCGGACGGCCTGGTGGTCTGTTCCGTCGACCAGTTGCCGGTGGCTATGGAGGTCCGGAAGCTGTCGCCGGTGGTGAAGAGGTAGCCGTTGCCGGCGGTGCCGCTGGTGTTGCCGAAGCCGTAGAGGAAGTACGGGGTGGCTTGCGTGGAGTCGATCCGTACGTCCATCGAGACGCTGATCGCGTCCATGCCGCTCATGATGTCGTCCGGCACATCGATGTAGGTGTCGGAGCCGTTGAAGGCGAGTCCCTCGCCGCTGCCGGACCAGTTGGCGGTGCCGCTGACGGTGCCGTTCCGGTCGTTCCCGGAGGCGTCGGCCACAGCGGTGCCGGAGGTTGCGTCGAGCTTGTACCAGAGGGCCAGGCCGTCGGTGATCTCCGCCGCCTGTACGGGGGCGACGGGTCCGGCGAGACCCAGGAACAGTGACGCGGCGGTCAGCCCGGCGAGATGGCCCGCCAGGCGTCTCGCGCGGCTGCGAGGCCGGTCGGTCTGCGGCATGTCAAGTCTCCTCGTTGAGACGTCGCTCATCGCTCAAGGGACGACGGGGAACGAAGGGAGAGTGGGTGGCGGCCCTGACGCCTGGGCACCCTGCTGTTTCGTCCGCGCTGTTTCGTCCGCGTGACGTCGTGTTGCGAGAGTGTCAGCCGGTGCACACGGGGCCGTCAATAGTTTTCGAACAATGTCCGGCCAGTCGGACAAGACGCTCCGCTGGGAGGGCGGTTCGTAGCTGCCGGTTCGTGGTGGCTTGTCGCTCCCCCACTCTCGGCTTCTCCCCCAGTGCCTTAAGGGCCTGGGGACCCCCAGAGCGGGGGGACCCCCATCGCGGCGGAGCCGCATATGCCACAGCCCCGCGCCCCTAAGAGGCCTGCGGCCTCCCTAGAGACGCGGTAGCGCACCGGACTTCGGCAAGTCCGCTTGGCTTAGGCAAGCGCAGCTATGTGCACCGCCCGCACCAGCCGCTCGTTCTCCGGCGCAGCCCCGCCCGGGAACGACATCCGGCGCCGTGTGTAGCCGTAGGCCAGGCCGCTGCGCGGATCGGCGAAGGCCTGGCTGCCGCCCGCTCCGCTGTGGCCGAAGGCCCCGGCGCCGAGGAACGGGTACCAGTTCTCCGCCGTGGCCTGGAAGCCGAGCCCGTACGCCTTGTGGGCGCGCATCACCAGGTCGAAGCCGATCGAGTGGACCTGCCCGACCTCCGCGATCGTGTCCGGCTTCAGCAGCGGCGCCCGGCCGCCCACCCGGCTGATCGCCGCCGCGTACATCCCGGCGAGCCCGCGCGCGGAGGCGACGCCGCCCGCCGACGCCTGGCCCTTGGCGCGCACGGTACGGGAGTTGGCGAAGCCCTCCAGCGTTCCGGGCTCCGGCACATGCTCGTTGAACGCGATCGACGTGAGCGTGTGCGGGCCGGTGGGCGCCGCGTCCAGTACGGCCTGCTCGGCGGCCGTCGGCGCCATCGGCTGTACGGAGCGGAAGCGGGGCTCCTCCGCCTCGGGTAGCCCCAGGAAGAAGTCCAGCCCGTACGGGGCACGGATCCGCTCCTCGTACACCTCCTGGAGCGTACGGCCCGTGACCCGCCGTACGACCTCGCCCGTCAGCGCGCCGATCACGAGCGCGTGGTAGCCGAAGGCGGTGCCCGGCCGCCAGAACGGGCGCTGGCCCGCGAGCCGTTCGGCGACCGCGCGGTCGTCGGCGAGCTCGTCGTCCGTGAGGCCCGCGTCGGAGCCGACCACGCCCGCGCGATGCGCGAGCAGCTCGCGCAGGGTGATCGCCGACTTGCCCTCGACCGCGAACTCGGGCCAGTAGTACGCCACTTCACGGTCCAGCTCCAGCGTTCCCTCCTGCACGAGTAGGGCGACCACCAGATGGGCCGCCCCCTTCGTGGACGAGAAGACACCGAACAGCGTGTCCTCCTCCGTCTGAGGACCGGCCCAGAGATCGACGACCCGTCGCCCGTGGACGTACGCGCTCAACTGGCCAGCGTAGTCCGGCCGTTCGGCTGCCACGACGGCCGCGAACTCCTCGCGTACCGCCTCGTAGCCGTCGGCGACGGTGCCGTGGATCTCCGGGGTCATCCGTACTCCTCCAGTCGTCGTGCCTGTCGTGCCTGTCGTGCCTCAGGGTGTCAGCGGGCCACCGTCAACAAGGCCCGTGCGACCTGGGGGAATTCCCCCTTCGGATGGGCGCGGAAGAGCGGTTCCGTGCCGAACAGGACGGCATGCGGCCCGCTGACGACCGAGGCCTGGCCCGCCGCCCGGTCCGGGCCGCCGGTGCCGTCATCCAACGCGCGCCAGTGGCCGGAGACCAGGGGATTTCCGGTCGCGTACGACTGCTCCACACGGACTGAGGAGCCCAGGTCCGTGAACCACATGGGGGCGTACACGAAGCTGTGGTCCGGAGCGCCCTGCGTGATGCCGCCGCGTGAATTGACCACGCGTACAACGCCGTTGGCGTCCCCGTTGCCCTCGACCGGCTTGACGGCGAGCAGGTCCGCGGCGGCGTTGAGCGCGGCTCCGGTGGCTCCGCGGCCGACGAGACCCTCGCGGGCCAGGAAGCGGTCCAGGGCGGTACGGGCTGCCGCGCCGAGCTCCTCGTGGTCGAGCCCCGCCGACGCGAACAGGACGTCCGCCTTCGACCAGTCGAAGCCCGCGTTGAGGATCGCCGTGGACACCGGGGTGACGTCGAAGTTCATCTCGCGGAGGGCGAAGAGCTCGCCGGGGGTGACGGCCGCGGCGACGCGTACGCGGTGGAGCGGGGTGCCTCCGGTCGTCTTCGTCGCGTCGAAGGCGACGTCGTACTTCCTGGCGAGCGCTGCCGCCTTCGTCCGCGCCGACGCGGGCACGATCGCGCTGCCGCCGTCGGCCGACTGGCGTACCGAAACCCCGTCCGCCAGAAGGGAGTTGAGCGCCGCGATCTCGCGGGCGTCGTCCAGGCGCAGACGGAGGTTGGCGCCCGGGGCCACATGCCCGACGCCAGCGGCCTCGTGGACCGTACGGGACGGGACGGAGAGCCCGGCGGTCCGTACGGAGTCGACCGACGCGCCCCACAGGCGGCCCAGACTCCAGCCGGAGATGTCGTACATCGTCGACACCTTGTCGCTGATGTCCCGGCCGTCCGCCAGCATCACATTGGCGAGACCGCGCTTGGGCTGGCGCATGTCGATGACGTACGAGCCCCGCGTGTACGACTTGCCGCCGAGCCTGAAGTCCTTTGTGGCGCGCCGGACCTGGACGTCGTTGGCGAGCAGGTGGTCGACGAGGCGGGCCGCGGCGGTGCTTGAGCGCTGACCGCGACCGGAGGGGATGACGTACGCGCGCGGGAAGTCGGTCGTGTAGACGTCTTCAGGACCGATGCCCGGAACACCCGGCACCGTTTCGGGCGAGACGGGTGTTTGCGCGGCACCTGTAGCGCCCCGGCGGAAGACCTCGATCTGGTCGGCGATGAGGGAAGTACGGTGCTTCTGGGCGAAGTTGAGGGTGGCGTCCATCGCCGCGCCCGCCACGTCCACGTTGATCGCCGCACGGCGGCGCAGCTCGGTGACCGGCAGCTCGTCGTACTCCTCGTTGTTCACCGCGAGCGGGATCTCGATCGTGTGCGCGGCGACGGTGCCGTGGAAGGCCGCGTACTGCGGGGTGAAGATCGGCGGCCAGTCGTCCCAGCCCTCCTCCTGGTCGCGGAAGGGGATCTGGGCGGGCTCCACGCCGTCCTTCTCGGGCGTGTAGCCGAGGCCGTTGACGGCGGACTCCATGCCGAGGGCGTTGGCGTAGGTGTTCTTGAGGAACAGGTCGTACTCGTAGTTCTCGCCGTGCGGGGGAGTGGTCGGCTCGATGAGGGTGCCGTTGACGTAGCCGTGCAGGTCGAGCATGACGGCGGGCTGCTTGTCGATCTCGATCTGCCGCATCGCGCGGACTTCGGGCTGCGAGGCGGTGATGAAGTCGCGGTTCATGTCGAAGCCGCCTGCGTTGGCGCGGGTGCCGGCGATACGGCCGTCGGGGTTCGCGGTGATGTTGAAGTAGAGGCGGTTGCGGGCGAGGAGATCGGTGGTGTCCTTGTCCTTCGCCTTCGCGAGCCGTTCGATGAGCTTGAGGGCGGCGTCGGTGCCCTCCCATTCGTTGCCGTGGATGTTGTTGTTGAAGAAGACGGGGGTTTTGTACGCGGCTTTGAGGGTGGGGTCCTTGGCGGCGGCCTGGGGTGCGTTCTCGATGAGTTCGCGCATACGTTCCTGGGCGCGGGCCTGCTTCGACGACTCCGGGGCGGTGACGGTGACCAGGTACAGACGGTGACCGCCCGCCGAACGGCCCGCGATCTCCACGCTGACGCGGTCGCCGAGCTGTTGGAGGGCGTTCAGCTTCGGGGCGATGGCGTGGTACGGGGTGAGGCCGAGCTTGATGGACTTGTCCGCGGGGTTCTGCGGGTCCGGGGTGAGGGTCTGCTCGCGGGGGTAACCGCGGGCGTCTGTGGTGAGGTCGAGGGCGGGGGAGGTGAGGGCTCGGTCGGTGGTGCTCTCGGGCGCTCTGGCAGCTCTGTCGGCTCCTTCCGAGGTGGCTCCGGTCTCCCTCTCGCGGGTCGGGGGCTGGGGCGTCGGGTCGGCTACGGCGCCGTATGGGGTGAGCAGGAGTGTTGCCGTAGCGGTGGCTGTGGCGGTGGCGAGCAGGACGGGTCTCGGCAGACGCACGCGTACCTCCTGTTAATCGGTACCGGGAGGTGTACCGGTTCGATTCCCCTGCAACAAGAGGGCGTTGGCGTGGCGGAGCGGGCATGCTGTGGGTGGGCGTCGGCGCGACGGGGGCCGGACGCT
This sequence comes from Streptomyces yerevanensis, assembly GCF_000716805.1. Taxonomy (NCBI): domain Bacteria; kingdom Bacillati; phylum Actinomycetota; class Actinomycetes; order Kitasatosporales; family Streptomycetaceae; genus Streptomyces; species Streptomyces yerevanensis. The sequence goes on along the minus strand of NZ_JNWJ01000012.1, from coordinate 93,634 downwards.
GGAGCGCAGGGCGTGAGGCGAGGAGCAGTCCATGGCAACGATTCCGTCGCTCCCCAGCAGGGATGACGTGGCACGTATCGCACGGAACACCACCGACATCACCGGCCAACTTCTGGACACCGCGGGCAATATCACCCGTATCGCCATCAACACCTTTGATCCGAGAGACGGTTCGGGCGCTGAGGCGCTGCGGGTACTGCGCGAAACCACCGCCGAGCTGGCCGAGGCGAGCGCCTCACCACAGGCGCAGGAGGCCTTCTACCGCATCGTGGACACACTGACGCGGCTCGGTACGAGCGGGGCGCCGCTCGCCACCCACCCCGTCAGCGAGCCCGCGCAAGCGTTGATCACCGCGTTGGGTGACAGCCTGCTGCCGGTCCTTGACGCCGTGGAGCCCGCCGTGGAGGAGGCGGCGGAGGCGCTCGGCGAGCTGGTCGACGCGACGTCGCCGCTGCTGCCTACGGCGGCGGGGGTGATGGCGGGCGTGCTCCTCGCCCTCGCCCCTCTGATCCGGGCCGCGGCGGACGTACTACGGGACTCGTCCCCCGAACTCCGCCGTATCGCCGACGCGTTGACGGCCGCACTGGCTCCGCTCCTGCCCTTGCAGGTGGCGTTGGCGGAACGGGCCGCTGCCGCGGGGGCGGGCGTCGTCCGCGCGACGCTTCCGCCTCTGGCGGACCTGACGGAGGCTGCGGCTGCCGGCATCAAGGCTGGCCGCCCGCTCCTGGTCGCCGGCGAGGAGTTCGTCGTCTCCGGCCTGGAACACCTCCAGCCCTTGCTCCTGGCGTCCGCCTATCGGGCGGGGCGGGTGGCCCGGGCGGCGGCGGTACGGGTGTCGGCGGCGGTGTCACCTGCGGCGGAGCCGGGAGTGGTGGTGGCGGTGACGCCGGCCAGGGGATAGGGCGGTGGGGTGCCGCCGAACGCGGGGCAGAGGTCCCGGTAGCCGCACCAGTCACAGAAGCGGCTCGGGCTGGGCTGCCACTCGCCCGTCGTCACCGCCCGCTGGATCGCCGCCCACAGCGCCCGCAGCTTCCGCTCCACCGCCCGCAGGTCCGCCTCGTCCGGGTCGTACGTCACCACGTCACCGCTGCCCAGATAGAGCAACTGGAGGCGGCGCGGGACCACCCCGCGTCGCCGCCACAGCACCAGGGCGTAGAACTTCATCTGGAACATGGCCCGGTGCTCGAAGTCCGGCGGGGGCGCCTTGCCCGTCTTGTAGTCCACCACGCGGACTTCGCCGGTCGGGGCGACGTCCACCCGGTCGATGATCCCGCGCAGCGTCAGCCCGGACTCCAGCGTGGTCTCCACGAACAGCTCCCGCCCGGCGGGCTCCAACCGGGTCGGGTCCTCCATCCGGAAGTACTGCTCCAGCAGCTGTTCCGCCTCGGCCAGCCAGGAGGCCAGTACCGCGCCGTCCGTGTCCTGCGGGAAGAGGGCGGCCAGTTCGGGCCGTTTGCCCAGCAGCCGCTCCCACTCCGGGCGCAGCAACGCACGGGCACGGTCCGGGGTGCGCTGCCCGGCCGGCACGTCGAAGAGCCGCTCCAGCACCGCGTGCACCACAATGCCTCGGGTCGCCGCCGGGTTCGGTGGCTCCGGCAGCTTGTCGATCGCCCGGAGCCGGTAGCGCAGCGGGCAGGTCATGAAGTCGTCCGCGCGCGAAGGCGACAGCGAGGACGGCGTCCTCGGGGTGGGCCGAGGTGCCGCGGGCGGGGCCGCGTCCGATGCGGCGGAGCTCCCGGACGGGGACATACTCCGACCCTACGCCGGGGGCCTGCGCAGGGCCTTTCCCGAATCCACCGGACCGGTTCCGGCTACGACCGTGTGCCCACTGTGCCCACCCGCGTCGTGGCGCAGGCACACTCGCTCCGACCGATACGGACATCAAGCGCATTGATTACTTTTCTGGAGAAAAGTGTTGATTTTTTCCTCCGTGCGTGCCTAATGTGTGGTTTCAGGCAGTTTCGAACTGACATTCGAGCAAGTGACGGCCGTGTGGGTGCACGTCTTGCCAAGTGAGGGCCGTGTTCCGGCCCTTCCCAAGCCCACCCCGAACCGCCGTCGGATGCGCCAGAGGAGAACGGCGTGAGCACCTTCACCTTCACCCCAGCCACCAAGGAGCAGGCCAAGGCCCGCATCGCGCTCACCGGTCCCACCGGCTCGGGCAAGACCTACACCGCGCTCGTCATCGGCACCGGGCTCGGCGACCGGATCGCCCTGATCGACACCGAGCACGGCAGCGCTTCCAAGTACGCCGACGAATTCGCCTTCGACACCCTCCCGCTCACGACGTTCGAGCCCCGGGCGCTCGTCGAGGCGCTCGCGGTGGCCGCCCACGAGGGCTACGACGTCGTGATCGTCGACTCGCTCTCGCACTTCTGGTCCGGCACGGGCGGGATGCTGGAGCAGGTCGACAACGCGGCGAAGCGCACCGGGTCGGGGAACAGCTTCGCCGGCTGGAAGGAGGCCCGCCCCCTGGAGCGGGCGATGATCGACGCCCTGCTCGCCTATCCCGGTCAGCTCATCGCCACCATGCGCACCAAGACCGAGTACGTCGTCGAGGCCGACGAGCGCGGGCGCAAGGTACCGCGCAAGGTCGGGCTCAAGCCCGAGCAGCGGGAGGGCATCGAGTACGAATTCGACATCGTCGGCGACCTCGACCACGAGAACACCTTGGTGATCTCCAAGTCCCGGGCGAAGCCGCTGTCCGGGATGGTGCTCCACAAGCCCGGCGCGGAGTTCGCCGAGGCCATCCTCGGCTGGCTCAAGACCGGCAAGCCCGCCAGGTCCGTGTCCGACTACATCACGGCGGCCACCGCACCGGATGCCACCTATGACGGCCTGCGCTCCCTCTACGAGGAGGCCCGCCGGCACAACCTGCTCGGCTCCGCCGTCCTGGACGACGGGGAGACCCGCACGCTCGGCGAGCTGATCGTGCGCCACGGCACCGAGGCGGCGAAGAAGCAGGACGCCCGAGATGCCGAGTCGAGGGCCGAGACCGAGCGCGAGACCGAGCGGAGGACTGAGCGGAGGAAGGACGAGGCCGGGACCGGGCAGAGGAAGGACAAGGTCGCATGAGCCTCAGGGACCACGCCACCCGGGTCGCCGTGCTCAGGGTGCTGCGCGACGTGGTGGAGGCCGAGTACCGGGCCACGCGCCGCGAGGTCCTCGACGGCCTGCGCGCGGCCCGTGCCGAGCTCGGCCTCAAGTCGATCCGGGCGACACTGCCGGACGGCACCCCGATCGCCACCATCACGCTCATCGACCCCCAGCCGACGGTCGTGATCGCCGACGAGCACGCTTTCCTCACCTGGGTGGCCGAGAACCACCCCGACGAGGTGGAGACGCTCACCCAGGTACGCCCCCACTGGCAGCGGGAGTTCTTCGCCCGGCTCGCCGGCCTCGACGCGGTCACCGACCCGCACACCGGCGAGGTGATCCCCGGACTGGCGACGCTTCCGGCGTCCGAACCGCGTTCGTTCAGCCTCCGGCCCGTTCCCGGCGGAACGGAACAGGTCGCTCGCGCCTGGCACACCGGCGAGATCGACCTGCGCCGACTGCTTGCCCTCGGCGGCGAGACGCGATGACCACCATGCCCGCCATGCCCACCACCACAGCGCCCTCCGGCAGGGACGCATCCGCCGCCCTGTGGTTCCCGCTCCCACGAGCCGAGCGGTCCCGGGGAGGCAGGAGGCGTTCCCGCGGAAGGGAGTCCCGGATGACAACGGCCGAGACGGCTCAGCTGGTCGCCCTGATCGCCTCGATCTGCCCGTCGACGCACCTGGAGGAGACCCCGGAGGCCCCGGAGACCACGGCGAAGAACTGGCACCCCCTCCTGGCCGACCTGGACGCCGCCGACGCGCACGAGGCCGTGATCCGGCTGGGCCGACGGCGGCACCACATCGCCGCCGTCGACATCCGAGACGAGGTGCGCGCGATCAGGGAGGAGCGGCTCGCCCGCGACCCGCTGCCGCTCCCGGACGCGGACCCGGACGACCCGCGCCGCTACCGCGCGGAACTCCTCGCGATCGTGACCGCGATCGCCTCGGGACAGCGCGTCGAGCGGACACCCACCAGCCCGGCCCCGCCGCCCCACGCCCCCGCCGGCCGCTCGAGGAACGACCTCCGCGTCCGCGCCCTCCGAGTGCCCTGCCCATGGTGCAAAGCCGCCCCCGGCCATCCGTGCACCGTCCCCCGCCTCGGCATTCCGTTGAAGAACGCCCCGGCCCACGCGTCGAGACTCACCGCGGCTGATCCGCCGTAAGACACGTCCGCCGTAAGACACGTAAGACAACCAACCCCCCCGTCCGTACGTGCGTTAGGAGTACCTCTCATGGTCGGCGAGACCGTAGTCACCGTCGTCGGCAACCTGACCGACGACCCCGAAATCCGCATGACCCCGTCCGGCGACGCGGTCACACACTTCACCGTCGCCTCCACGCCCCGCGCCTTCGACCGGCAGAGCAACGAGTGGAAGGACGCCGACACGCTGTTCCTGCGCTGCTCGGCCTGGCGGCAGATGGCGGAACACATCGCCAGGTCCCTGACGCGCGGCACCCGCGTCATCGTCCAGGGACGGCTGCACCAGCGGGCGTACGAGACCAAGGAGGGCGAGAAGCGGACCGTCATCGAGCTGGAGGCCACGGAGATCGGCCCCTCCCTGCGCTACGCCGACGCGACGGTCAGCAAGACCTCTCGCGTGGGCGCTTCCGGCGGCACCCTCTTCGGCACCGAGCCGCCCGTGCCGAAGGACGCACCGAGGGCACCCGACGGGGACAAGAGCACCCCCGAGAAGAGCTCCACGTTCCCCTTCTGAGCCGGTTCGCCCTGAGCCTGTCCGTCGGCCGCGATGACACATCCAGACCCCCATTACCCCCGAGGGGGACCCCATGAAAGTACAGAACCGCGAAGAGACGCTCGAACTAGCCCTCGCCCAGATCGAGAAGCGGTTCGGCCAGGGCTCGGTCATGCGCCTCGGCGACGACCCCTGGGTCCCCATCGAGGTCATCCCCACCGGCTCCGTCGCCCTCGACGTCGCCCTCGGCGTGGGCGGTCTGCCGCGCGGGCGGGTCGTGGAGATCTACGGCCCGGAGATGAGCGGGAAAACCACCATCGCGCTGCACGCCCTGGCCAACGTGCAGCGGGCCGGCGGGACCGCGGTGTTCATCGACGCCGAGTACGGCCTCGACATCGAGTACGCGAGAAGGCTCGGCGTCGACATCGACGACCTCATCGCCTGCCAGCCCGACACCGGCGAGCAGGCGCTGGAGATCGCCGACACGCTGGTCCGCTCCGGAGCCGTCGACCTCATCGTCGTCGACTCCGTCGCCGCCCTCGTGCCGCGCGCGGAGATCGAGGGCGAGATGGGCGACCCCCACGTCGGCCTCCAGGCCCGGCTGATGAGCCAGGCACTGCGGAAGATCACCGGCGCACTCGGCCAGTCGAGGACCACGATGATCTTCATCAACCAGCTCCGGGAGAAGATCGGCATCGTGTTCGGCCCTCCAGAGACGACGACCGGCGGCCGGGCGCTGAAGTTCTACGCCTCCGTGCGCCTGGACATCCGCCGGATCGAAACCCTCAAGCGCGGCGCCGAGCCGGTCGGCAACCGCACCCGCGTCAAGGTGGCCAAGAACAAGATCGCGCCGCCCTTCAAGCAGGCCGAGTTCGACATCCTCTACGGCCAGGGCATCAGCCGCGAGGGCGAGCTGATCGACATGGGGATGGAACACGGCTTCGTCCGCAAGGCCGGCGCCTGGTACACGTACGAGGGCGACCAGCTCGGCCAGGGCAAGGAGAACGCCCGCACCTTCCTCAAGGACAACCCCGACCTCGCCGACGAGATCGAGAAGAAGATCAAGGAGAAGCTGGGCGTCGGGACACGGTCGGAGAACCTCGGGACACGGCCGGAGGATCCGGCAGCTACGTCGCGGGAGTGAAACCCCGTTCGGCCAGTGCGTCGATGGTGGTGCCGCCATCGTCGTACACGAGGGTGCCGGAGTCCCAGTCCAGCACTACGTCATCAAGCCCTCGAGCGCGGACGAGCCAGTCGTAGTTCCGCAGCGCGATGATCGTCTCCTCGGTCATGAAACCGAAGCTACTGCTCCCGCTCCGGCTCTCCCCGGCGCGCACCTCTGGCCCGCTGTCCCCGCCACGCTTTCGGCGGAGCCCCACCTCCGGGGAGCCGGGCGCAAGGACCCCGATATGGTGCCCCCATGCATGATCTGCGCGTCGGGTTCGGCTACTTGGGGCAGGGGCAGCGTTGGGTTGCCCGGCATGGGAAGCAGTTCGGGTTCGGGCTGATCCCGGGGCTCATCACGCTTGTGCTGTATGCGGCCGCGCTCGTCGGCCTGGCCGTGTGGGGTACGGACTTCGTGGCCTGGGCCACCCCGTTCGCCGATGACTGGGCGAGCCCCTGGCTGGGCCTCTTCCGGGGGTTCCTGACGGCAGTCCTTTTCGCGCTCGCCCTCCTCCTCGCCGTCGTCACCTTCACCGCCGTGACCCTGCTCATCGGGCAGCCCTTCTACGAGAAGCTCTCCGAGTCCGTGGACCGGGACGTCTCGCCGGACGGGACGGCGCCCGAGTCGGGGCTGTCGTTGTGGCGGGAGTTGGTGATCTCGGCGCGGGACAGTCTGCGGATCGTCGTCAGGGCCGCGGCGTGGGGCGTGTTGCTCTTCGCGCTCGGGTTCATTCCGTTCGTCGGGCAGACCGTCGTGCCGGTGATCGGGTTCTTCGTCACCGGGTTCTTCCTGACCGAGGAGCTGACGTCGGTCGCGATGCAGCGCCGTCGTGTCGAAGCCCGGGACCGCCTGCGCCTGTTGCGCTCCCGCAAGGCCCTGGTGTGGGGCTTTGGCACACCCCTCGCCCTCGCCTTCGTCGTTCCGTTCGTCGCCGTGTTCCTGATGCCCGGCGCGGTCGCGGGCGCCACGCTGATGGCCCGCGACCTGCTGGGCGAGGAAACCGGAGAAGAAGAGGGTGAGGGCGAGGGAGAGGGGCAGGTCCGGGGCGACTCCGTCACCTGGTGAGCCAGTGACACCTACCGGGACGCGCCCGCCGCCACCGTCACGATCTCGCGGACCTGCGCGATGATGTCCAGCCGGTTCTGGACGAACTGCGGATCCGTGACCGTACCCGTCGCCGGATCCGTGTTGCCCGTGCCGAACTGGAGCACCGGCGTGTGCACATGCCCGCCGGGCAGCGAGCCGCCCAGCCCGAGCCGGTCACGCAGCAGCGTCGCGCGGTACGCGATCTCGTTGGAGAGGTAGTCCCCGCCGCCGCCCTCGCGAGCCGTCGAGCCCGGCGTCGGGCCTTCGGGGCGTACGACCGGATCTGTGCCGCCCGCCGGGATCTCGGTCACCTCCGTGTTGTCGTATACGGGGAAACGCCCCGTATCCGCGGCCACAATCTCCTTGTACGGCAAGGTCGTCGACGTCCACTGCGGCTGCGAGGCCGGGTCGGTAACCGGGATGGTCTCCGTGCGCGAGAGGTTCTCGTTGTCGGGGAAGCCGCCCCGCCAGGCGCCGTTGGTCCGCTCGACGTCGAAGCGGCCCACGCGACCCTGGCTGACCGTCGTGAACAAGTCGACGCGGGGAAGGTACGGACGCAGCGTCCGCTCCACCGTTCCGTCACTGAAGTCCTGCCAGCGGACCGGGAAGAGTGCGGTCTCGATACGGGCCGGGCCGTCGGCCGTCTCGATCACCGTACCGTCGAGAGCGAGGGCGGTGGCCCCGGAGGGGTTGGAGATCCGTACGTCCCGGTCCAGCGTGAACGGGTCGAAGCCGGTCACCAGGATCCGCTCGACGCCTTTGACGTGCGGATAGCGGATGGTGTCCTGACCGCGCGAGGTCCGCTCAAGTGCGCCCAGCAGCTTGGTGCGTCGGGCGTCCGTGAGGCCGAACTCCGGCTCCCACTGGCGTACTTCACGCGTCATGCCCAGCCGCGCCCAGTACAACGGCCGGTCGTCGTCCCGGCTGAGGTCACCGCCCGCCGGACCCCGCCCCTGCGCCCGGTCCACAGCCCGCTGCCACAGCCGCGCACCCTGCCGTACGACCAACCGCTCGGCCTCCGCATACGACCGCACCTTGTCCAGCGCACGCGCCAACTCCGGTGCCACCGCGTCGAATCCGGACCGGCGCAGGATCTCCTGGGGCGCCGCCCTGTCGAGGCGCTGTTCCTCCACGGTGAGCGCGGCCGTGGACTCCTCTGCGGGCGCGGCCAGGGCGGGCGGGGTCGCGAGGCTTGCGAGGGCGGCTGCCAGGCCGAGGGCGCCGAGCCGAACACGTATATACGTCAAGGGAGTTCAGGTCCTTCCGTCACGCGAAACGCCGGGGTGGCGAAAGTATCGCGTGACGGATGGGGCGTAGGCCATGGGGGGCGCGGTCGCCGAACCCACCAGCCCCCGGCGTCAACTCCCCTTCTCACCAAGCAGCGTGAGGAAGTCCCGGAACGCGCCGGGCATGTCCACCTCCTCCGGGGCCAGCAGCCACTGGTACTGGAGGCCGTCCATCACCGCGACGAGCAGCGGAGCCGCCCGCTCCGGTGTGAGTCCGCTCGGCAGTCGCTCCCCGTACTCGGCGCGCAGCACCTGTGCCATGTTCGCGCGCACGGCCTCGTACCGGCCGGTGAAGAACTCGCGTGCCGGATGCTCCTCCGTGACGCTCTCGCCGAGCAGTGCCGAGAAGGTCTGCACGATGCCCGATCGCATCGCGTTGTAGTCGACGAGCGAGGCGAGCAGGTCGAGCCGCCAGTTGGAGTCCGGCATCGCGTCCCACTGGTCGCGCTCCTCCAGGACGGCGACGAGCATGGCCTCCTTGGTCGGGAAGTAGTGCAGCAGCCCCTGCTGGGTGAGCCCCACCCGCTCGGCGACCACACTCAGGCTCGCCCCCCGGTAGCCGCGCTCGGCGATCACCTCCAGGGCGGCCCGGAGAATCTCCGCGCGCCGCTCGGCACCCCTGATTGCCCTGGTCGTCGACATATGGCCACCGTACGACATGCCAACGACGTACGTGAGGGTTCATGTAACTGAAAGATAACGAGACCTACCTATCTACTGGTGAAACGTGCACGATGAGCGGACGGACCGGACTTCAACGAGGAGGCACCGTCATGGCGGGCACGCAAGGCAACCAGGTCGACCACGGCAAGCACCCGGCCGACCAGGCACGCGAGGCCGTGGTCGAAGCCGCGCTCGGCAGGCTCGACCTGGACGCGAAAGCGCGGTTGCTCGCCGGGCAGGACACCTGGTCGCTGCCCGCACTGCCCGAGATCGGCCTGCCGTCCCTGGTCATGTCCGACGGCCCGATCGGTGTGCGAGGCGTGCGCTGGACCGCCGACGACCCGTCCGTCGCGCTGCCGTCCCCGACCGCGCTCGCCGCCACCTGGGACCCCGAACTCGCCCGCAGGGCAGGGGTGTTGCTCGCCCAGGAGGCCCGCCGCAAGGGCGTGCACGTCCTTCTCGCACCCACCGTCAACCTCCAGCGGTCGCCGCTCGGCGGGCGCCACTTCGAGGCGTACAGCGAGGACCCGTACCTGACCGGGCGGATCGGAACCGGGTACGTCGCCGGTGTGCAGGAGGGCGGCGTCGGTACCACCGTCAAGCACTTCGTCGCGAACGACGCCGAGACCGACCGCTTCACCGTGAACAACGTCGTCTCCGAACGCGCCCTGCGCGAGCTCTACTTGGCCCCCTTCGAGGCCATCGTCGCCGACGCCCGTCCCTGGGGCGTCATGACCGCCTACAACTCGGTCAACGGCACGACGATGACCGAGCATCACCGGCTCGTCGAGGAAGTCCTGCGCGGAGAATGGGGCTTCGACGGCATCAACGTCTCCGACTGGATGGCCGCCCGGTCGACCACCGCGGCCATCGAGGGTGGTCTGGACATCGCGATGCCCGGCCCCCGGACCGTGTACGGCGACGCACTCGCGCAGGCCGTACGGGACGGGCTGGTCACGGAGGACAAGATCGACGCGGCGGTACGGAACGTGCTGCGGCTCGCCGCCCGCGTCGGCATCCTGGAGGGCGCCGAGCCCGTCGTGACCGAGCTGCCCGGGATCGTCGACGGCGAGGCCCTGGCCCGCGAGATCGCCCGCCGCTCCTTCGTCCTCGTACGCAATGAAGGCGCCCTTCCGCTGCCCGAAGGGCACAAGGTCGCCCTGATCGGCGCCGCCGCCCGCGACGCCCGCGTCCTCGGCGGCGGGTCCGCCGTCGTCTTCCCCGCCCGGATCGTCTCGCCGCTCGACGGACTCACCACCGCCCTGCCCGAGGGCAGCCTGACCTACGCGGTCGGTGCCGACCCGAACGAGGAACTGACCCTCGCCGACAAGGGGTTCGAGCTGCGCGCCGTCTGCCGGGACGCCGATGGCCAGGTCATCGCGACGACTCCGGTACCGAGCGGCCACCTCCAGTGGATGGGCAACGACCTCCCCGAGGGCGTCACCCACGACGCCCTGCACAGCGTCGAGCTGACCGGCACCTTCGCCCCGCGTGAGAGCGGCCCGCACACGTTCGGCGTCCGTGGCATGGGCGAGTTCACGTTGAAAGTGGATGGCACCACCTACTTCGACGGGCCCCAGCTCCCCGCCGGCGACGACCCGTTCCAGGCCTACTTCGAGCCCCCCGTGCCGCGTGCCGAGGCCGAACTGCGGGCGGGCGAACCGGTGGAGGTGTCCCTCACGCACGTCGTGGCCCTGCCCGAGGACATCGCCATGAAGGTCATCACCTTCACCCTCGCCCACCAGGAGCCGCAGCGCGACCCCGACGAGCTGATCGCCGAGGCGGTCGAAGCGGCCCGCGCCGCCGACACCGCCGTCGTCGTGGTCGCCACCACCGAGCGCGTCGAGTCGGAGGGCTTCGACCGGAAGGACCTGCGGCTCCCCGGCCGCCAGGACGACCTCGTCCGCGCGGTCGCCGCCGCCAACCCGAACACCGTCGTGGTCGTCAACTCCGGCTCCCCGGTGGAACTTCCCTGGCGCGACGAGGTCGCCGCCGTACTGCTCGACTGGTTCCCTGGCCAGGAAGGCGGCGCCGCGCTCGCGGACGTGCTCACCGGCGCGTACGAGCCGGGCGGCCGACTGCCCACCACCTGGGGTTCCCTGACGGACGCCCCCGTCACCCAGGTGGTCCCCACGGACGGCGAACTTCCTTACACCGAGGGCGTGTTCATCGGCTACCGCGCCTGGCAGAAGGAGGGCAGGACCCCCTCGTACGCCTTCGGCCACGGCCTCGGCTACACCGACTGGACGTACGAGTCGGTCAAGGTCGAGGGCACCACGGCCACGGTCCGCGTCACCAACTCCGGTACACGCGTGGGCCGCGAGGTCGTCCAGGTCTATCTCGCGCCGACGGAGGCCGACCCCGAGCGGCCGGTGAGGTGGCTCGCCGGGTTCGCGGGCGTCGAGGCCGGGCCCGGTGAGAGCGTCGAGGCCGTTGTCGAACTTCCGCGCCGGGCCTTCGAGATCTGGGACGAGACCGCGAACTCATGGGCGTTCGTGAAGGGTTCGTACGAGGTTCAGGCGGGGCGGTCGATCGCGGACCTTCGGGTCACGACGACGATCGACGTGTGACGGTGCAGGGGCCCTTGCGGGCCCCTGCGACGCGCACCGCGTCCGTCAGCCGGTCGTCGGCAACTTCAAGTCGGCCGGCTTCGGCGCCGTCACCACGCGATACGCCATCTCCGCCAGCAGCTTCTGGCCGCTCGTACTCGGGTGGAACCAGTCCACGGTGCTCAACTGTGCTGCGTCGAAGCGGTACTTGTAGACGGCCCCGCCGTCGAAGCGGCACAGCTTGTCCTTCTCGCACACGTCTTCCAGTACGGCGTTGTACTCCTTGACCCGGTCCTGCACCTTGTCGCGCCGCGACGACGCAGCCGTGCCCAGGTCGTCCGGCTCCGCCAGCATCGAGGAGCAGATGCCCAGCTTCCACATCTCCTTGCTGAGCTCGTTGGTCCGGCCGATCGACCACAGCCGCTTCAGATCGGGCACGCTCGCCACAAACACCTGGGTCTTGGGCGACGCCTCGCGCAGCGTGTTCATCGCGTCCTCGAACTGGGCGCGGAACTCCGGCACCGATGTCATGGCGGCCACCGTCGGCTGGCAGGCATCATTGGCGCCGGCCAGCACCGTCACCAGTTCCGGCTTCCTCGTCGCCGCCTGGGCCAGCTGGTCGTCCAGCTCGGCCATCTGGGCGCCGGTCTTCGCGTAGTTCCAGCTCCGCTGGGCGGCCCCGGACTTCCCGAGCAGCCGCACCGCGAGGCTGTCGACCTTCGCGTCGCTGCCGGTCGCCCATGAGACCTTGGGGCAGTCGGACAGCGCCTCGCAGGCGTCGAAGGCGCGCGTGATGGAGTCGCCGACCGCAGCGATCGAGTTCGGGCTGAGGTTCCAGCTGGTGGCTTCCGTGGACGGCTTCGACCGCGAGGTACTGCCGGTGGGGGCCGCTTCGTTGCCGCCGACCGCGTCGCAGCCGGCCGTCCCCACGATGCCGAGAAGCGCCGCCGCCGCTGTGACGGCAACAGCACGTGATCGGTGGCCACGTCTACGCATTCCCGGATCTCCTCGCTCGTCGTGCAACGGTAACCCGCGGTACGGGCGTCCCCCTGGGTGACTGTGTTTTCCCGGGGGCGCGTAGTCCATTTTGTGGCTACGCCACGGGCCGGACCCCCGGCCGGGACCTCGTACGCGTCCCGCCGAGTGAAACCTCAGTGTTTCAGGGTGCTGGGACAGACGGTACGTCACACTCCTTGCGCCCTCGCACGATAGCCTCGCCACGTGGCTGCCCTGCCACCGAGGTCGGTCCGCAAAGTCACAAGATGCAACGCTCTGCCCGGAGGTCCCAGTGACGACACGTGGAGTTCTCTACGTGCACTCCGCGCCGCGCGCGCTGTGCCCACACGTCGAATGGGCAGTCGCGGGCGTGCTCGGTGCACGCGTCAACCTCGACTGGATCCGGCAGCCCGCGGCGCCGGGCACGTGGAGATCCGAGCTCTCCTGGCAGGCCGAGGCCGGCACCGCCTCCAAACTGGCCTCGGCACTGCGCGGCTGGCAGATGCTGCGCTTCGAGGTCACCGCCGAGCCGTCCGCCACCGCCGAGGGCGAGCGCTACAGCTGCACCCCTGAACTGGGCATCTTCCACGCCGTCACCGGCATCCACGGCGACATCCTGATCCCCGAGGACCGGCTGCGCGCCGCCCTCGTCCGCGCCCAGAGCGGCGAGACGGAACTGGAGTCCGAACTCACCAAGCTCCTCGGCAAGCCCTGGGACGACGAACTTGAGCCCTTCCGGTACGCGGGCGAGGGCGCTCCGGTGCGCTGGCTCCACCAAGTCGTCTGATGCCTGCTCAACACGATGAAGGGCCCCACCAGACGGTGGGGCCCTTCATCACGTAGACGCACATCACGCCGCGTACGACCGGAAATCGCTCTCCGGCGGCTGGAACAGCCGATCAGACAGTTCGGAACGCCAGCACGACGTTGTGCCCGCCGAAGCCGAACGAGTCGTTCAGCGCGGCGATGCGGCCCTCGACGGGGAGCTTGCGGGCCTCGCCGCGGACGACGTCGGCGTTGGCCTCGGCCTCCGGGTCGATGTTGTCGATGTTGATGGTCGGCGGGGCCACCCGGTGGTAAAGGGCGAGCACCGTCGCGACCGACTCCACGCCGCCCGCGCCACCGAGGAGATGACCCGTCATCGACTTGGTGCCGGAGACCGCGAAGTGGTCGGTGTCGTCGCCGAAGACCTTGCGCAGCGCCTTCAGTTCGGCGACGTCACCGGCCGGGGTCGAGGTGGCGTGCGCGTTCACGTGCACGATCTCGGCCGGGTTGAGGTCGGTGTTGTCGAGCAGGTTCTGCAGGGCGTGCGAGATACCGAGGCCCTCGGGCTCCGGCTGCACGATGTCGTGGCCGTCGGCCGAGATGCCCTGGCCGACCGCCTCCGCGTAGACGCGGGCACCGCGCTTCGCGGCGTGCTCGGCCGACTCAAGCACGATGACGCCCGCGCCCTCACCGAGGACGAAGCCGTCGCGCGCCATGTCGTAGGGGCGCGAGGCACCCTGCGGGTCGTCGTTGTTCTTGGACATCGCCATCATGTTGCCGAACGCGGCGATGGGCAGCGGGTGGATCGCCGCCTCCGTGCCACCGGCGATGACCACGTCGGCGCGGCCGGTGCGGATCATCTCGATCCCGTAGCCGATGGCCTCGGCGCCCGACGCGCAGGCGGAGACCGGGGTGTGTACACCGGCACGGGCGCCCACGAGGAGACCCACGTTGGCGGACGGCCCGTTCGGCATCAGCATCGGGACGGTGTGCGGGGAGACGCGGCGTACGCCCTTCTCCTTCAGTACGTCGTACTGGTCGAGCAGGGTGGTGACGCCGCCGATGCCGGAGGCGATGACCGCGCCCAGCCTGTTCGGGTCGACGTCTGCGCCCTCGCCCGCCTTGTCGGTGTAACCGGCGTCCGCCCAGGCCTCCTTGGCCGCGATCAGCGCGAACTGCGCCGAGCGGTCGAGGCGGCGGGCCTGCGGCCGGGGGATGACCTCGGTCGGCTCCACGGCGACCGGGGCCGCGATACGGACCGCCTGTTCGGCGGCCCACTCCTGCTCCAGGGCCTTGACGCCGGAACGACCGGCGACCAGACCCTCCCAGGTCGAGGCTGCGTCGCCACCCAGCGGTGTGGTTGCGCCGATACCGGTGACGACCACGGTGCGATTGGTCGAGCTCACGGGAATTCTTTCTCCAACGTTTACGAGGATCAGCGGCGCCACCGCCGGGTGGCGGGGCCTTTCAGCGCCCTGGCCGAGCGGCCTGCTCAGCCCTGGTGCTTGAGGATGTAGTTGGTGGCGTCGCCGACCGTCTTGAGGTCCTTGACGTCGTCGTCCGGGATCTTGACGTCGAAGCGCTCTTCGGCGGCGACGACGACCTCGACCATGGACAGCGAGTCGACGTCCAGGTCGTCGGTGAAGGACTTGTCCAGCTGGACGTCCTCGACCGGGATCCCGGCGATCTCGTTCACGATGTCGGCGAGACCGGCGACGATCTCTTCCTGAGTGGCGGCCATGTGAGGCGCTCCTTCGTAGATATCCAGAGGGTGTGGCAGGCCCGCCGCGTCAGCGGCAGGTGTTGCTGCGTACCAGATCCGAGGGGAACCTGGCACGGGGTGCCTAGGGGAGGGTAACGACCGTCGCGGCGTACACGAGACCCGCCCCGAAGCCGATGACGAGCGCGGTGTCGCCGCTCTTCGCCTCGCCGGTCGCCAGGAGCCGCTCCATAGCGAGCGGGATCGAGGCGGCCGAGGTGTTGCCGGTGGTGCGCACGTCACGCGCGACCGTGACGTGCTCCGGCAGCTTGAGTGTCTTCACCATCGAGTCGATGATCCGCTCGTTGGCCTGGTGGGGAATGAAGACGTCCAGGTCGTCCGGGGTGATTCCGGCCGCGTCCAGCGCCTGCTTAGCGACCTTCGCCATCTCGAACACGGCCCAGCGGAACACCGCCTGGCCCTCCTGCGTGATCGCAGGGAACTTGATGTCGCCCTTGGAGTCGAGCGGCAGCTCGGACACGTCGCCGATCCGGTACTTGTCCCACGGCACGGTCTGCTTGATCGTGTCGGCCTTGTCGCCCTCGGAGCCCCAGACGGTCGGGCCGATGTGCGGCTCCTGGGAGGGGCCGACGACGACCGCGCCCGCACCGTCACCGAACAGGAAGGCCGTCGCGCGGTCCTCCAGGTCGGTGAGGTCGGAAAGGCGCTCGACGCCGATGACGAGTACGTACTCCGCCGAGCCCTCGACGACCATGCCCTTGGCGAGGGTCAGGCCGTAGCCGAAGCCCGCGCAGCCCGCCGAGATGTCGAAGGCGGCGGCCTTGTTCGTGCCGAGCTTGTCGGCGATCTCGGTGGCGACGGCCGGGGTCTGGCTGAAGTGCGAGACGGTCGAGACGACCACCGCGCCGATCTGCTCGGCCGTGATCCCGGAGTCGGCGATCGCCTTGCCGGAGGCCTCGATGGACATCGCGGCGACGGTCTCCTCGTCGGAGGCCCAGTGACGGGTCTCGATGCCGGAGCGCGAGCGGATCCACTCGTCGGAGGAGTCGATCGTCTCGAGGATCACCTCGTTCGGCACGACCCGGGTGGGACGGTAACCGCCCACGCCCATGATCCGGGCGTACGGGGCGCCTTTGCTGGGCCTGATCTTCGACATGCTCTCGGGGCTCCTTGTCAGCCAGCGTGCTCGGCGATGAGCTCGCGAGCAGCGTCGAGGTCGTCAGGGGTCTTGAGCGCCAGCGTCCGCACGCCTGGCAGGGCGCGCTTGGCGAGACCGGTCAGGGTGCCGCCCGGGCACACCTCGACGAGCGCGGTCACGCCCAGCTCCTTGAAGGTCTCCATGCACAGGTCCCAGCGAACGGGGTTGGCGACCTGGCCGACCAGCCGGGACAGCACCTCGGCGCCGGTCGCGACGGCCTGGCCGTCCTTGTTCGAGACGTACGTGATCTTCGGGTCGGCCGGGGCCAGCTCCGCCGCGGCCTGCTCCAGGCTCGCGACCGCGGGGGCCATGTGGTGCGTGTGGAAGGCGCCCGCGACCTTGAGGGCGACGACGCGTCGTACGCCCTCCGGCTTGTCGGCCTCCAGGGCGGCCAGCTCCTCCATGGTGCCGGCGGCGACGATCTGGCCCGCGCCGTTCACGTTCGCCGGGGTCAGGCCGAGTTTTTCCAGGTGCGGAATCGTCGCCTCGGGGTCACCGCCGAGCAGCGCCGACATACCGGTCTGCGTGATCGCGGCGGCCTCGGCCATGGCCAGACCGCGCTTGCGTACGAGTTTCAGGGCGGCCGTGTCGTCCAGGACGCCCGCGAAGGCGGCGGCCGTGATCTCGCCGACGCTGTGGCCCGCGACGGCACCCGGTGCCACCTCGCCGAGCGCGGACGCCGACAGGAGTCCGGCCGCGACGAGCAGCGGCTGCGCCACCGCCGTGTCACGGATCGCGTCCGCGTCGGCCTGCGTGCCGTAGTGGGCAAGGTCGAGGCCGATGGCGTCCGACCACGTGCCGAGACGGTCGGCGGCGCCGGGGAGTTCGAGCCAAGGAGTCAGGAAGCCGGGCGTCTGGGCGCCCTGGCCGGGAGCGACGAGTACGAGCACTCTCACACTCTCTCTTGTGGACGGGCACCGCCGCCCGTGGGGACAGGGACGAAGAACAGCAGGGGGTTTTGTGGAGCCCCGACAAAAGCCTAGAGCTGGGGATCTCCATCGGCCAGACGCCCCAGGATCAGCGCGATCCGGAGTGTGAAGGCGGATCGTACATCGGAGGGTGACCAACCGGTGACGTCAGTCACACGTCGAAGCCGGTAGCGCACGGTGTTCGGGTGAACGAAGAGCATCCGGGCGGCGCCCTCCAGACTGCTCGCCTGCTCCAGATAGACGCTCAGGGTCTCCAGGAGAGCCGACCCGGCCTCCTCCAGTGGTCTGTAGATCTCCTCCACCAGTTGGTCGCGCGCCGCGGGGTCGCCGGCGATCGCGCGCTCCGGCAGCAGATCGTCCGCCAGTACCGGCCGCGGGGCGTCCTGCCAGGCGAAACACGCCTTGAGCCCGGCGGCGGCGGCCTGCGCGGACCGGGTCGCGGCCAGCAGATCGGGTACGACGGGCCCCGCCACCACCGCTCCCGCCGCATACGGCCCGATCAGCGACTTGGCGACCCCCAGCGGATCGTCACTGCCACCGGCGATGACCACGAGCCGGTCGCCGAGTACTCCGGTGAGTACCTGGAGCTTGGCATGCCGGGCGGCCCGCCGGATCGCCTCGACGGTCAGCTCGCTGTCACCGTCGGGGGCCGTGCCCAGCACCACGCACACATGCTCGGGGGAGTTCCAGCCGAGGGCCGCGGCCCGGCTGACGGCGCCCTCGTCGGCCTCGCCGGACAGCACGGCGTTGACGACCAGTGACTCGAGCCGGGCGTCCCAGGCACCGCGTGCCTCGGCGGCCTGTGCGTACACCTGGGCGGTGGCGAAGGCGATCTCGCGGGCGTACACCAGGAGGGCCTCGCGCAGGAGGGACTCGTCGCCGGGGGCCGCGACCTCCTCGATCGCGGACTCCATGACCTCGATGGTCGTACGCACCATCTCCACGGTCTGGCGCAGCGTGATCGCCCTGGTCAGCTCGCGGGGTGCGGTGCCGAAGACGTCGGTGGAGATGGCCTGCGGGGCGTCCGGATGCCGGAACCACTCGGTGAAGGCGGCGATACCGGCCTGGGCGACGAGCCCGATCCACGAACGGTTCTCCGGAGGCATCGCCCGGTACCACGGCAGCGTCTCGTCCATGCGCGCGATGGCCTGCGCGGCGAGACTTCCGGAGGACTTCTCCAGCCGCTTCAGGGTCGCGGCGTGCGCGTGGGCGGCGCGGGCAGCGGCTTTGGTGGTACTGGATTCGGGTTCGGGCACGGGACAAGACTGCCTTATCCGGACGGGAGTGTGCGGCGGCGGGTCTCGGATGAGGGGGGTCGCAGGTCTACCGTGGGCCCGGTGATGGACATACGGCGCTCCGCTGAGCGCTACCGCGGAGGCGACCCGGCGGCCGGGATCGAGTCCCTGCACGCCTTCTCCTTCGGACCCCACTACGACCCCGACAACCTCCGTTTCGGCGCGGTCATCGCCTGCAACGAGGAGCGGCTCGCGCCCGGCGCGGGCTTCGACGAGCACCCGCACAGTCACACGGAGATCGTGACCTGGGTCGTCTCGGGCGAGCTGACGCACCGCGACTCGGCGGGCCACGAGTCGGTGGTCAGGGCCGGGGACGTGCAGCGGCTCAGCTCGGCGGGCGGCGTACGGCACGTGGAGCGCAACGACAGCGCCGAGCCGTTGGCCTTCGTACAGATGTGGCTGGCGCCCTTGGACCCCGGCGGCGATCCCGCGTACGAGATCGTGCACGGCATCGCGGATTCCACGCCGTACGCCGTCCCGGAGGCCGGGGCGATGCTGCATGTGCGGCGGCTGGGGGCGGTGGGGGAGCGGACCGCCATACCGGACGCGCCGCGCACGTATCTGCACGTCGTACGGGGTGCCGTCCGGGTCGGCCTCCATGAGCTGGGGGCCGGGGACGCGGTGCGGGCCGAGGGGGAGAAGGGGCTGGAGCTGGTCGCCGGGTCCGTCCCGGCCGAGGTGCTGATCTGGGAGTTGTCGGGGTGACGGGGGCTCAGTTCTCGGTGCTGGGCTCCTCCGCGTTGCGCCACACGGTGATGTCCACGGAGACGTAGTCACTGGGGTCGCCACTGGGGGCCGAGCCCTGGTAGGTGACCAGGGCGATATGGCCGGACGCGGTGTGCACACACAGCTGGGAGCCCTTCGAGATCTGGGCGAGCGAGACGTCCTTGGTGTACCGGGTCTCGTTCCGGCAGGTGGTGAGGGAGCCCTTCTGCGCGTTGTTGAGGAGGACGGCCTTCTCGCTGCTGCTGCCGAGCACGGGGGAGCCGTCGTCGGAGACGTACCAGGTTCTGTCGTAGTAGAGGTCGCTGTTGTCGGCGAAGGCGGCGTTCGAGACGTCCTCCGCCGACAGCGGCTTGAGCGGGGAGTCGGCGAACCGGACGTAGTAGCCCTTGGGGATGTTCACGCCCGGGTAGCTGACCGGCTTGGGGTCGGGCAGCGCCTTCGGGCTGCTGGAACCGGAGCTACCGCCGGAGCTGCTCGAGGCGTCGTCCGACGAGTCACCCAAGTCCTTCAGGACGGACGCGCAACCCCCGACCCATATCAGGGAAGCGACCACCGCGACGCCGACGCCGATCCACTTGCCGACGTTGTTCTTGGACGGCGAGAGCGGATACGGGCGCGGGTGCGGCTGTGGCTGCTGGTGCCAGCCGTGCTGCTGGGGATACGGGGCCTGGTGCACGGGCTGCTGTGTGTACGGCGGCTGCGTGTACACCGGCGGTTGTGGGGCGGGCATGGGCGGAGGCGGCGTGACCGGGCCGGCGTGGACGGTCGGCGCGGCGTGCACCGGTGGTGTGGCGGGGCCGGCGGCCGGTGCGTCCGGCTGGGTCACCGGCGCGGTGGGCGGTACAGGCGGGGGCGCCGCGGTCGGTGCCTCCGGCGTCTTGTTCCGCGCGGCCAGCAGCTCCGCCGACGCCGAGGTCCGCTGCGTGATGTCGGCGCCGATCGGGTCCGGCAGCCAGGAGCCCGACTGGCGCAGCTGAGTGGGTGACGCGTCCTGGCACAGGGAGATGACCTCGGCGGGCGAGGGCCGGTCGTCCGGATTCTTCGCCAGGCAGCGCGCGATGAACCCGAGTTCCTCCGGGATGCCGGAGAGGTCCGGCTGTTCGTGGACGATCCGGTACAGCACGGCGTGCGAGGGTCCGTCCCCGTAGGCTCCGGTGCCGCGCGCCGCGTACACGGCCACCTGGCCGAGCGCGAAGACGTCCGACGCGGGCGTGACCGGCTTCCCGGCCGCCTGCTCCGGCGACATGAACGCCGGGGTGCCGATGGAGACGCCGGTGCCTGTCAGGGCGGTGGCGTCGGCGGCGCGCGCGATGCCGAAGTCGATGACCCGGGGACCGTCGGCGGCGAGCAGCACGTTGGAGGGCTTCAGGTCGCGATGGACGATGCCCGCCGCGTGGATGACCTTCAACGCCTCCGCCACCCCCGCGAGCAGCAGCAGGACCGAGGACACCGGCAGCGAGCCGTGCTCGGCGACCGCGGAGTGCAGGGACGGGCCGGGCACATAGGCGGTGGCCAGCCACGGCTGCGTGCCCTCGGTGTCGTAGTCGATGACCGGTGCCGTGTAGAGGCCCTGCACGCGCTGGGCGGCCTGGACCTCCTGCCGGAACCTGCGGCGGAACTCGGGATCCTCGCTCAGCTCGGGCCGGATCGTCTTCAGCGCGATCGGGTGCCCGCCCGGCGTGTACGACAGGTACACCGTGCCCATGCCACCCGAGCCGAGCCGTGCCGCGAGCCGATAACTCGCCACGACCTTAGGGTCGCCGGCCTCCAACGGGCGGAATTTTCCGCTTCGTTGAACCTCGCGCATGGTTCTCCCCCGATAACTGTGCGGCGTGTGTGCACGGGGGAGAGTAGCCGAACGGATCGGCCACCGCCTCAACCGGAGCCTCAACCACCGCTCTTGAGCTCGGCCAGCTCGGCGAGCACCGTGTCCGTGAACGGTGTCCACGCCTCGATCGCCCACGGCCCGAACGCCCGGTCCGTGAGAGCCGCGCAGGCCACCCCCGCGTCCGGGTCGATCCACAGGAACGTGCCCGACTGGCCGAAGTGACCGAAGGTGCGGGGGGAGGATGAACTGCCCGTCCAGTGGGGGGACTTGGAGTCGCGGATCTCGAAGCCCAGGCCCCAGTCGTTGGGGTTCTGGTGGCCGTAGCCCGGCAGGACGCCCTTCGTGCCGGGGTACTGGACCGTCATCGCCTCGGCGACCGTCCGCGGGTCGAGGAGTCGCGGAGCCTGCACCTCGGCCGCGAAGCGGACAAGGTCGTCGACGGTCGAGACGCCGTCCTTGGCGGGGGACCCGTCCAGCGTCGTCCCCGTCATCCCGAGCGGCTCGAGCACCGCTTGCCGCAGGTACTCCGCGAACGGAATCTCCGTCGCCTTCGCCACATGATCGCCTAGCACCTCGAACCCAGCGTTGGAGTACAGCCGCCGCGCCCCGGGCGCCGTCGTCACCCGGTGCTCGTCGAAGGCGAGCCCGCTGGTGTGCGCGAGGAGGTGGCGGACGGTGGAACCCTCGGGCCCGGCGGGCTCGTCGAGCTCGATCGCGCCCTCCTCGTACGCGACGAGCACCGCGTACGCCGCGAGCGGCTTGGTGACCGAGGCGAGCGCGAACCGCTGCCTGGTGGGCCCGTGGGTGCCCAGCACCGTACCGTCCGCACGGACGACGGCCGCGGCGGCAGGAGCTGGCCAGTTCTCGATCAGGGTCAGGCTCTGCAGGGGCGTAGGCAAAGGCATGGGTCGAGCCTAAGCCTGCCGAGAAGGCCAACTGCATCGAGGGGTTGGGAACTGCTGCGACTTGACTGAGTGCGGGTGCGTTCTGGCGTGCACGAGCGAGCATCGGCGTCCGCCATGCGGTGCAGGCACGAACATTCCGGTACGGGAACGGACGTTTCTGTCTCGAATGTGTGACCTTTGCGGATGGTGGTCGTTGGATGCGATGGCGGGGATCTTCGGGGCGGAGCCGGACGGAGGTGACGGGGTGGGCGGGCTGCGGGAGGTGGTGGCGCCGTTCGTGGCGCCCGGCCCTTCGGGGGTGGCGATCCGGGCCCGGCTGCGGCTGACGAAGACTGACACGGCCGTGCTGCGTGAGGTGGGGGTATTCCTCGGCTCGCTGGCGACCCAGGATCTCGCAGCCCGCTCCCGGCAGGGCCTGGAGCACGATGCCGCCGCATGGGCGGGGCGCAAGCGGGAGCTGACCGGGGCCTCGTCGGCGCGCTGGGCGGGCAGCATCACCAAGGCCACCCACGACCAGTGGGCGCTGACCCGGCGCGGCCAGATGGCCGAGATGGCCTGGCTGCGTGGGCAGATCGCATCGATCGAAGCCCGGCTGGCCCGCCCACTGGGCGCCAAGGCCAACAAGCGGGAGAGGCTTGTGCGCGGCTATGCCTCCCGATCCGAGTGGCATGCCAAGTCCCGCCGCCTGCATGCCCTCACGAACCGGCTGGCGGCGCTGGAGGCGGACTGGGCGGCAGGGAAGGTGCACGTGGTGCGCGGCGGCAAACGCCTCGCCCACCTGCGACACCACCTGCCCGAGGCCGGGCTGGACGAGGCCGGGTGGCGGCAGCGGTGGCAGGCGGCGCGGATGTTCCTGGCCGCCGACGGGGAGTCCGGCAAACGCTTCGGCAACGAGACCATCCGCATCACCGACACCGGACAGGTCACCCTCAAACTCCCGGCCCCGCTGGCCCATCTCGCCAACGCCCCACACGGCCGCTATGTGCTGAACGCGACCGTGACGTTCAAGCACCGGGGCGAGGAGTGGCGCGACCGGATCACCGCCAACCGGGCGGTGGCCTACCGCATCCACCACGACCCAGTACGCGGCCGCTGGTATGCAACGGCCGCCTGGCAGCGGGCCACCCACCGCCCCGGTGCTGCCGCTTCAGGCGGCCCTCGCCTCGGGCGTGGTCGGGGTGGACATGAACGACGACCACCTCGCCGCCTGGCACCTGGACACCCACGGCAACCCGGTCGGCGAGCCCCAGCGCTTCTTCTACGACCTGACCGGTACGGCCGCGCACCGCGATGCCCAGATCCGGCACGCGCTCACCCGGCTGCTGCACCACACCCGCCGCAGCGGCGCCGCCGCGATCGCGCTGGAGGACCTCGACTTCACCGACGGCACGTCCCGGGAGAAGCACGGCCGCAACAAACGCTTCCGCCGACTGATCTCCCGCTTCCCCACGGCCAAACTCAAGGCCCGGCTGGCGTCGATGGCCGCCGAGCAGAACATCACCGTCGTCGCGGTCGACCCGGCCTACACCAGCAAGTGGGGAGCCCAGCACTGGCAGAAGCCCCTGACCAGCACGAACCGCACGACCACTCGCCACGATGCGGCAGCCGTGGCGATCGGAAGGCGCGCCCTCGGGCATCCGATCCGGCTGGGGGTACCTCCCAGGCCCTTAAGGCACTGGGGGAGGACGGCACCGCCCCCACACGACCGGAGTGATCGTGTGGGGCATCGGACCGTCCAGGCCGGACCGGAAACCCGGCGGCGTGAGGAAACCCGCCCCCGCATTCCCGGACCACGCACCAGATGCGTGCCGCCCGGACGCGGAGCGAACGCGGGCGACCAGCATGCCCAACACCGTTCGGGGCACGCGGCTGAGCAACCGTCCTGGCACCAGGACCCACTCCCGCTCAGTCCTTAGGAACGGTCGGGCTTGCGTACGAAGCCCAGGGACGCGTTAGCGGCTCCGCCTCCGCGGAAGCGTTCAGGTCGACCTGCGCGGCACCTTTCTCGCGGAACCAGTCGAGAAGCGTCTCCATACACGCGCGGGCGTAACCGCGGCGCCGTGCGTCCGGGGCGGTGGCGACGCTGAACACGTACCCGACCGACCCGTGCGGGTTCCCGCCCGATCCGGTACTCGATAGTCCGCCCGCAGGATGCGCAGGCTGGTGCAGCCGGCCTTGGCCGCGGTGGCCAGCGCCTCACCGACAAGCTTCGCAGCGCTTCGGGAGTCGGCGGCCTTCCCGCGCCGCATCCGCACGGTGGCGATCATCGGCCGCGAACTGGGCGTGCAGATCGAGGCCAGCAGGGGATGCAGAGTGCGGATGCCCTTGAGCCAGCCGCACTCCGCGCCCTGCTCGGTGCGGCTGGCCTCGGCGTCCGCTGCTCCCGCGATGTTCTTCGCCCCGCTCAGCTTCACCTTGTCCGCCACCAGATGGGCGAGCCCGCACCGCTCGGCCAGCCGCATCACCGGGGCCAGCCCAGGATGCACGACCAGATTTGTGTCATCGAACGCGGCGGACACCGTTGAAACGGCAGGGGAAGATTGCATCTCGCGGGTGTCCTCCTGCTCTGTGGACGTGGAACCGTAGGAAGTCCCATCGTCCCAGTTCAGAGGGTATCCGCGTCTTCATGCCCAAGACATGGACCGGCTATTTCCGGGTGGATCGAGGCTAAGCCCGCTCAGAGCGTCAGCCGCATCGACGGGTCCGGCTTACGCACGAAACCCAGCGACGCGTACAGCGGCTCGGCCTCGGCGGAGGCGTTCAGATCGACGTGGGCGGCGCCCTTCTCGCGGAACCAGTCGAGGAGGCTCTCCATGCACGCGCGCGCGTACCCACGGCGCCGCGTGTCCGGGTCGGTGGCCACGCTGAAGACGTGCCCCACGCAGCCGTGCGGATTGTCCGCCCGCCCGATCCGGTACTCGATGGTCCCGACGACGAGCGCCGCGAGCGCGTCCGGCCGGTCGGGGTGGTCGACGACGAAGGCCGCGAAGTCCCCGTCCGCATCGGCGAGTCTGACGCGTACGGTGGGCAGGGACTCGGCGTGCCACTCGGTTGAACCGTCCGCGGTGAAGACCGAGTCGACCATCACCTGACGCAGCCGGAGCACTTCCTCCGCGTCCTCGACCGTGGCACGTCGTACGAGACTCATGTCCTGCACGCTAACCACCGCGCTCACGTCACGTCCTCCGGTTTTCTCACCGTATTCGCTTGCTTGGAGCGCACTCCAAGGTTTTAGCGTGGGGGCCATGACGGTGATGGAGACCACGAGTACTACCAGGACCGACAGTTGCGCCGGCCCGCGGCAGGTCGACCGACGCCCGGACGGACAGGACAAGTACACGATCAGCGAGGTCGTCGCCTTCACCGGCCTCACGGCGCACACCCTGCGCTGGTACGAGCGGATCGGGCTGATGCCGCACATCGACCGCTCCCACACCGGGCAGCGCCGCTACAGCAACCGTGACCTGGACTGGCTCGACCTCGTCGGCAAGCTCCGGCTGACCGGCATGCCGGTCGCCGACATGGTGCGGTACGCGGAGCTGGTGCGCGAGGGCGACCACACCTATGGCGACCGCTTCGAGCTCCTGAAGGCGACTCGGGAGGACGTCCTGTCCCGGATCGCCGAACTCCAGGACACGCTCGCGGTACTCGACCGCAAGATCAATTTCTACGCGGACGCTGGGCGTGCCCTGGCGTCGGAGAGGTCCTGATGACGGACAGCAAGATCGCGAAGGTGGAACTCGGCACGGGCGGCCCCGAGGTCGGTGTACAGGGCCTCGGCTGCATGGGGATGAGCTTCGCGTACGGCCCGACGGACGCCGACGAGGCACGGGCCACCCTGGAGCGTGCGCTGGAACTGGGCGTGACGCACTACGACACCGCCGATGCCTACGGCCGGGGCGAGAACGAGAAGTTCCTCTCGCCGTTCTTCAAGGCCCACCGCGACGAGGTCGTCATCGCGACGAAGTTCGCCCTGTCGGTCCCGCCGGACGAGCCGACGAAGCGCATCATCCGCAATGACCCGCCGTACATCCGCCAGGCCGTGGAGGCGAGCCTGAAGCGGCTGGACGTCGACGTGATCGACCTCTACTACATGCACCGGCGTGACCCGAACATCCCCATCGAGGAGACCGTCGGCGTCATGGCCGAGCTGGTGCGCGAGGGCAAGGTCAAACACCTCGGGCTGAGCGAGGTCACGGGCGGCGAGCTGCGCGCGGCGCAGGCCGTGCATCCGATCGCGGCCGTGCAGTCGGAGTGGTCATTGTTCAGCCGAGACATCGAGGCCGGTGTCGTACCGGCCGCCCGTGAGCTGGGCGTGGCCCTGGTGCCGTACTCGCCGCTCGGCCGCGGCTTCCTCACGGGCTCCTTCGCCAACGCCGAGAAGGACCTGACCGCCGACGACTTCCGCCGTCAGCAGCCCCGCTTCACGGGCGAGAACGCGGCCGCGAACGTCGCCCTCCTCGAGCCGATACGGGCGGTCGCCGACTCCCACAGCGCCTCGCTCGGGCAGATCGCGCTGGCGTGGGTGCAGCAGCAGGCGGCGACGCACGGGCTGCCGGTCGTACCGATCCCGGGCACCCGCAAGCGCAGCCGCATCGAGGAGAACGCGGCCGCCACCCGCATCGTCCTCGGCGAGGAGGACATGGCCCTGCTGGAGCCGATCGCCTCCAAGGTGGCCGGAAACCGGTACGCCGACATGGCGTTCACCTCCGCCGGCCGGGAGTGAGCCCAAGCCGGCGGTGAACCCGCTGGTCATGCCCCGACGGCCCTATCGGTCGCCGGGCGTGACCAGCCCCGACTCATAGGCGAAGATCACAGCCTGTGCGCGGTCGCGGAGGTCCAGCTTCGCCAGTACGCGGCCTATGTGGGTCTTCACCGTCTGCTCGGCCAGCACCAGGTGGTCCGCTATCTCCTGGTTGGACAGCCCGCGGGCGACCAGTTCCAGCACCTCCGTCTCACGCGGCGTCAGGCCCTCCAGCTGAACGGCGGGTCTTCTGCGTGGGGCGGGGCGCTGCTGCGCGAAGTCGGCGATCAGACGGCGCGTCACCTTCGGGGCGAGCAACGCGTCCCCGGCGGCCACCACGCGGACCGCCGCGATCAGATCGGCGGGCGGCGCATCCTTGAGCAGGAACCCGGAGGCTCCGGCGCGCAGCGCCTCGTACACATAATCGTCCGCGTCGAAGGTGGTGAGCATCAGCACCTTCGGCCGGCTCACGGCATCCTCGTGGTCCATGTAGTCCTTGTGGTCCTCCTGCGGGTCCAGCAGGATGCGCGCCGCGGCCAGGCCGTCCATCTCCGGCATCCGTACGTCCATGAGGACTACGTCGGGACGCGTGCCACGGGCCAGCTCGACGCCCTTTCTGCCGTCCGCCGCCTCGCCCACCACGTCGATATCGCTCTGCGCTGCCAACAGGGCCGCGAAACCGGCGCGGACCATGGCCTGGTCGTCGACGATGATCACGCGGATGGTCATGAAGTGCCGGGCTCCTTTGCGGTCTCCAAGGACCCCACGGGCTCCTCCGCGGACGACGAGGGCTCGGCCACCGGCAGCCGGGCCGCGACCCGGAATCCACCATCCGGCAGTGGTCCGACATCCAGCGTGCCGCCGACCAGCCGGACGCGCTCGCCCATGCCGACCAGTCCGTGCCCGGTGCCGCTCGACTCCAGGCCCGAAACCGGCTTCGCCGCGGGCCCGTTGACGACGAGCACCGTCAGATGCCGGCCGTCGGTGGACAGCGACACCTGGGTGGGGGCGCCGGGGGCATGCCGTACCACGTTCGACAGGGCCTCCTGCACGATGCGGTACGCGGACAGGTCCACGGCCGGTGACACCTTCGCCCATTCCTTCTCGTCCTTCTCGAGAACCGGCTTCGGAAGCGACAGCTCGACCGGGACACCGCCGCGTCTGGTGGCCTCGACGAGCTGGCGCAGTTTGTCCAGGCCCGGCTGCGGGGCCCGCTCGTCCCGCGCGTCCTCACTGCGCAGCACCTCGAGGAGCCGCCGCATCTCGCCCAGCGAGTCCCGGGCGCCGACGGCTATCGATTCGAACTCCCTCCGTATGTCGTCGGAGACGCCGCTGAGCCGGTACGGCGCGGAGTCCGCCTGGACCGATATCACCGTCATGTGATGGGCCACCACGTCGTGCAGCTCCCTTGCGATACGGGCCCGTTCCTCCAGGAGCGTGCGCCGGGCGCGCTCGGTCTCGCTGATCGTCTCCTGCTCGACGAGCCGCCGCCGGGTCTCGCCGCGCTCGCGTATCAGGGTGCCCAGCAGCAGTGCGGCACCGCTGAGGACGATCATCAGCACGCTGGTGTCCTGGCTGTCAGGGGCCCGGACCCCGCCCAGCACGAGGCTCGCGGCCACGGTGGCCCCCCAGACACCGATCACGGTGCGGCGTGGCTCGCGCAGGGAGAGCGCCAGGCACAGCACCAGATAGCCCACGATGACCATGGCGGTGAAGGGAGAGGGCCGACCGTCGTCATGCTTCAGCAGCACGAACGCTCCGATGAGGTCCGCCACGAAGACGATCCACCACGCGGTCAGCGGTCGGCTCACGGCCAGCAGCAGAGGTGCGGCCTGAGCGAACCCGAGGGCGCCTGACAGACCGTCGTTCACCCCATAGTCGCTCCCCAGGACCTGGGCCGTGACCGGAACCAGGACGGCGGCGAAGCCCAGCACGATCACATACGGCAGCCGCCGCATCCAGCGCTTGGGCGCCTGCGCGAGGAGAGGCTCGGCCGCACCGCTGGACGGGACGAAGGCCGTCGCGGCCTCACGCAGCGAGGCGAGCGCACGGTACCGCACCCCGTGCCCGGACCGCTCTTCGGCCGGTGCGCGGGGCTCCTGACCGGGAGGAGTCGCTGCATTGCTCATGGCCTGATCAGCGTAGGCGCGAAGATCCCCTCACCGCGTCCTACCTGAGAGCCGGGCCGCACCTCATACCCAGGTACGACCGGTATGACGACGAGCCACCACACGACCCGTCACAACTCCGCCAGCAACTCCGCCTTCTTCGACGTGAACTCCTCGTCCGTCACCAGCCCCGCCTGGTGCAGCTCCCCGAGGTGCCGGATCCGGTCGGCGATGTCCGCGGGGTCGCGGTGCCGGGCGGACGGGGCGCCGTCGCTCTTCGCAGGGGGCCCGGCCGCGCGTACCGCCGCGAGGACCGAGGCCGCGAAGGGCAGCGACTCGTGCACGGGCCCGTAACCGAGGCCGAAGACGACCGCCGCCGGGTCCTGGTCGGCCTGCGCGGGCTGGGCGTAGGACGGTTCGCGGTGCAGCAGCCGCAGATGGCCCTCGAAGACCTCGGGCGAGCGCCACTCGACGCCGCTCAGCTCCGAGATCGCGAAACTCTGGTCGCCCGCCTTCCACTTGGCGGACGAGGCGCCCGTCCAGAACCACCGGAAGGACACCGACTTGCCGTCGAAGGACGCCTTCCCGTCGTACGCCTTGAACTGCAGCGGCGCCTCGGGCGGGTCCACCAGATAACGCTCCGCCACGGCCGCGTCATCGGGGACGAGTTGGGCCCGCAGCTCGTCGGCGTAGTACTCGGCGAGCGTCTCGCGATCGCCGGGGAGCACCAGACGGTAGGGATCGCATGCTTCCTTGAGCTGTCCCGCCGCCGCCTCCATCAGCGGGTCCGCGCCCGGTCTCGGTTCGGCGCGCAGGACGACCGTCCCGCGTTTGCCGGGGGTCAGCGTCACCGCCGCAATCGCCTCGATGGGGATACGGCGTTCGCCGAGCGTCTGGAACAGCTTCGGCGTACGGATCCCCCGTTCGAAGCGGATGAGCACGGAGTCGGACTCGAACTCCCAGGCGGCATGCAATCCGGCCAGTACGTCACCCATGCGGGCCATCGTATGCGCCATGCGCTTTCTCGTCCCCTCCCCGTGCGAACCGCGGTTTCTTCGTCCTCTACGCGCGTCCGGCTTCAGCCATGTCGGACAAACCCTTCTGGCACACGTCATCCTCGTGTGCGCAGCTCACCGCGCGGTACGCGCCAACACCGATCTCGGCGAAGTTGCGCAGGCTCTCCGTACCCGGCTCGAAATAGCCGCCGTGGCCCTTCGCGCCCCATGCGGACAGCACCCGCGCCCCGAACCCCGAGGACACCGGATCGGCCCCGTGACCGAGCCAGCCGACCTCCATGTACGGCACGTCCTGGATCCAGTCGTCGGAGTCCCGCGTGGCCCACACCCGCGCGGAGGTGTGCAGTTGCCCGGCGTTCGCGACCCGCATCCCGGGGCTGCCCGCGACCGCGATGTCGGAGACCCGGGACGGCAGCGCGTCCGCGGCGACGCCGCAGACCACGGAGCCGTAGCTGTGGCAGTACAGCGCGATGGGTGAGCGGCCGGGCAGCGTCCGTACGAGTGTGTTGAGCCGGACCGCGCCCTCCTCGGCGCGTACGCCGGTGGCCGCGTCCATGCCGAGCCCGCTGGGCGCCGTGTAGTCGGCCCAGGCGATCACGGCCGTACGCGTATTCGGGCTGGCCGAACGCTCTTCCAGGTACAGCGACCTCGCCATGCCGACGGGTGCGGAGAACTCGCGGTCGGTGCGCTGGAAGTTCAGTACGTCGGTGTCGACGCCCGGAACGACGACCGAGACGCGCTGTGCCTTGCCCAGGTCTCCGAAGACCTCGGCGATCCGACCCGCGCCCAGCGGGTCGAAGGCGAGGATCTGACGGTCCTTTTGCAGCAGGTCCTCGTAACGGTGCATACGGCGGCCCGCCTCGTGCTGACCCGCGGGCGAGAGCCGTTCGTCGTACATGCGCTTTCGCTCGGTCCTGCGTGCTTCGTCGAGCGCGATGCGGTTGGCGCGGTACCGGAGTTTCACCGGCGCCCCGTTCATGTTGCCGACCGCGAGCGGATAGCGGGCGGCGAGCCGGTGGCGCTGCTGGACGTCGAGCGAGGCGAAGAAGCGGGCGAGGCGGGCCGGCGCGGAGTCCGGGTCCGGCAGCTCACGTCCGCCGATGCCGCCGCGTTCCCAGGCGGAGAGGGAGGCCTCGAGCGGTGTCGCCGCGGCTCTGTGGTTGCGTACGACGGTCCAGCCGGTGGTCGCCAGCATGACGAAGACGACGGCCAGAGCGAGGAGAGCGCGCCAGACGTTGAGTTGGGGAGGGGAGTCGAAGGAAGTCACTGGGAGGACACACTAAGAGAACAAGAGTGTCTCGCGTTAACCGAGTGAGGGGGATCACGTTTCTTGTCGGGTAATTGGGTCAATCCGGGCTCAGTGGGAGTTAAAGCGTCACGCTGTGTGTAGGAACTGAAGCGTCACGCCGGGCCTTTGCCTCTTTTGCCTTGTATGTTCCAGTCCTTGGTCAACGCGGGCCCCACCTGGTCGAGGTAAGCGGTGGTCAGCGTGCGAATCGCCTCGACGCTGAGGTCCCCGCCCGTGCTCCACAGCCGCCCGGTCACCCGCATCACCCCGCTGAACACGGCCACCGCCACCCGCGGTCGCGGATCGGCGTCCACGTCCAGGCCCTCACGCTCGGCGATCAGTCGTGCGAGCTTCTCCTCCAAGTCCGCGGTGCGGCGCAGATGGACGGCGAGCAGGGCGGGCGTCGACTCGATCAGCTGGAAGGTGCGCATGTGCAGTTCGACCGGTATGACGCTCTCGACGGTCTCGTTCAGGGTGTCCCAGTTCTCCAGGACGGCCCGGCGCAGCGCCTCCAACGGGCTCTCGTGGGGCGGGCGCTCGCGCACCAGGTCGAGGAAGTGCGCCTCCGTCATCTCCAGGACGGCGAACGCGGCCTCCTCCTTGCCCGCGAAGTAACGGAAGAACGTGCGCTGTGACACATCGACGGCTTCGGTGATCTCGTCGACGGTCGTCCGCTCGTACCCCTTGTCCGTGAACAGTTCCAGGGCGGCCCGCACCAGCGCGTCCCTGGTCCGCTGCTTCTTGCGCTCGCGCAGCCCGGGTCGGGGCAGCGTGTCCATGGGCCCTCCCTTCCGGACTGTCTGAGCTGTCCGAACTGTTCGCACCAAGCCTTGTTCGCTCCGAAGCCTTGCCCAAGCCTTTTTGTCCGGCTCACCCTATCGATGAGTGACGTGACAGTTACCGACTTGTGAATCGATTCGTCAAGTGTCAGTGACTGTCGTTAGCCTTGAACGCATGACTAGTCAGACCACTGTCGACAAGACGGGCTCGGGGGACAAGACGCCAGTCGTCCCGTCGGATCGGACAACGGACCGGGGGCTTCGCGGCCACCCCTGGTTGACCCTCATCACCGTGGCCGTGGGCGTCATGATGGTCGCCCTCGACGGCACCATCGTGGCCATCGCCAACCCGGCTATCGCCACGGACCTGGGCGCCACCTTCGCCGACGTCCAGTGGATCACCAACGCGTACTTCCTCGCGCTCGCCGTCACGCTGATCACGGCGGGCAAGCTCGGCGACCGGTTCGGACACCGGCAGACCTTCCTCATAGGCGTCGTGGGTTTCGCGGTGGCCTCGGGTGTCATCGGGATGTCCAGCTCCATCGCCATGGTCATCACGTTCCGTGTCTTCCAGGGCCTGTTCGGCGCGCTGCTGATGCCGGCCGCGCTCGGACTGCTGCGGGCCACCTTCCCCGCCGAGAAGCTGAACATGGCCATCGGCATCTGGGGCATGGTGATCGGCGCCTCCACCGCGGGCGGCCCGATCCTCGGCGGCGTGCTCGTCGAGAACGTCAACTGGCAGTCCGTCTTCTTCATCAACGTCCCCGTCGGCATCCTGGCCGTCGTACTCGGCGTGGTGATCCTCACCGACCACCGCGCCGAGAACGCGCCGCGCTCCTTCGACGTGCTCGGCATCGGGCTGTTGTCCGGCGCCATGTTCTGCCTGGTCTGGGCGCTCATCAAGGCCCCGGAGTGGGGCTGGGGCGACGGTATGACCTGGACGTTCCTAGGCATCTCCGTGCTCGGCTTCGCCCTGTTCGCGGTCTGGGAGACGAAGGTCAGGGAACCGCTCATCCCGCTGGCCCTGTTCCGTTCCGTACCGCTCTCGGCCGGTGTGGTCCTGATGGTGCTCATGGCCATCGCCTTCATGGGCGGCCTCTTCTTCGTCACCTTCTACTTGCAGAACGTGCACGGCATGAGCCCCATCGACGCGGGCCTGCACCTGCTGCCGCTCACCGGCATGATGATCGTCGGCTCGCCTCTCGCGGGTGCCATGATCACCAAGGTGGGGCCACGCATCCCGCTCGCGGGCGGCATGGCGTGCACGGCCATCGCCATGTACGGCATGTCGACGCTGGAGAAGGGCACCGGCAGCGGCGTCATGTCGATCTGGTTCGCCCTCCTCGGCCTCGGACTCGCGCCCGTCATGGTCGGCGCGACCGAGGTCATCGTGGGCAACGCGCCGATGGAGCTCTCCGGTGTCGCCGGCGGTCTCC
The DNA here is from genome assembly GCF_000716805.1 of Streptomyces yerevanensis. Lineage (NCBI taxonomy): Bacteria > Bacillati > Actinomycetota > Actinomycetes > Kitasatosporales > Streptomycetaceae > Streptomyces > Streptomyces yerevanensis. The sequence continues at coordinate 60,360 of NZ_JNWJ01000012.1, read as the reverse complement.
AGCAGGCGGCCATGCAGATCGGCGGCAGCCTCGGTACGGCGGTCCTCGGCGCCGTGATGGCCTCCAAGGTCGACAACGACCTCGCGGGCAACTGGGCGGACGCCAAGCTTCCGCCGCTCTCCGAGGCCCAGCTCCACCAGGCCTCCGAGGCGGTCCAGGTCGGCGCCGCGCCGGTGCCGCCGGACACTCCGGCCCCGATCGCCGAGAAGATCACGGAAGTCGCCCACGACACGTTCATCTCCGGCATGAGCCTGGCCAGCCTGGTCGCCGCCGGGGTCGCCGCCGCCGCGGTCCTCGTCGCCTTCCTCACCAAACGCGGCGCCAACGCGGATGCGGCGGGTCCGGGGGCGGGGCACATCTAGGCAGTCGTCCGCCGTGTCTGACGCCCCGTCGGGTACACCCAGCGGGGCGTTCGCCTATCAGGGTGACAGGTGTCCGTACGACTTTCGTACGGTCCTTGCGGCGGCCAGAGTGGTTCAACTGATCCGTACGCCACGGCAGTCGGGCCAGGCCGCGGCGCGCCGCCGGAGGGGGATGGCGCGCCGCGGATCCAACTCTGGTCCCAGAGAGCAGGTCTAGGGATGACGAACCGGGGTACTCGCCGCATCGAGCCCGAACCGGCAGCGAAAGTCCAGGGAGTTGATGATGGCGGGCTTCGGACACACCACGCGCAAGCACCCCCGCTCACGGGGCCGGACGTGGCATCGGAGTGGGCCGGATCGCGCGACGCTCGGAATCATCGGAGCCATCTGCGCGGTCGCCGGCTTCTTCACACTGGGCATCATTCTCGGCCCGGTGGCGATCGCCTGCGGCTGGCTCGCCATGGGACGCAGCTGGAGCGGCGCCCGCCCGGTACCGGCACTGATCGCCGTGGTGCTGGGCACGATCGACACGGTCCTGGCGATCGTCTGGCTCGCCGGGACAGGGACCCCCGCGGCCGGAATGTTCTGATCCGCGGTCCGCGGGACGTGAGGGAGCCCCGCGCTCCGTCAGGGGCGCGGGCGGTCACCTGTATACGAGCCCTATGTACGGCTCTTCTCGGGGACCTTCCCTGAAGAATCGGACAGCGCGGCGACCTGGGCGCGCAGTGCCCGTACCTCCTCCGCGAGGGCTTCGATCGCGGCCGTCTGCCGTCGCTCCTCCACGTCGTCCGACTCGAAGCGGGCGATGAACCAGGCCGCGATATTGGCGGTGACGACACCGAGCAGGGCGATCCCGGAGAGCATCAGACCGACCGCGATCATGCGGCCGAGGCCGGTCGTCGGTGCGTGGTCGCCGTAGCCGACGGTCGTCATGGTGGTGAACGACCACCACACCGCGTCACCCATCGACTTGATGTTGCCGTCCGGCGACTCCCGTTCGACGGACAGCACGGCGAGTGAGCCGAACATCATCAGCGCGACCACGGCACCCGCGACGTACGTGGTGAGCCGGATCTGTGTGGCCATCCTGGCCCGCTGCCCGACGAGCAGCACCGTGGCCACGACCCGGAGCAGCCGTAGCGGCTGGACCAGCGGCAGCAGTACGGCGCACAGGTCGAGCCAGTGCGTGCGCACGAACTCACGCCGTCGCTCGGTCAGTACGAGCCGTACGAGGTAGTCGAGGGAGAAGGCTCCCCACACGACCCACTCCACTACCTCGCACGCTTTTGTCACGGCCTGACTGGCGTCGGGCCAGATGATCGGCACCGCGTAGGCGGCGGCGAACACCACCGCCAGCCCCATCAGCGGCTGCTGAGTGCGCCGCTCCCAACGATGTTGTGCCGATCGCTCGTCCATACCATGTGCCTCCGGCGGTTGGGCGGCTGCGGGTTGACTGTGGCTGGTCGCGCAGTTCCCCGCGCCCCTGGGTGGGTGGTGGGTGCGGGGCCGCGGTCCGGTGCGTCAGCCCGTCGCAGGGCGGGCGTACGACCCGGTGTTGGTACACGGTCCTGGTTCTCCGAGACCGAACCTACGCGACGGGCATACGACGCACCGGCCCACGGCCCCTCCCGCCGGTGGGAGGGAGCGGGTTTCGTTGTGGCTGGTGAGCATGATGGCGGACGGTTCCGGGAGCGCCCCTTTTAGGGGCGTGGGGAACTGCGCGACCAGCCACAACGGACCTGCAGTCAAGGAACGGACCTTGGAAACCCCCTCCAAGCGATGCGCTTACGCGTCGCCGCCTGCGGCGCCCGGATCCGCTGCCGAGACATCCAGCAGCTGGTACCGGTCGACGGCCTGCTTGAGGGCCGAGCGATCGACCTTCCCCTCGCGGGCGAGCTCCGTGAGGACCGCGACCACGATCGACTGGGCGTCGATGTGGAAGAAACGGCGAGCCGCGCCGCGGGTGTCCGCGAAGCCGAAGCCGTCCGCGCCCAGGGACTGGTACGTACCGGGCACCCAGCGCGAGATCTGATCCGGAACCGACCGCATCCAGTCGGAAACCGCCACGAACGGCCCCTCGGCATCCGACAACTTCCGCGTCACATATGGAACGCGCTGCTCCTCCTCGGGATGCAGAAGGTTGTGCTGCTCCACTTCCACGGCCTCGCGCCGCAGCTCGTTCCAGGAGGTCGCCGACCAGACGTCCGCCTTGACGTTCCATTCCTCGGCGAGGATCTTCTGCGCCTCGACGGCCCACGGCACCGCTACACCGGACGCCATGATCTGCGCCGGAATGGAGCCCGAAGTACCTGCCGAGAAGCGGTGGATGCCCTTGAGGATGCCCTCGACGTCCACACTCGCAGGTTCGGCCGGGTGCTGGATCGGCTCGTTGTAGACGGTGAGGTAGTAGAAGACGTCCTCGCCGTGCGGGTGCTCCTCGGAGGAGCCGTACATCCGGCGCAGCCCGTCCCGCACGATGTGCGCGATCTCGAACCCGTAGGCCGGGTCGTACGCGACACAGCCAGGGTTCGTCGAGGCCAGCAACTGCGAGTGTCCGTCCGCGTGTTGCAGACCCTCACCGGTCAGCGTCGTACGCCCGGCGGTCGCACCCAGTACGAATCCGCGTGCCAACTGGTCGGCCATCTGCCAGAACTGGTCACCGGTGCGCTGGAAACCGAACATCGAGTAGAAGACATACACCGGGATCAGCGGCTCGCCGTGTGTCGCGTACGCCGAACCCGCCGCGATCAGCGAGGCCGTACAGCCCGCCTCGGAGATGCCGTCGTGCAGCATCTGCCCGGTCGGCGACTCCTTGTACGCGAGCAGCAGGTCGCGGTCGACGGCCTCGTACTGCTGGCCAAGCGGGTTGTAGATCTTCGCACTCGGGAAGAACGAGTCCATGCCGAACGTGCGGTACTCGTCCGGCGCGATCAGCACGAACCGCTTGCCGATCTCCTTGTCCCGCATGAGGTCCTTCAGTAGCCGTACGAACGCCATGGTCGTGGCGATCGACTGCTGACCGGAACCCTTCTTCACACTCGCGTACGTCTTGTCCTCGGGCAGCGCGAGCGGCTTCGAGCGCACGACGCGGGTCGGGACGTATCCGCCCAGTCCCTTGCGGCGGTCGTGCATGTACTGGATCTCCTCCGAGTCGCGGCCCGGGTGGTAGTACGGCGGTGCGCCGGACTCCAGCTCCTTGTCCGAGATCGGCAGGTGCAGGCGGTCGCGGAAGCCCTTGAGATCGGCGACCGTCAGTTTCTTCATCTGGTGCGTGGCGTTACGGCCCTCGAAGTTCGGGCCGAGCGTCCAGCCCTTGACGGTCTGCGCGAGGATCACGGTCGGCTGGCCGGTGTGTGCCTTGGCCGCCGCGTACGCCGCGTAGACCTTCTTGTGGTCGTGACCGCCGCGCCCGAGGTGCAGGATCTGGTCGTCGGTCATGTTCTCGACCATAGCCCGCAGCCGGTGGTCGTCACCGAAGAAGTGCTGACGGATGTACGCACCGGTCTCGGTGGCGTACGTCTGGAACTGGCCGTCAGGCGTGGTGTTCAGCCTGTTGACCAGCACACCGTCGCGGTCCTGGGCGAGCAGCGGGTCCCACGTGCGGTCCCAGACCAGCTTGATGACGTTCCAGCCGGCGCCCCGGAACTGCGACTCCAGCTCCTGGATGATCTTGCCGTTGCCGCGCACCGGGCCGTCGAGCCGCTGGAGGTTGCAGTTGACGACGAAGGTCAGGTTGTCCAGGCCCTCGCGCGCGGCGATGGACAGCTGGCCGAGCGACTCCGGCTCGTCCATCTCGCCGTCGCCGAGGAAGGCCCATACGTGGGACTTGGAGGTGTCCGCGATGCCGCGTGCCTCCATGTAGCGGTTCATCCGCGCCTGGAAGATCGCGCCCAGCGGGCCGAGACCCATGGAGACGGTCGGGAACTCCCAGAAGTCCGGCATCGAGCGGGGGTGCGGGTAGCTGGACAGGCCGTCCGGATACTTCGACTTCTCCTGGCGGAAGCCGTCGAGCTGCCGCTCGGAGAGGCGGTCCAGCATGAAGGCGCGCGCATAGATGCCCGGCGAGGCGTGCCCCTGGAAGAAGACCTGGTCGCCGCCGTCGCCCTCGTCCTTGCCGCGGAAGAAGTGGTTGAAGCCCACGTCGTACAGCGAGGCGGAGGAGGCGAAGGTGGCGATGTGGCCGCCGACGCCGATGCCGGGCCGCTGGGCCCGCGAGACCATGACCGCGGCGTTCCACCGGGTCGCGTTCAGGATCTTGCGCTCGATCTCCTCGTTGCCGGGGAAGAACGGCTCGTCCTTGGTCGCGATGGTGTTGACGTAGTCCGTGCTGCGCATCTCGGGCACGGCCACGCGCTTCTCGCGGGCCCGCTCGATCAGACGCAGCATCAGATACCGGGCTCGCTCCCGGCCGCGCTGGTCGACAGCGGCATCGAGGGAATCGAGCCACTCCTGGGTCTCTTCGGGATCGAAGTCAGGTACCTGACTCGGAAGGCCGCCAATGATGATCGGGTTGCGATCGGGTCCGGAAGCCACGCTGTTCCTTCGCTTTCAGGGAGGCCGTTCTTCTCGGTTTTTCTTGGTTCTTGCTCGGTGTTGTCGTCGGCGTTCTCGCCGTTGCCCTTGAGGGCCGCACCGGTCCCCATCGTGTACCTCGGAAACGGAAACGTCACCTCTACCGAGGGGTAACCAGCACGTTCGCGCGGTTCTCCGGGGGAGGGTTCCGGCAAATCGCAACGATACGCCCGACCCGTAACGCGTTCCGCAAAGCCATTCGAGTCCCGTACCCTCATAGGGTTCCGAAATTCACAAAGCGGGCAGATCGCTGTGGTGTGCGTCACCTGGGGCCATGATTGGCTGTCTGGGGTTGCGGCGACACCGCCAGGATCGTCACCGTTTCGGCGGTCTCGACGGCCGGGTACTTGCGCGATCCGTCCCGCCCGTGTGGACTACGGCCAATGCTTCGCGCACGCGCGTGGCTTGAACCTTTACCAAACATGATCAGGAGGCAACCCGTGAGCGCGACCGCGGACCACGCGGAGGAGCGGACGAGCCTGGCCGCCAGGCTGGGATTCCAGCCCGAGCAGGTGGTCCAGGAGATCGGCTTCGACGACGACGTCGACCAGGAGCTCCGCGAGGCCATCGAGGAAGTCATTGGCAGCGAGCTCGTGGACGAGGAGTACGACGACGTCGCAGACGCCGTGGTGCTCTGGTTCCGTGACGACGACGGCGACCTGACGGATGCGCTGGTGGATGCCACCACGTACGTCGAAGAGGGCGGCGCCATTCTGCTGCTGACGCCGAAGACCGGCCGTGACGGCTACGTGGAGGCCAGCGACATCGCCGAAGCCGCGACGACCGCGGGGCTGTCCCAGACCAAGAGCATCAGCGTGGGCAAGGACTGGAGTGGCAGCCGGTTGGCTACGCCCAAGGCGGCCAAGTCGAAGAGGTGACGCTGCCGCTGGGCCGAACGTTCTCGTAGTACCGGAGGGGCTCGCTTGCGCGAGCCCCTCCGGGGTTTTAGGGCCTGTGTGGGGTTGTGATCTGGATCAGGGAGCGGGGCGTGGTGCGTGCGATCGCAAGGCGCCGGAAGGCCCTCGATGGGGGTCCCCCCGCTCGAGCGAAGCCGAGAGTGGGGGAGGAGCTACTAGGGCATTTCGGTAACGCGGCGAGTGTGCGTGCCACGCCCCGCGAGCCCAGATCACAACCCCACACAGGCCCTACGGGCCCACAGCCGAGAAACGACCCACTCGAGGGGGCCTGGGGGCGCAGCCCCGGTGATCGTAAGGTGGGGTCTGCCCGACGAACCCCCAGGAAGGGATGGCAGGACCATGGCGATCGAGGTTGGGACCAAGGCGCCGGAGTTCGAGTTGAAGGACAACCACGGGGCCACCGTGACGCTCTCCCGGTTCCGCGGAGCGAAGAACGTGGTGTTGCTCTTCTATCCCTTCGCCTTCACCGGCGTGTGCACCGGCGAGCTGTGTGCCCTGCGCGACAACCTGCCGAAGTTCTCCGAGCGCGACACCCAGCTGCTCGCCGTGTCCAACGACTCCATCCACACGCTGCGCGTCTTCGGCGAGCAGGAGGAACTGGAGTACCCGCTGCTGTCCGACTTCTGGCCGCACGGCGAGGTCTCGCGCGCGTACGGCGTCTTCGACGAGGACAAGGGCTGCGCGGTGCGCGGGACCTTCATCATCGACAAGGAGGGCGTCGTCCGCTGGACCGTCGTGAACGGGCTGCCGGACGCGCGTGACCTGAACGAGTACGTGAAGGCGCTGGACACTCTGTGATTCTTCGGGCGCAGGGCCTGCGTCAACAGGGAACCCCTCACTAGGATCGACACGTTGATCCGATAGCAACGCACTACGGGGCACCCCGCCCCTGGACACGAATGGGAGGACTCGTGGGAGTCAGCCTCAGCAAGGGCGGCAACGTATCGCTTTCCAAGGAGGCGCCTGGCCTTACCGCGGTCATCGTCGGTCTGGGGTGGGACGTCCGCACCACCACCGGCACCGACTTCGACCTCGACGCCAGCGCCATCCTGACGAATGCGGAGGGCAAGGTCAGCAGCGACGCCAACTTCGTGTTCTTCAACAACCTCAAGAGCCAGGACGGCTCGGTCGAGCACACCGGTGACAACCTCACCGGTGAGGGTGAGGGCGACGACGAGCAGATCAAGGTCAATCTCGCCGGTGTGCCGGCGGACGTGGAGAAGATCGTGTTCCCGGTCTCGATCTACGACGCCGAGAACCGCCAGCAGTCGTTCGGCCAGGTCCGCAACGCGTTCATCCGCGTGGTGAACCAGGCGGGCGGCGCGGAGATCGCGCGGTACGACCTCTCCGAGGACGCCTCGACGGAGACCGCGATGGTCTTCGGCGAGCTGTACCGTCACGGCGCGGAGTGGAAGTTCCGTGCCATCGGCCAGGGCTACGCCTCGGGCCTGCGCGGCATCGCGCAGGACTTCGGCGTCAACGTCTGAGCTTTTTCGGTTCCTGTCGCAGAAGGCAGGACCTACCGCTTCACCTCCCGTCCGGCGTCGCACACCACTAGTGCGGCGCCGGACGCGCTCGACAACTGAAGGCTTGACCGGGGAGGAACAGGAACATGGGCGTCACGCTCGCCAAGGGGGGCAATGTCTCCCTCTCCAAGGCCGCACCGAACCTCACGCAGGTGTTGATCGGGCTCGGCTGGGATGCGCGCTCCACCACCGGAGCCGACTTCGACCTCGACGCCAGCGCACTGCTGTGCAACTCGGGGAGGGTGCTCGGCGACGAGTGGTTCATCTTCTACAACCAGCTCAAGAGTCCGGACGGCTCGGTCGAGCACACCGGGGACAACCTCACGGGTGAGGGCGAGGGAGACGACGAGTCCATCCTGATCGACCTCTCCAAGGTGCCCGCCAACGTCGACAAGATCATCTTCCCGGTCTCGATCCACGACGCCGACAACCGCGGCCAGACCTTCGGCCAGGTCAGCAACGCCTTCATCCGCGTCGTCAACCAGGCCGACGGCCAGGAACTGGCTCGCTACGACCTCTCCGAGGACGCCTCCACGGAGACCGCGATGATCTTCGGCGAGGTCTACCGATATGGCGCGGAATGGAAGTTCCGAGCCGTGGGACAGGGGTACGCGTCGGGGCTGCGGGGCATCGCTCTAGACTTCGGAGTCAACGTTTCGTAAAGCCGCGCGCGGCGCGGGGGAGACCCGTACACAGATGATTGGGTAGCCAGTGGTTCTGAAAACCTTCGGCTGGTCGTTCGCGGTCACCGCGCTCGGCTTGGTCGCAGCGGTGCTGTTCGGCGGATGGGGCGCGTTCGGGGTCGTGCTGATCCTTTCCATCCTCGAGATCTCGCTGTCCTTCGACAACGCGGTGGTCAACGCCGGAATCCTGAAGAAGATGAACGCCTTCTGGCAGAAGATCTTCCTCACCGTCGGCATTCTGATCGCCGTCTTCGGAATGCGGCTGGTCTTCCCCGTGGTGATCGTGGCGGTCAGCGCCTCGCTCGGCCCCATCGAGGCCGTCGACCTGGCGCTGAACAACCCGGACCGCTATGAGGAGTTGGTGACCGACGCCCATCCGTCGATCGCGGCCTTCGGCGGCATGTTCCTGCTGATGATCTTCCTCGACTTCATCTTCGAGGACCGTGACATCAAGTGGCTGGGCTGGCTCGAGCGTCCGCTGGCCAAGCTCGGCAAGGTCGACATGCTCTCGGCCTGCATCGCACTGATCGTCCTGCTGGGCGTCTCGCTGACCTTCGCCAAGAACGCGCACCTGCACGCCGGGCACGCCGACAAGGCGGAAACGGTGCTGCTCTCCGGCGTCGCCGGTCTCATCACATACATGGTGGTGGGCGGTCTCTCCGGCTTCTTCGAGAATCGGCTCGAGGAATCGGAAGAGCGCGAGCACGAGGCCGAGGAGGAGGCCAAGAAGGCCGGCAAGCCGGTCTCCGCGGTGGCGATGGCCGGCAAAGCGGCCTTCTTCATGTTCCTCTACCTGGAGGTCCTGGACGCCTCGTTCTCCTTCGACGGTGTCATCGGCGCCTTCGCCATCACCAACGACATCGTGCTGATGGCGCTCGGCCTCGGTATCGGTGCCATGTACGTCCGGTCGCTCACCGTCTACCTGGTCCGCGAGGGCACGCTTGACGACTACGTCTACCTGGAGCACGGCGCGCACTACGCGATCGGCGCGCTCGCCGCGATCCTGCTGATCACCATCCAGTACGAGATCAACGAGATCATCACCGGTCTCATCGGCGTCGTCCTGATCGGCTGGTCCTTCTGGTCCTCGGTCCGCCGCAACCGCGCACTGGCGGCAGCCGAGGGAAAAGCTGACGCCTCGGACGACAAGGCAGAAGTCTCGTCCGGGGTGTGACACCCCTCCCGGTGAGGAACGCTTTGAGGCGGGGCGGCCACGAGGAAGTCCTCATGGCCGCCCCGTCGTCGTATCCGTTGTATTCGTCTGTTGTTCGTCGGGGTGAACACCTAACCGTGGGGGTGGAATGAGCTTCTGGGACGGTCTGTGGCGTGGGGGACGATCGACGCAGTTCGATTCGGGGAGCGCGGCGACCAACGCCATCACGCTGACCAAGCGGAACCAGTCGGTCTCGCTCACCAAACAGGGCGCGGCCACCGGTAATCTGCGTATCAACCTGTCCTGGCGGATGCGCACCTCCGACATAGGCGGCGGCCGGCGCAGCAGCCTGCTGCGTCACCCCTTCCAGGCGTTCAAGCCCGAAGTGGTGCAGGCGCACACCGAGAGCATGGTCAACGTCGACCTCGACCTGGGGTGCCTGTACGAGCTGACGGACGGCACCAAGGGCGTCGTACAGCCGCTGGGCAGCTTCTACGGAGAGCTCAACGGACCGCCGTACGTGAAACTCAGCGGCGACGACCGCTTCGGCTCGGGCTCGGGCGAGACGATCTTCATCAACCTCGACCATCGGGAGCAGATCAAGCGGCTCCTGGTCTTCGTCTACATCTACGACCAGACCCCGGCCTTCGACCGTACGCACGCCATCGTGACCCTCTACCCGAGCAACGGCCCGCGGATCGAGGTCGGCCTCGACGAGCGCCACCCGCAGGCCCGTTCCTGCGCGGTGGTCATGATCGAGAACGTCAAGAACGAGCTGATCGTGCGGCGTGAGGTGAAGTTCGTGTACGGGTTCCAGGCCGAACTCGACCGGCTGTACGGGTGGGGGCTTCAGTGGGGCCGCGGTTACAAGGCGAAGGCCGACCGTTGAGCACCGCTCTCCTGAAACGGGTGTGCCGACCCCGAAGCCCTGCTCACCGCCCGACGAACTGCGGTCCCTGCGGCGGCAGCCTGAACTCCGGGTCGGGCATGGCCGGGACCGGATGCGGATAGCCGTACGCGGGCTGGGCGGTCGCCGCGGCGGGCTGGGGCGGTGCGGCTTGCGGATAGGCGTACGAGCCAGGGGAGGCCGGCTGCGGATAGCCGTACGCCGGCTGGGTCGCGGACTCCGGGGGGTAGCCGTAGGCGGGCTGCGCGGGTTGCTGGGGCAGACCGGGGGCGGCGGGCTGCTCGGGCGGCAGCGGCGCCGAGTTGCCCGCGGACGCGGGCTCGGACTCGTCCACCTCGATTCCGAAGTCGCCCGCCAGACCCTCGATGCCGTTCGCATAGCCCTCGCCGAGCGCCCGGAACTTCCAGCCCTCCCCGCGCCGGTACAGCTCACCGCAGATCAGCGCGGTCTCCTCGCCGGTCTCCGGCTTGATGTCGAAGTACGCCAGCGGCTCACCGTCCGCGAGGGCGGCGTCGTACAGCAGGATCCGCAGGGCGCGGACGCGGTCGAAGGTCTTGCCGTCCGCCGAGGCGACCAGGAGGATCCGCGTCACGGCCTTTTCGACACCCGCCAGATCCGACTGGATCGTGTCGGTGAGCCCCTCGGCGACCCGCTTCTTGCCGAGCCGCCAGACCTTGCCCGAGGGGTGGCGGGGCTGGTTGTAGAAGACGAAGTCCTCGTCGGATCGCACACGATCGTCGGGCCCGAGGAGCAGCGCCGAGGCGTCCACCTCGGGAACGCCCTGCCCCGGCGCCCAGCGCAGCACGGACCGTACCGCCTTGGCGTTCAGCGGTACGTTCGACCCCTTCAGCATCGCGTGCGTCATGCGGTCATCCTGCCTTCTCAGTCTTGGTCACGACAATGCGGGGTGCGCCCCGGCCCGTTCGGTGTGAGGCTGGAGGATATGGCTGTGTTCGGCTGTGTTCATCTGCGTAACCTGAATTTCATGCCGGGTGGGAACCCCGGACATGGGTCTCTACGTACTATTACCGGCCACATATCGTCAGGCCTCAGCCGCCCCGGGGAGTCTCATGCGTCATTTCGGGCACATCGCTCCGGAGGTGCGGCAGCGCCTCTTCCATCAGGAACCCTGCGTCTTCACCGCGGAATCCCCGGCCCGGATGCTCTCCGTGGCCCTCGGCGCCACGCTGTACAGCCCCGCGACCAGACCGCGGCTGGCCGAGGACATCGTGAAGCAGATCGACCGCGGCGTCGTCTCGATGGTGCTGTGCCTGGAGGACTCCATAGACGACTCGGAGGTTCCGGGCGCCGAGGAGAACCTGGTCCGGCAGTTCGGGGTCCTGGCTGATAGCTGTCCGGATACGGAGCTGCCGCTGCTGTTCGTCCGCGTCCGTACGCCGGAGCAGATCCCGGACCTCGTCCAGCGGCTCGGCGGCTCGGCCCGGCTGCTGTCCGGTTTCGTACTGCCGAAGTTCACCGAAGAGCGGGGCGTGCCGTTCCTGGAGGCGCTCACCGCGGCCGAGGCCGCGAGCGGGCGGCGGCTGTTCGCCATGCCCGTCCTCGAATCGCCGGACCTGCTGTACCGCGAGTCGCGCGTGGACACCCTCGCGGGAATCTTCCGCGCTGTCGACAAGTACCGCGACCGGGTCCTCGCACTCAGGCTCGGCGTCACCGACTTCTGCTCCTCGTACGGGCTGCGCCGGGCGCCCGACATGACCGCGTACGACGTACAGATCGTGGCCTCCGTGATCGCCGACGTGGTGAACGTGCTGGGACGGGCCGACGGCACCGGATTCACGGTGACGGGGCCCGTGTGGGAGTACTTCCGGGTCCAGGAGCGCATGTTCAAGCCGCAGCTGCGCCGCAGCCCCTTCACCCCGGAGGCCGAGGACCTGCGCAACGCACTGATCGAGCACGACATGGACGGGCTGCTGCGCGAGATCTCCCTCGACCGCGCCAACGGTCTGCTCGGCAAGACCTGCATCCACCCCTCGCACGTACTGCCCGTGCACGCCCTCTCCGTGGTCAGCCACGAGGAGTACAGCGACGCCCAGGACATACTGCGTCCGGAGCGTGGCGGCGGAGGCGTCCTGCGGTCCGCGTACACGAACAAGATGAACGAGGTGAAGCCGCACCGCGCCTGGGCCGAGCGCACCCTGCAGCGCGCCGAGGTCTTCGGCGTCGCGAACGAGGACATCGGCTTCGTGGAGCTGCTCGCCGCCGGGCTGCCCGGCTGACCGGTCTGCCCGGCCGAGCACAGGGATTCAGCCGCCGGGTTCCCCGGCCGAACACAGGGACTCAATGGAAAACGTGGTGTGGACAGGGGCCTGGGTCGCCGAGCGGCTCGGCGTCGAGCTCGTCGGTGACGAGAAGCTGAGCGAGCTGCTGGGGCTTGCCCTGCGGCGCAACCCCAAGCGCGCGCATCTGCTGGTGTCGAACGTGCTGGGCAAGCACGTGCCGCAGAGCCCGCGCAGGGTGTGGCAGGCCGGGTACGAATTGGGCCACCGGGTGCGTGAGTTGCTCGGCGACGCAGCGGCGAGCCGTGCCGTGGTGCTCGGCTACGCGGAGACGGCGACGGGCCTCGGCCACTCGGTCGCGGACGGCCTGGGCCTCGCGCCCTACCTGCACTCGACGCGGCGCCCCGTCGAGGGAGTCGAGCGCGCGGGCGGCTTCGAGGAGTCCCACTCGCACGCCACCTCGCATCTGCTGCTGCCGGAGAAGCCCCGGCTGCTCGCGGGCGACGGTGCGCTGGTCCTCGTGGACGACGAGTTCTCCACGGGCAACACCGTGCTCAACACGATCCGCGCGCTGCACGAACGCTACCCGCGCGGGCACTACGTGATCGTCGCGCTCGTCGACATGCGCTCCCCGGCCGACCAGTGCCGCCTCGACGCCTTCGCCCGCGAGATCGGCGCGCGCGTGGACCTGGTGGCGGCGGCCTCGGGGACGGTTCGGCTGCCCGACGGCGTACTGGAGAAGGGGCAGGCACTGGTCGCCGAGTACGAGACGGCCCCGGAACAGCTTCCGGAGCTGCCGGGACTTCCGGGGCTTGTGGAGCACGGCACCGTCGCGCGCATGGAACTCGGCTGGCCGCACGACCTGCCCGACGGCGGCCGGCACGGCTTCACCCCCGAGCACCGCATACGCCTGGAGGGCGCCCTGCCCGCCATGGCCGCGCGGCTCGCGGACGCGCTGCCGGGCGGGGCGCGCCGCGTACTCGTCCTCGGCTTCGAGGAGTTGATGTACGCGCCGCTGCGGCTCGGCGTCGCGCTGGAGGAGCTGACCGACGCCGAAGTCCGCTACTCCACCACGACCCGTTCCCCCGTCCTCGCCGTCGACGACCCCGGCTACGCGATCCGCAGCCGTCTCGTCTTCCCCGCCCACGACCAGCCGGGCGACGGCCCTGACGAGCGCTACGCCTACAACGTCGCGGGCGCCGGATTCGACGCCGTCGTCGCAGTGGTCGACTCGGTCGCCGACACACCCGAACTGCACGCCCCGGACGGCCTGTTGGCGCGGCTCGCCGCCCACACCCCGAGCGTGCTGCTCGCAGTCGTCCCCTCCTACATACCGTCGTACGCCCCCACCCCGCAGCTGTCCGAAAGGCCCTCCATGCTGCCCGAGCCCCTTCGCGGCCCCGACTTCTCCTCATACGCCCCTGACGAGGTCGGCTGGCTGCTCCAGGACCTCTCGGACGTGACGCTGGAGGCGCCGACGGAGGAGCGCGAGGAAGCGATCCAGAGCGGGGGCGCGCACTACGCGGAGTCGCTGCCGGTGGAGTACCAGCCGAGCGACCGGTACCAGGAGCTGTTCCGCGCCGCGCTGGACACCTCGGCCGTGCGCATCGCCCAGGCGGCGGGCGCCGTCACCGAGACCGTGCTGGCGGAGCGGTCGCCGCGCCCCGTCCTCGTGTCGCTCGCCCGCGCCGGCACACCCATCGGCATCCTGATGCGCCGCTGGGCCAAGCACCGGCACGGGCTCGACCTGCCGCACTACGCCGTCTCCATCGTGCGCGGGCGCGGCATCGACGCCAACGCGCTGCGCTGGCTGGCCGCCCACCACGACCCGGCCGACATCGTCTTCGTGGACGGCTGGACCGGCAAGGGCGCCATCACCCGCGAACTCGCCCAGGCCATCGAGGAGTTCGAGGCCTCCGACGGCATCACCGGCTTCGACCCGGAGATCGCGGTGCTCGCCGATCCCGGCTCCTGCGTACGCACCTACGGCACCCGCGAGGACTTCCTCATCCCCTCCGCCTGCCTCAACTCAACGGTCTCCGGGCTCATTTCGCGTACGGTGCTGCGGGCCGACCTGGTCGGGAAGCACGACTTCCACGGCGCGAAGTTCTACCGTGAGCTCGCCGGCGCGGACGTCTCCGTCGACTTCCTGGACGCCATCTCCGACCGCTTCGACGAGGTCGGCGACGCGGTCGACACCCTGGTCAAGGAACTGCTCTCCATGGACCGCAGCCCGAGCTGGGAGGGCTGGGCGGCTGTCGAGCGGATCAGCGAGGAGTACGGCATCCATGACGTGAACCTCGTCAAGCCGGGTGTCGGCGAGACGACCCGCGTACTGCTGCGCCGCGTCCCGTGGAAGATCCTCGCCCGCGCGGGAGCGGGCGCCGACCTGGCTCACGTACGCCTGCTCGCCGAGCAGCGGGGCGTGCCCGTCGAGGAGGTCGCCGAACTCCCGTACACCTGCGTCGGGTTGATCCACCCCAAGTACACGCGCGGGGCGACCGGCGCCGACGGCAAGACGGTGACGGTCTGATGTCCTCGCCGAAGGTGCTCGTGGCCAGCGACCTCGACCGCACACTCATCTACTCCGCCGCCGCACTCGCGCTGCCCCTGCCGGACGAGCGGGCGCCCCGGCTGCTGTGCGTCGAGGTGTACGAGAGCAAGCCGCTGTCGTACATGACGGAGACCGCGGCAGGACTGCTCGCCGAACTCGGCGAGGCAGCCGTCTTCGTGCCCACCACGACCCGTACGCGTCAGCAGTACCGGCGCATCCAACTCCCCGGCCCCGCACCGAAGTTCGCGATCTGCGCCAACGGCGGCCATCTCCTCGTCGACGGTGCCTCGGACCCGGAGTGGCACGCGCAGGTCACCGCCCGGCTGGCCGGCGAGTGCGCCCCGCTCGCCGAGGTGCGGGCCCATATGACGGCCACCGCCGACCCCGCCTGGGTGCGCAAGCACCGCGTCGCCGAGGACCTCTTCGCCTATGTCGTCGTCGAGCGCGAACTGCTCCCCGAGGACTGGGTGAAGGAACTGGCCGCCTGGGCGGAGAACCTCGGCTGGACGGTCTCTCTCCAGGGCCGCAAGATCTACGCCGTACCGAAGCCGCTCACCAAGAGCGCCGCCATGCGCGAGATCGCCCGCCGCACCGGAGCCGACCGCACCCTCGCGGCAGGTGACTCCCTCCTCGACGCCGACCTCCTCCTCGCCGCCGACCGCGGCTGGCGCCCGGGCCACGGCGAACTGGCCGACGTGGGCTGGACGGCCCCCGGGGTCACCTCTCTTCCGGAACGGGGTGTCGCCGCGGGCGAGCGGATTCTGCGGGAGTTCCTGCGGGAGGCCCGGTAGGGACCTCAACGGTGGCTGCGGCGGACGAGGCCATGGACGCTTCCTGCTCCTTGGCGCGCCGTCGCCCGCCCCGCCCCGGCCTGAACAGCCGTACGCCCGCGAAGAACAGCACCGCGAGCACCGCCGCGACCAGGACCACCTTCGAGTAGGCCGACACATAGCCGCTGACCTCCGTCCAGTTCTCGCCGAGCAGATAGCCGGCCAGGACGAAGATGGTGTTCCAGATCGCGCTGCCCAGTGTGGTCAGGCAGAGGAAGACGGGCAGGCGCATGCGCTCGACGCCCGCGGGCACGGATATCAGGCTGCGGAAGATCGGAATCATGCGTCCGAAGAACACGGCTTTGGTGCCGTGCCGCTGGAACCAGGCCTCTGTCCTCTCTATGTCCGAGACCTTCACCAGCGGCAGCCGGGCCGCGATCGCCACCGTGCGGTCGCGGCCGAGCAGCGCCCCCACGCCATACAGCGCGAGCGCGCCTATGACGGAACCCGCCGTCGTCCACAGCAGCGCCGCGAACAGATTCATCTGTCCGGTGCTCGCCGCGAACCCCGCGAGCGGCAGGATGACCTCGCTCGGCAGAGGCGGGAAGAGGTTCTCCAGAGCGATGGCGATGCCCGCGCCCGGCGCGCCGAGCGTATCCATGAGGCTGTTGATCCACTGAGGCGCGCCGCTGTCCTCCGCGACGCCGGCTGCGATGGCTGTCATGCCACACACGCTAGAAAACCGAACCTGAAGAGACCCTGAGGCCGACCGCAAGATTCCAGGCGGTCAACCGCAGCTCGGAATTACGGTTTTCCGCAGTGCACGCAGACCCGACGCCCGGCTAGCGTGGCGATCATGCGAGACGTGGCACGACGTGGGGTGTGGTGCGGGGTGGGGCTCATGACCGGAGCCGCCTCGGCCGCCGTCGAGCTGCTCTTCACCGTTCTGTCGGGCCTCGCCCTGTTACCCGTACTGGCCTGGCCGCGCGGTCGGCAGGCCGTGCTCCGACCCGTGTTCGCGGGTGCGCGGAGGCTGACGCAGTTCGAGCGCCGACGGCTCGGGACCTGGTTGAGCGTGTCCGTCTCTCCCGTGTATGAGGACGCGCGCGCCCTGCGTTACATCGCGTGCCGCTGGGCGCTCGGGGCGTTGGGTGCGATTGTGCTGCTGTCGGTGGCGGCTGGGCTCATTTACAGCACGTACTGGATGTTCGCTTGGATCGTCGGCGACGTCGAGCACCCCTGGGCGATCGTCTTCTCGGCCTTCGGTGGTCTGTTCCTGCTCTTCCTGGCGGTGCAGGGCGTCATCGGAGTCGCCGAGCTGGAGCGGCAGCTGGCCCGGCACTTCCTCGGACCCAGCCACCAGGAGGAGTTGGAGCGGCGGATCGTGGAGCTGGCCGCGAGCCGCGCCGCGGTGGTGGACGCCGTCGACGACGAACGGCGCCGTATCGAGCGGGACCTGCACGACGGCGTGCAGCAGCGGCTCGTCGCCCTCGGCATGCTGCTCGGCCGCGCCCTGCGCAGCCAGGATCCGGAGCGCGCGGACCGGCTGCTGCGCCAGGCACACGACGAGAGCCGGCAGGCGCTGACCGAGCTGCGCGAGGTGGCCTGGCGGATCTACCCGACCACGCTGGACGAGGCGGGACTGCGAGCGGCCCTGGAGACGGTCGCCGAGCGTTCGTCCGTGCCGGTGAGAGTGGAGTACGAGCTGGCTGCGGAGCCGGAGAAGGCGACGGCGTCCGTCGCGTACTTCGTGGTCTGCGAGGCCGTGACCAACGCGGTCAAGCACGCGGCGGCGAGCCATATCACCGTCCACCTGTGGGCGGCCGAGGGCGCCCTGTGCGTACGAATCGAGGACGACGGCATGGGTGGCGCGAATCCCACGGGCAGCGGGCTGTTCGGGCTGGCCCGGCGGGTCGACGCCCTCGACGGGCGGTTCACTGTGCTCAGCCCGACGGGCGGGCCCACCGTCATCTCTGCGGAGCTGCCGTGCGCGTAATCCTGGCCGAGGACTCGACCCTGCTCAGAGAGGGGCTCGTGCGCCTGCTCGCCGAGGAGGGCCACGAGGTGCTGGCCGCGGTCGGCGACGCCGAGCGGCTGCTGGCGGCCGTCGCCGAGGAGCAGCCGGACGTGGTGGTGGCAGACGTACGCATGCCTCCCACCCACAGCGACGAGGGCCTGCGCGCGGCTCTGGAGATTCGTGAGCGCTGGCCGGACGTGGGCGTGCTGGTGCTCTCGCAGTACGTCGAGAAGCGGTACGCGACGGAGCTGTTGACCGGAGACTCGGAGGGCGTCGGCTATCTGCTCAAGGACCGTGTCGTCCAAGTCGACGAGTTTCTGGACGCGTTGGAGCGGGTGAGTCAGGGGAGGGCGGCCTTCGACCCCGAGGTCGTGCGTCAGCTCCTCGGGCGCAGCGAGCGCGCGGACCTGCTGGACCGGCTCACCCCGCGAGAGCGGGACGTGCTGGCGGAGATGGCGCAGGGGCATACGAACGCGGCCATCGCGCGACGGATGCACATATCCCTCAGCGGGGTCGAGAAGCACATCAACGCGATCTTCGACAAGCTCGAGTTGACCGGAGGCGAGGGCTACTCCCGCAGGGTGCTGGCCGTACTTCGCTATCTGGGGAGCTGAGGGAGCCGAGGAACCTGCCGTCAGCCGCAGCAGCCCCCGCCGCAGCACCCTCCGCCGCTCGCCTTGGGCGTCGGTGCGGTCGCGGGTGCCGAGGCCGAGCCGCCGACCGCGACCGTCGACAGCAGCTTCACCGTGTCGTCGTGCCCGGCCGGGCAGGCGGCGGGGGCGGACGATTCGGCCATGGGGCGGCTCTTCTCGAAGGTGTCACCGCAGGTCCGGCAGCGGTATTCGTAGCGAGGCATACGGACAGATTAGCGGGCGGCCGTGGGCCGAAGGGACGCGCACTTCAATGCACGTCAGGCGGAGTGCCCCCGCTCCTCACGGATCTGCGACACCACCCGGGACACCGTCCGCCGCACCGCCTCCGTCTCGGTCAGGAAGTGCCAGTAATCGGGGTGCCGCCCCTCCAGGGTGGCGACGGCCCGCTCCAGACGGCCCACCGAGTCGTCGAGCGGTCGGGCGTGACGCGGGTCGGGCGTATGGCGGCCTGCCATCGCCAGCCGTTGGGCGTCACGGATCGCGAAGCGCGTACGGTCGATCTCCCGCTGGGGGTCCTTCTGCACCTCGTTCAGCCGCCGCAGCCGGTCCCCGGCCGCGGACACGGCCTCGTCGGTCGTGTTCAGCGAGGCCCGCACCGTCGACAGCAGCGCCGTCGCGTCCGCCCAGCGCTGCTCGTCGCGCGCGGCCTTGGCCTCCGTCAGCTTCGCCTCGGCCTGTCGTACGGTCTCGGCGGCCTGGTCCGGTACGTGCTGAAGGTCCTGCCAGCACGCGGCCGTGAACCGCCGCCGCAGCTCGCTCAGCACCGGATCCACCTGCCCGGACCGGGTGGTGAGCGCCTGCGCGCGCGTACGCAGCGAGACCAGGCGCCGGTCGATCTCGGCGGCCCGCTCCGGCAGCCGCTCCGCCTCCGCGCGCACCCCCTCGGCATCGCGCGCGACCCGGTCGGCGCGCTCCAGCGTCTCCGGGACGCCGTGCTGCCCGGCGCCCTGATTGAGCTTGGTCAGCTCGGGGCCGAGGGCGGCGAGCCGGGCGGCCAGGTCGTCGGCCTTGAGCCCTGAGCCTCGTACGGCGTCAAGGGCGTTCGAGGCGGCGAGCAGGGCCTGGCGGGCGCGCTCGACGGCCGGGGCGAGGCGGGCCAGCTGGGTCTCGGCCTTGCCGAGCAGCGGGCCGAGCCCGTCGGTGAACCGGTCCAGCTCCTGCTTGACGCGGGCCAGCTCGTCCTTCGCCTTGGTCAGCTCCGTACGCGCCCGGGCCGCGACGGAGGCCTCCAGGTCGTCGCGGTCGAGGTCGTGGGCGTCGACCGCGTTGATGTACGTATGGCTGACCTCGTCTATACGACGCCCCAGCGCGTCGAAGTCGGAGACCGCGCGCCGGGCCGCAGGGGAGTCGTCGACGGCCGTGATGGTCTCGATCGAGATGCGCAGATCGCGCTGCGCGGTGTCGAGTTCGTAGAACGCGGCCGCCGCGGCGTCCTTGGCCGCCTGCGCCTCGGCCCGCTGGCTCTCGGAACGGCCGCCGAACCACCGCCGCGTCCCCCCGCCGGTGAACGCGGCGGGGAGCGTGAGCGCGAGCAGCGGAAGCGGAAGGAGCACCAGAGTCAGCAGGTCACGGGCGGCGCTGCGGGTCCCGGCAGCCCTCGCGGCCCCCAAATCGGCACGGTGGCGAGGTAGTTGCTGTGCCCGTGGCACAAACGGCGTGTACGGCTGTGAAGGTGTCGCCGTCACATCCCTCTCCCGTGCTGTGGTCCACCCTGCCCGGTGTCATTCTCCCACCACGTAGGGACGAACACACGGCCCGGTCAGTTCGCCGTACGCACCGTGACTTTCCCGTCCCGTGTGTGGGCGGACACCTCGTGTGCGCTGCGCTCGTCGCGGGGCACCGACACATCGACGCTTCCGTCGCCGGTCTTGGTGTCCACGCGGTACGTCGCCTCAGCGGGCAGCTCGATGGTGACGGAGCCGTCGTGGCTGCGTGAGACGACCCGGTCCGGTACGGCGGCGAGGCCGAGCCGCACGGAACCGTCCCGCGTGTGCACGTCCACGCGCCGGGAGTCGACGCCGGTCGCGGTGACCGAACCGTCGCCGGTGCGCAGGGTCAGCGGCCCGCTGGAGTCCTTGACGTGCACGGAACCGTCGCCCGTGCGGACGTTCAGCGCCTCCTCGAAGCCGCTCGCCCGTACGCTGCCGTCCCCGTCCTTCACGGTGACCGCGATGCCGCGCGGCACCTCGATCCGGTGCCTGGCCGAGCAGTCGGCGACCACGCCCGTGCACTTCATCCGCAGCGTGAGCCTGTCGTCCTCCATCGCCCAGGTCACCTTGGGGTCCCCGCCGACGACGACGCTGCCCTGGAACCACCGGGTGACCTTCACCTTGTCGACGTCGGCGGGGACCAGTTCGAGCGCGGAGTCGTCGGAGTCGACGGTCAGCGTGCGGCCCTCGAGCGCGAACGAACGCTGCTCGGGTTCGTCGTCGTCCCCGGCGCTTGCACCGCACCCGGCGGCGAGCAGGGTGACGGCGGCGACGGCCACGGTGGCCACGGCTGCGGAACGGCGGATACGTACGGCCATGATGGGTTCCCCCTGATGTCGGGCGCCCCGACCGTGGACTTCCTGGTCCTACGGCTCTGCCCGGGACGCTCTTCGACCGTACGGAGCGGGGGCTCAGAGCGGGATCCGGCCCGCTCCCGGATCCCGGGTGGGGAAAACCCCCGCATCGCGCGAGCCCGGGACCCGATGGGCACCCGATACGCGTTTGCCGGGCACTGCCCCTGGCAAGGTAGGCTGTCGACTCGTCACGGGTGCGTAGCTCAGGGGTAGAGCGCCTGCCTTACAAGCAGGATGTCGGCGGTTCGAAACCGTCCGCGCCCACCGGGCCTAAGTAGCGAGGAACCCCGGCCGATCATGGCCGGGGTTTTTCGCTGTCCGGTGATGCGCCGCCGCTCCCGGGACTCCCGAACGGTCACGCCTCCGAGGCAGGCTCCTCCGCCCGCGCACGTACGTCCTCATGTACGTGCTTCAGGCGCATCCTCGCGTCCACCTTCTCCGCAACCGTGACCTCAGCCCAGAAACGGTGGCAGGTCACGAAGACGGCCAGCTCGCGCTCACGCTCACGGAGCTTCTCCACCTCGGCCTGTTCGTCGGCACTCCAGCCGGGTGAGGCGGGCAGCTCCACCTTGCGCCAGCCGTGGTTGTCGCTGAAGCCGTCCATGGGTTCGACCGACCAGGGGAGCCGCTTCAGCAGGGCCAGCAGCTCGGCCCGGACCTGATGCAACTCCTCCTGACCGGCCAGGAGGTCACTCGGAAAGTCGTAGGTCTCAGCCACACGGCAATGCTACGCCTGTTCGAATTTGGGATGCGAGTTTCTTGGGGGACTTCACACGGACGGGTGTGACGCGGGTACGGCAGACCGGCGATGACTCAGCCCCGCAGCGGCTGTGCCAGTCGTCCCAGCAGTCCCGCGACCAGGGCGGTCTGGGCAGGCACCGTGTCGGGGTGGATGAACTCGCCCCGGGCGTGGGCACCGTCGCCGACCGCGCCCATGCCGCACAGGACCGGCAGGCCGAGGGCGGCGACGAAGTTGGCGTCGCTGGCGCCGCCTACGGCGGCGTCGGGCAGGTCGTCGCGGCCCTGTTCGCGGGCGACCTCGCGGGCCAGGTCGAGGAGCGGGGCGGAGGCGGCGTTGAGGGTCATCGGAGGCCGGTTCCAGGCGTGGTCGATCTCGATGCGGATGCGGGGATCGCTGACCTTGATGGCGTCGAACTCGGCGTCCACACGGACCTGTTCGGCTTCGCTGCTGACCCGGATATCGACACTGGCGGTGGCCTGCCCGGCGACGACGTTGGTGGCCGAGCCGCCCTTGATGAGCCCGGTGTTGACCGTCGTACCCCTCTCGGGGGCGGCGACGGCCGCGGCGGCGACCACGAACTCGGACAGCGCGGTGATCGCGCTCGCCCCGTCCTCGGGCGCGAGCCCGGCGTGCGCCGCCACGCCGGTCGCGGTGACCCGGAAGATCCCGGAGCCCTTGCGGGCGGTCTTGACCGCGCCGTGGGCGGACGGCTCCAGCACCAGCGTGACGTCGGCCTTCTGCGCGACCTCCTCGATCACCGGGCGGGAGGACAGGGAGCCGATCTCCTCGTCGCCGTTGAAGAGGAAGGTGACGGTGGGCAGGGGTGCGCCACACTCCCGGGCCAGCTTCAGGGCCCAAATGCCTTGGGCCAGGCCGGTCTTCATGTCGAAGATGCCCGGCCCGCTGAGCTTGTCCCGACTGTCGTCGGACGCCTCCGGATGCTCCCAGCCGGCGAGGGTGCCGGTCGGCCACACGGTGTCGTAGTGGCCGACGAGCGCGACGTGCCCGGCGCCAGTGCCAGTGCCGGTGTAGGTCAGCGTGAGGGTGTCGCCGCACTCGCCGCCGGGGTGGCGCTGTTCGTGATCGGGCCGACCGAGCCGGTGAACGGCCAGCTCGCGCAGGAGGTCCAGACCCGCCGCGAGTCCGGCCAGGTCGTAGCTGCTGGTCTCGTGGCGTACGAGGGTCAGGATGTCGGTGACGATCTCCGGCGAGACCTCCTGGGCGCGGGCGGTGAGGGCGGCAGCGGGCGATGCGGTCATGATCTGCTTTCTCGTGTCTCTGGTACGAAGCGGCTCGTACTTCTCGTACGAAGGAGGCTTCTCGTACGAAGTGGGGGGTGGCGTTCCTTGACGGAAGGACGGGGTCATCTGATGCCGAACGGGATGCCCAGCAGGTACCAGGCCACGAAGAACGCGACCCAGACGACCCAGACGACGGCGGCGATCGGGATCGTGAAGGAGGCCAGGGTGCCGATGCCGGCGGACTTGCGGTACTGCTGGATGAAGCCCAGCGCCATCACGAAGTACGGGCTCATCGGGGTGACGCAGTTGGTGACCGAGTCGGCGACGCGGTAGACGGCCTGGGTGGTCTCGGGCTCGATGCCGATGAGCATCAGCATGGGCACGATCACCGGCGCGGCCAGCGCCCACAGGGCGGAGCCGCTGGTGATGACGAGGTTCATGAACGTGATCAGCACGGCGACGCCGACCAGCACGGTCCAGCCGCTCATGTCCAGGTCACGCAGCGTCTCGGCGCCCTTGACGGCGAGAATGTCGCCGATGTTCGTCCACTTGAAGTAGGCGAGGAACTGCGAGATCGCGAAGAAGAGGACGAGGATCGGGGCCATCGAGCGGGTGCCGTCGACCATCGCGGCGATGATGTCGCGGGAGGCGGAGAAGGTGCCGGTCATCCGGCCGTAGACGGTGCCGAGCACGGCGAAGAACAGGCCCAGGACGAGCGCCATCCCGCCGATCAGCGAGGAGTCGACGATGCCGCCGTGCTCGCCGCGCAGCGGTGAGGACGAAGGGATCATCGCCACCACCAGGAACGCGATGAAGCCCAGGGCGACCAGCCCGGTCACGCGCAGGGCACGGCGCTGCTGCTCGGTGACCTCGATCGCCTCCAGCTCGTCGGCGTTCAGTGCGGCGACCGGCTCGTCGGGCTCCAGGTCCGTACGGCGGGCGAGGACCTTGTCGACGACGAGCGTGATCACCAGGGCCACGAGGACCGACGAGGCGAGCCCGAAGAAGTAGTTGGCCACCGGGGTGACGACGTAGTCCGCGTCGATGGTGTGGGCGGCGGCGGTGGAGATCCCCGACAGCAGTACGTCGGTGGTGGTGAGCGAGGGGGAGGCGTCGTAGCCGGCGGAGATCGAGACGTACGCGACGATGCAGCCGAGCACCGGGCTGCGGCCCGCCGCACGGAAGACCAGTGCGCCGAGCGGGATGAGGGTGACGTAGGCGGCGTCGCCGGCCACATGGCTGACCATGGCCGTCATCGACAGCACGAAGGTCAGGTACTTGCCCGGCACCCGCGCGACCATCCGGCGCAGCAGGGCCGAGAACAGTCCGCTCTTCTCGGCGACGGCGATGCCGAACATCACGGTGAGGATGGTGGCCAGCGGCGGGAAGGCCGCGAAGTTGTCGACGGCCCCCTCGACCGCCATGGTGATGCCGTCCCTGCTGAGCAGGTTCTCCACCTTGATGGTCTCGTCCGTGCCGGGGTGCACGGCGCTGACGCCGACCGCCGCCAGTACGGCGCTGAGGACGGCGACGACCCCCGCGAGGATCCAGAACAGCCAGAACGGGTTGGGGAGTTTGTTGCCGACCTTCTCGATCCCCGCGAACGCGCGGAACGCGGCGCGCAGGACTCTCGACTGTGGCTCGGTCGGCTGGGGTGGGGTCGCGGTGGCACTCATCGGTACCTCTTCGGGCATTCGAGGGATGTTCCTGCGAACAATGGCAGTCGAATGAGAGATTCTCTATACCTTGGATGTAACAGTGGGATTAATCGGCAGTCTAAGGTGAGGCACTATGACCCGCCCCCTCCTCGACGATCTCGACCGGCGCCTCATCGGCGCGCTGCACCTGGCGCCCCGGGCCACCTGGGACGACATCGGCGGGATCCTGTCCGCCGACGCCAGCACGCTGAAGCGCCGTTACGACCGGCTGTACGAGGCCCGGATGGTCCGCGTGATCGGACAGGCCGACTGGGGCATGCACTCCACGGCGATGCCGGTCCACGTCTTCCTGGACATCACCGGCGAAACCCCGCTCGCCGTCCTCCGCCGGCTCCAAGACCTGCCCCACCTTCAGCTCCTGGCGCAGATCTCCGGCGACCACCCCCTCTACGCCGTCGTCCACGCCCCCTCCGAGGCGGCCACCAGCGAGGCGATCGACCGGATGTACTCCGTCCCCGGCGTACGCCGCGTCAAAGCCCTGCCCGCCCTCAGCACTCATCGCCGGGGCCACACCTGGGACCCTCAGTTCCTCACCGACACCGAAAGGGCGGAGCTGCTGAAACTCGCCGGCGCCCGCCCCGAGGGCACCGCGACCGCGACACCCCCCGCCAAACCGCTCAGCGAGGCCGAACGCACCGTCGTCGCCCAGCTGATGCAGGACAGCCGCGCATCTGCCGCGAGCATCGCCCGAGCCGCCGGCCTGGCCACCTCCACCGCACACCGCGTCGTCCGCAGGGTCCTCGACGAGGGATGGGTCAAACCGCGCCTGGAGATCGTGTCGGAATGGCTCGGCTTCCAGACCCCCTTCATGCTCCGCCTGCGAGTAGCCCCAGGCGAGACCCCCGACGTCATGCGCCGTATCGACCAGCTCCCCCAGACCAGGCTCGCCGCCCACGTCGCCAGCGACATGTCCGTACTCGCCACCGGCCTGGTCACCGACCGCTCCGCCGTGGCGCACTTCATCGACAACGAGCTGGCCAGGATCCCCGGCATCATCACCGTCAGCGTCGACGTCATGCTCGCCGAACCGCGCCGCTACTGGCTGGACCGGGACCTGGCCTCCGGTCTCGGCGAATTCCACGCGCCGACGCTGCTGTAAGCCCCCGGCTGCTCAGTCACGAAGGGCGCGAAGGGTGTGACTCCACGCCGCCGACGACGGAGACGGAAGGAGCGGCGGCGCCCCCGTACGCCGTGGCATCGTGGTGCCATGGTCATCGAGGTTCGCCCGGCTTCGGTCTTCGAGGACGTCCGTGCTCTGGTCGGGCCGAAGTCGCCCGGGGCCAACGTCTGTTGGTGTCTGAGCTACCGGATCCCGTCCAAGCTCAACAACGAGCTTCGCGGACCGGCCCGAGGTGAGTACGTCGCCGGACTGTGCCGTACGGAACCCCCTCCGGGAGTGCTCGCCTACGACGGTGACGAGCCGGTCGGCTGGGCGGCCGTGGCGCCACGCGCGGATACGTCCTTCGCCCGCAACCGCAAGATCCCGCACGTCGACGACCTGCTGGTCTGGTCGCTGTGGTGCATCCGCGTACGCCCCGGTCACCGGAAGCAGGGCATCTCGCACGCCCTCATCGCCGGTGCCGTCGAGTTCGCCCGCGCCCATGGTGCGCCCGCGATCGAGGCGTACCCCCTCGACAACGGCGACGCCAAGGTCGACCTGACGATGGCGTACGCCGGGATCCGGAAGAACTTCGAACGCGCCGGGTTCGTCCACGCCGCCGACACCACCTCCGTGCTGGCCGGTCATCCCCGGGTCCTGATGCGGCTCGACCTGCGCTGACAGATGTGTGAACCCCTGTGCAAGGTGGGCGCCTTCCGCTAACGTACAACCAAATGGTTGTAGATGGCGTGACTGACGAGACCGTGGACCGCCTGTTCCACGCGCTGGCCGACACCACGCGCCGTGACATCCTCCGCCGCTGTGTGCGGGGCGAGATGTCGGTGTCACGGCTGGCCGAGGCCTACCCGATGAGCTTCGCCGCGGTGCAGAAGCACGTCGCGGTACTGGAGCGGGCCGGACTCGTCACCAAGCAGCGCCGCGGACGGGAGCAGCTCGTGCGTATGGACCCCGATGCGGTGGGCCGCGCGCGGCAGGCGCTCGACGAGCTCGAGACGGCCTGGCGCGGGAGGGTGGACAGGATGTCCCGTCTGCTCGCACAGGACCCCGAGGAGAACGACCCTACGGAAGGACCGGACAGATGACCGTCACCAGTGTGGACAAGGACCTCGACAACCTCACCCTCACCCTGGTCGCCGACTTCTCCGCACCCGTCGAGCGGGTGTGGCAGCTGTGGGCCGACCCGCGGCAGCTGGAGCGCTGGTGGGGACCGCCGACGTACCCGGCGACCGTGGAGCAGTACGACCTCACCCCCGGCGGGGACGTCAGCTACTTCATGACCAGCCCCGAGGGCGAGAAGTACTACGGCTGGTGGCGTATCACCTCGGTCACCTCGCCGACGTCCCTGGAGTTCACCGACGGCTTCGCCGACCAGGACGGCAAGCCGAGCCCCGACCAGCCGACCACCAACATGCGGGTGCAGCTCACCGAGCGCGACGGCGGAACCCGGATGGAGCTGCGCTCGACCTTCGACTCCCGGGAACAGATGGAGCAGATGGCGAACATGGGCATGGTCGAGGGTCTGCAGGAGGCGGTCGGCCAGATCGACGCGATCCTCGCCGACTGACGAGCCTCACCGGCTGACGAGGCCAAGCCCTCGACACGTCCTCAAAAAAATCTCCGGGTGGTTGTCGATTCCGCCGTCGCCCGCTCGACGCAGAGGTGAAAGGCGGGGAGAAGCCCCGTCCTTGTCGCCGAGCGACCGAGATGACCAAGGAGTCACCATGCCGCGATTTCTGACGCTGGTCCGTATCGAGGAGAACGACGTTCCCGCCGGAGGGCTGGGCCCGGAGTTCGATGAGCGTATGGGCGCATTGCTCGAGGAGATCACCAAAGCCGGGGTCATGCTGGACACGGCCGGACTGCACCCGACCGCCGAGGGCACCCGGATCACCTGGACCGGCGGCAAGTTCGACCAGGTCGACGGGCCGTTCACCGAGACCAAGGAAGTGATCGGCGGCTACTCCATCACCCAGTGCAAGGACAAGGCCGAAGCCATGGAGTGGGCCAAGCGCTTCCTCGAGATCCACCCGGCGGAGTTCACACTCACGGTCGAGGTCCGCGAGATCGCCGAGGGCTGACCGGCACGGGGTGAGGGCGGCGGTACGTCCCTGCAGGCGTACCGCCGCTCCCGGTTCCAGCAGGTGCAGCTGTTCCCGCCCCCACGATCCCCGCCCCACGATCCCCGGACACGCGCGAAACTGGACCCATGTGCCGAAGCATCAAGACTCTCCGCCCGCCCGTACTCCCCGAAGAGGCCACCGAGGAGGACATCCGGGCCGCCGCCCTTCAGTACGTCCGCAAGGTGTCCGGCTTCCGGGCCCCGGCTGCCCGCAACCGTGAGGTGTTCGACCGGGCGGTCGACGCGATCACGGAGGCGACGGCCGAGCTGCTGGACGGGCTCGAGGTGCGGGGGCAGACGGCCGCGCGCCGGGCCGGCTGACGGCGTACGCACGCACCAGCCGCGTACGCCTCAGACGCCCGTGCCCGTCTCTGCCACCGGTCGCCGTATCAGGTACGCCGCTCCCGCGCCCGCCCCGAACAGCGCGAGCAGCGAAACGCCCGTGGCGAGCCACGTCGTGCCCAGCAGATGGCCGCCGAAGTAGCCGAGGGCGACGCTGTACGCGGCCCAGGCCAGGCCCGCGAGGATCGACCAGGGCAGGAACTCGCGGACGCGGCGCTGAGCGGCGCCCGCGCCGAGCGAGACGAGTGAGCGGCCCGCGGGCGCGAAGCGGGCGATGACGACCAGGGCGCCGCCGCCGCGTGCGAGGGCGGCGCCGAGACGTTCCTGCGCGCCGGTCAGGCGGCGGGAGCGGGCGAGGGCCCGGTCGAGGCGCTCGCCGCCGCGCCGGGCCAGCCGGTACGCGATCAGGTCGCCGAGGACCGAGGCGGTGGCCGCGCTGAGGGTCAGCGGCAGGAGGTCCGGTACGTTCCCGGTCGCCGCCTCGGAGCCGGCCGCGGCCGCCGTCGCCGCCGCGATGACGAGGACCCCGCTCGGGAGCACCGGCACGAACACGTCGAACAGCACGGACAAGGCCACCACGGCGTAGATCCATGGGCTGCCCGTCAGCAGCCCCACACTCTCAAGCACCCGAACTCCCCTGTGTCTCCCCCGTAAGCCCGAACCGTGCCGAGAGCCGCGATGTCGCGGGGGAGCGGCAGGAGCGGCTTGTGACAGCCATACAGCGTACGCCGGGGGTTGGAGAGGAGATCCACAGGGGGCACGTGTGATCGCTACACCACGTTCACGCGGCTGTCGCCTCCCGTCCTGGAGGCGGCCCGGTCCGGTCTCCCGTGCGAACGGCCTGACACGACGACGGCGCCCGCCCCCGATGCGAAGGGGGCGGGCGCCGTTTCGTACCGCTCTCGTACGGTCAGCAGCCGCGGGCGTCAGGCCGCGACGGGCTCCGAACTGCGGCTGCTCGTCGTGGACGAGGAGGTGCGCCGCGAGAAGAGCCGGTCGAGGCCGAGCGCGCCCGAGCCGGTGAAGACCAGCAGGAACATCGACCAGCAGTACATGGCCGCGCCTTCACCCTGGTTCTCGATCGGCCAGAGCGCCTGGGGCTGGTGGACCTTGAAGTACGCGTAGGCCATGGCGCCCGAGGCGATGAACGCCGCGAACCGGGTACCGAGGCCGAGCAGGACCAGGCTGCCGCCTACGAGCTCGATGACGGCCGCGTACCAGTTCGGCCAGGCTCCCATCTCGGCGGTGCCGCCCTTGCCGTCGGCGCCGCCGAACTCGCCGAAGAGCGACATGACGCCGTGGCAGGCGAAGAGCAGACCGATGACGATGCGGAACAGGCCGATGGCGTACGGCTGGGCGCTGTTTAAGCGTCCGGTCATGGTGGGGGAACTCCTTCGGTCTGGTGCGGCCCCGGGGGACCGCTGTTGGGGACGTAAACCGAGCGAGTGATCGACGGTAGGCTAGCCTAATCGATCGTTGCAAGTTCAACCTTCGGCCGGATTTCAGCCGCGTCTTCCGGCGTCGACGCAGTTGAGACCGTCCGCAGCACCACCCGCGCCACCGCGTCCGTGTCGGAGAGTGTGACTGAGTCCACGCCTGGCCTGACCCCCGCGGCGGTCACCCAGTGCACACCCTCCGTGGGCACGCCGAGCGCGAACCGCCGGGGGTGCGCGCGTCCTTGGCGGTCCATCAGGCGGTACGGGCGCGGTGTCACGTCAAGCCCTCCGGTTTCGTAACCGTCCACCGTGTGCGGCCGGCACTGACCGGTCTTGAGCAGCCGGGCGAGCAGGTCGTCGGCGGTCCGCCGCAGTTCCGGTTCCGGCAGCCGCGCCTCGACGAGGGTGGCCGCCCGGATCGTCGAGCCGGGCACGTCGGGGGAGTGCGCCACCCACGCCCCGTCCTCGGCCCGCACCTCCAGGCGCGGGCCGAGGACCTCCAGGACGCCCGCCTCGATCAGCGCGATCATCTCCTCGATACGGCGCCGGGGCGGCCCGATCGACAGGAACGCGTTGAGCGGCGTGTACCAGCGGTCCAGGTGCTCCCGCCGCGAGGCGCCCGCAAGCCCGCCGTGGTCGACGATCAGCCGCACCTCGTTGCGCAGGTCGCGCAGCACGTCGAGGGCTGCCTTGAGAGGGCCGTGCACATTGCCGAGCGCCGCCTGCTCGGCGTCCTCGCGCAGATACTCCAGCAGCCAACTCCGGAAGCCTTCCGGACAGTTGAAGACCTGTCCCGTATGCGGGCGCGAAATGCGGTCCCAGGACCAGCGTTCGGCCTCCGTGATGCCGAACTCGTCGAGAAGCAGGGCCTCTTGGGGGTCGCGGTGGGGAATGGCGAGAAAACGCTCACGGAAGTCCCGTGCGGTCGCCGCGTCGCCTGGTGCCGCAGTGTCGCCCCGTGCGGCCGTCTCACTCCGTGCCGCCGTCTCGCCCCGCCCCAACAGCGCCTCGTAGTAGACCGTTTCGACTTCCTTCGCGACCAACGGCCATATCTCCGCGAGGAAGTCGGGCGCGTCACCGTTGTCCGTGCGCTTACGGAAGGCGGAGATGACGTCCGGGGTGAGGACGCGAGGGAGGTGACGGCCGTACGGGCCCTTCGCGTTGTCGCCGCGGGCCTGGTACGGGATGCCGCGCCGGGAACCCGCGTACAGACGCGGCTCGCGGCCCGACGCCGCATACCGCAGACCACCTTGCTCCGTGCGGAGGAAACGGCCGCCGCGGGCCGTCGTCAACAGGGCCATGTGATCGAAGAAGTTGAGGCCCAGGCCGCGCAGCAGTACGGGTTCGCCGGGGGCGAGCGGGGAGAGGTCGAGGTCGGCCGGGTTGGCGGGCGGGACGTGGCGCAGACCGTGGCGGTCGGCGTACTCGGCGAGGCGCTGCTGCGTCTGGTCCGCGACCGTCGGCAGGTGGCCCTGGGCGAGGACCACGGCGGTCAGGTCGCGCAGGGTGCGGCCGTTGTCGAGTACGAGCATCTGGTGGCCGTCGGGCGCGTCGTCGAGCCGTATCGCACGGGCCCGGTGCGTCTCGACGCGGACCGAGGGCGGCGCCCCGCGCACGACTTCGGCGAAGACCCACTCCAGATAGTGGCCGTACTGGGCGCGGGTCGGGTACTCGTCCGGGCCCAGCTCGCCGCGGGCCCAGGCATGCAGGCTCGGGCCCGGGCGGATCGGGCCCGAGCAGTCCACGCTGTCGTCGGTGAAGAGGGTCACCTGACAGGACACGGTGTTCATCAGCAGCTCGGCCGGCTGGTCGGTCCGCCATACGCGGCCCGGACCGGGCGGCGAGGGGTCGACGACGTGGACCGTCAGACGCGTCCCGGACGCGAGGAGTTCGGGTGCGGAGGCGCAGAGGCGTTCCAGGACGCTGGTGCCGCGCGGGCCTGCGCCGACCACGGCGACGGAGCGCTCCGCGGGGAGGGCGGTACGAAAGCTGCGGGCCGTCTGTGGCTGGTCGCGCTCACGATGGGGGTCCCCCCGCTCGAGCGAAGCCGAGAGTGGGGGAGGAGCCGCATGTGTCACGGCCCCGCGCCCCTGAAGGGGCGCGGTACAGCACCCGACTTCGCTGAATCCGCTTGGGTCCGCGGTCGCTGCAGACAAAGGTGTGACTCCCGGGCATCTGGGACGCTGAGCGGCAAACCGCCCACTGGAAGCGGACGGTCCGCATCATCATGCCGTCGCAGGGCACGGGAGCCGAGCACTTGAGCGGATCCTCGGCACCCCGTGTGGGATGCCTCACGAGCATCAGGGGCAACAGGCGCGATAGCCGGGCAACATACGCCGAGGATGAGTTATGGGGTGAGCTCGGACTCGACGACCGTCCGCAGCCGGGCGCCGCCGCCCTTCTCCTGCCGCGCCTGGTCGAGCCGCAGTCGTGCCGAGCGCCCGCGCAGGGTCAGCGTCATCAGCTGGTTGCCGAACCAGGGGCCGCCCGTTCTGCGCCAGTCGACCGGCGGGCGCGGGACGCCGCCGTGCCCGGCGAAACGGCGGCCGAGAGCTCGGCCCACCCTGCTCCAGCCGAAGTGGAAGCCGAGTTTGATGGACATCGGGATGGAGTTGTGGACGGGCGAGCAGGTCAGTTGCAGCACCCGCGCGTCGGGCCCGGAGGTGCCCTTGGGCCACGAGGGTTCGGCGATGTACGCGTGGTGCACGTCCCCGGACAGCACGCACACCGTCGCCGGCGCCTCGGGCCCCGACCCGACCTCGGCGATGAGCGAGGCCAGCGCGTCGAACGACGCCGGAAACGCCGACCAGTGCTCCAGATCGGCCCGCCGCCGCAGATCCTCCCCGAACCGTGCCCACCGCTCCCCACGCTCCCCCCGGCACAACGCGGCGTTCCACGCCTCGGCGTCGTGCACGAGGTGGGGGAGCAGCCACGGGAGAGACGTACCGATGAGGAGGTGGTCGTAGGGGGCGGGGGAGTCCGCAGGGGGTGTGGCCGTCCCGTTCGCTCCGCTCGGCACGGGTGCCGGGGCACCCCGCCCCTCCAGCACCTGCTCCCGCAGCCACGCGTGCTCGCTGGGCGCGAGCATCGCCCGATTGCCCTCGTCGAGGACGCGCGCCGCCCGCGTATCGATCATCAGCAGACGTACGCGGCCGAAGTCGCGGCGGTAGCTCCAGCGGACCGAGCTGGGGTTCGCGTCGGCCTCGGAGGCGAAGGTGCGCAGGACGTCCGTGCCGTCCGGGGTGGCGCATACGGCGGCGTAGAGGGGGTCGGTGGCGAGGCGCTCGGGTGGGAGGTTGCCGAGGTGCTGGTGGACCCAGTACGACATCAGGCCACTCAGCAGGCGCTCGCGCCACCAGGGCGTGGCCCGCATGTCGGCGAGCCAGGAGGCGCTGGTGTTCCAGTCGTCGATCACGTCGTGGTCGTCGAAGATCATGCAACTGGGCACCGTGGACAGCAGCCAGCGGACCTCGGGGTCGAGCCACGATTCGTAGTAGAGGCGCGTGTACTCCTCGTAGTCCGCGACCTCGTTGCCCGGCGGGTCCTTGAGATCGCGGCGGGCCGCCAGCCAGCGGCGGGTGGCCTTGGAGGTCTCGTCCGCGTACACCTGGTCGCCCAACAGCACCAGTACGTCGGGCCGTTCGGCCCCCGGATCCGAGGCGAGGCGTGCGGCCAGTGTGTCCAGCGCGTCCGGGCCCACCGGGTCCTTCTCGTCGGCGGGCGGAGCCGCCCAACGGCAGGAGCCGAAGGCCACCCGCACGGGCGCGTGCTCGTAGGCCGGGGCGTGGATGAGCGAGGGCGGGAACGGCGAGCCGGGCAGCGGCCAGACGGTCGTACCGTCGAGCAGCACCTCGTACGCGGTCGATGTGCCCGGCGTGAGTCCGGTCACCGGAATGAGGGCGTAGTGATGGCCCGCGACCTGAAAGGTGCGCGTCTCGCCGCCGGCGCCGTCCGCGCAGCGCACCTCGGCGGCGCACGGACGGCTCGCCTCGACCCAGACGGTCGCGGACGAGCCGTCGACGTACCTCAGCAGTGGTCCCAGCCGCAGCCTCGCCACGTGATCACCCTCCTCCGTCGCCCCGTACGGTACGGAACGACGGAGGTCAGTGGCGAGGTTCCGGTGGAGGTTCTCGGACTTCTCGGACTGCGGACGGGTCAGCAGCCGTTCAGTACCGAGGTCAGCTTGCTCTTCTCGGCGGAGTCGACGGAGAGGTCGTAGTAGTACTTCACCTGGACCCAGGCGCGTACGTACGTGCAGGCGTACGAGCTGATCGACGGCATCCACTCCGCCGGGTCCTTGTCGCCCTTCGCCTGGTTCACGTTGTCCGTGACCGCGATGAGTTGCGGGCGGGTCAGGTCGTTGGCGAAGGACTGGCGCCGTGCGGTGGTCCAGCTGTCGGCGCCGGAGTCCCAGGCCTCGGCGAGCGGGACGAAGTGGTCGATGTCGACGTCGGAGGCGGCGGTCCAGGTGGCGCCGTCGTAGACGGAGTACCAGCTGCCGCTGGTCGCGGCGCAGGAGGAGTTCTGTACGACGTTCGTGCCGTCGCGCTTCAGGACGACCTCACGGGTGTTGCAGGCGCCGGACTGGGTGATCCAGTGCGGGAAGAGGTCGCGGTCGTAGCCGGTGCGGTCCTCGGTGGCCACGGTGAGCTCGGACAGGTAGGAGCGGGCGGTGGCGGCGCTCACGGGGGTGGGCAGGGCGGCGGAGGCGGTCGGACCGTTGAACAGCCCGACCAGGGCTATCAATCCGCCTGCGGCGGCCAGTATGCTGAGCCGTCGACGCGCGTAGACCTTCGGCATGCGAACTCCCTTAGGGGGGTGGGAAGTTGACGGTGCGTGCGAATACTTGCGGTGCCGCGTTTCGGGGAGATGTGCGCCGGGTGAGAATTTAATGTCGTGACCATGACATAACAAGGGGTGCGGCGCCGGGGTCGGCGGAGCTTTGGGTGCGTGCGTGCCTTTGTTGGGCTTTTGGTCGGCCCTTTGTTACGCGAAGTTCCGTGAAACCGGGTCCTCTGGGTGCTGGCGGGATTGCCTCTTTGTTTTGTACCGTGGGGGAACAAAGTGGCTCCCGCCCGCTTTCCCTGACCGGTGGGCGGGGCCACCTTGTCCCTGGGGCCGGGCTTGCGCCCTCGGCCCCCTCTCCCACGCTTTGGAGCATGCCGATGACGGCCACGACCGTGCTGACCGCCCGTGCCCTGCTGCTGGACATGGACGGCACCCTCGTCAACTCCGATGCCGTCGTCGAGCGCGTCTGGCACCGGTGGGCCGAGCGGAACGGGCTGGACGGGGCCGAGATCATGAAGGTCGTTCACGGGCGGCAGGGGCATGCGTCGATGGCCCAGCTGCTGCCTCACAGGCCCATGGAGAAGAACATCGCGGACAACGAGCGCATGCTGGCCGAGGAGACGGCCGACATGGAGGGCGTCGTCGCGATTCCCGGAGCCGCGGAAC
The DNA here is from genome assembly GCF_000716805.1 of Streptomyces yerevanensis. NCBI lineage: Bacteria > Bacillati > Actinomycetota > Actinomycetes > Kitasatosporales > Streptomycetaceae > Streptomyces > Streptomyces yerevanensis. Next base: position 25,274 of record NZ_JNWJ01000012.1, on the reverse strand, counting down.
TCCTCGCCTCACTGCGGGGGCTGGGGTTGCCGCATGCGCTGGTGACTTCCGCCGACGTGCCGTTGTCGACCGCGCGGATGGCTGCCGCCGGGCTACCGCTGCCCGACGTCCGGGTCACCGCCGAGTCCGTCGGAGCGAGCAAGCCGGATCCTGAGGGGTTCTTGAAGGGGGCGGCCGAGTTGGGAGTCGCGCCTTCCGAGTGTGTGGTGTTCGAGGACTCGGGGGCGGGGATCGCGGCGGGGCGCTCCGCGGGGATGCGGGTTGTGGGGGTCGGGGAGCGGGCGGGGTTTCATCGGCCTGATGTGGTGGTGCGGGATCTTGCGCAGGTGCGGGTTTCGGCTTTGAGGGATGGGGAGATTCGGGTGAGCGTCGGCGCCTGAGGGCTCGGGTTGGGCGGTGGGTCGGCGGCTGCGGGTTGGGTGTTGCTGCAGTCCCCGGGAAATGCGACATGGCGCGCGTCAGGAACTGCTGCGTGCCCGGTCGGTAAACAATCTTGCTGCGTACATGGCCACAGCGAACCGTTGAGATACTCCGGCCGTGGATACGAGTGCGATGGCGGACGGGATACGGCCGGGCCGACCGGCGCCGGGGACCGAGTCGGGCTGTCCCATGGAATGGGCCATGCGCCCCGCAGAGCAGGCAGATGTCGAGGCGATCGCGGAGCTGCGGGCAACGGTGATGCGCCCGGACCTGGAGCGGTTGGGACGGTTCGACGAGCATCGGGTCCGGCAGCGGCTGCGGGATTCTTTCTCCGCGCAGCACACGTCGGTCATCGTGGCCGATGGCGTCTTCGCGGGCTGCGTCACTGTGCGCCCGGCCGAGGACGGGCGGTGGCTGGAGCATTTCTATCTCTCCCCGGGCCTGCAGGGCCGGGGGCTCGGATCGGCTGTCCTGAGAACACTGCTGAAGCGGACCGATGCCGACGGCGTGCTCGTCCGCCTGAACGTCCTGCAGGGCAGCGCCGCCCGGCGGCTGTACGAGCGCCACGGGTTCACCGCGGAGGTTCAGGACCTGATCGACGTCTACATGGTGCGACGGCCGGGTGCGGGCTCCCTCGGAACCTGAAGAGGGCAGCGAATCCGAAGAGGGCAGCGGGTGTTCATGTCGAACTCGTTCTTCATCCGCGCCGCTGCCCACTGACGTCCCACCAGGAGAGCCCCGGCAAGGTCGGCACGTCCAAACCGTATTCGCTCACACCCTCGTTACGGTTCGTCCGTCTCCGACTCCAGGCTTTCTCGCGTCGGTTCGCCGTAGATGCCCAGTTCGTCGTCGACGCCTCGGGAGCCCTGGAAGCTCCGTACGGAGTTTTCCGTCTGGTCGTCGTACGTGCCCGTGGTGGGGCCTGCGTAGAGGAAGAGCTGGCGTAGGCGGAGTTGGAGTTCCGTGACGTCGTCGCCGGAGTCGCCGGGGCGTAGGACCTGCTGGTTGCTGCGCTCGCCGCCTTCGCCGGAGTCGGGGGGCGCCGAGTCGGCGGGGGGCTTGGTCGACGGTGGGCGGGTCGAGGGAGTCTCGCGGGGCGGGGTGGTCCGGTCCGTCGGCTCCTGGGTCGGCGGGGAGGTGCTCGGGGTGGCTGGTTCGGACGGCTCGGCCGGTGGGGTCGACGGGGGTGGCTGGGCCGGCGGTGTCGTCTTCGACGGGGACGGTGACGGCGGCTCCGGCGAGACCGCGTCCGGGATGCTCGCGCGCATGTCGCCCGGAGGGCCCGCGCTGTCCCGCGACGGCGTGTCGTACGAGAACAGCCCGCTCGCGAACCCGGCGGCGGTCATCACCACGACGCCGACCGCGGTACCGACGAAGGCGAGTCGACGCCGACGGCCGCCCCTGCGAGCGGGCTGCTCGGGCTCGGGCAGGGGCAGAGGGCCGGTAACGGGGTCCGGGCCTGGGGCCTGCGCTCCGAACCGGTGGAGGTCCGTCAGGTGGAGGTCGGTCGTCGGGGCGTCGTAGGCCGAGGGAGCTTGGGCCGCCGCCGACGGGCCCTGAGCCGCCGAAGACGGGACCTGGGTCCCCGAAGACGGAACCCGGCCCCTCGAAGTCGGGGCCTGGCCACCCGAAGTCGGGATCTGAGCCGCCGGAGGCGAGTTCGGCACCGCCGGAGGCTCGGACCACTGCTCCCCTGCGAGCGGTTCGGGCGAATGCCGCCCCGCGGGCGTCTCGGACGGCCACGGCGGGGCCGCGGGCGGGCCCGGCTCACCGGGCTCGACCAGCGGGTCGCCCGACGCCGGGGAGTTGTGCTCGACGAACGGGTCAGCCGCCCCCGAGGACGTGTGCTCGACCAGCGGGTCAGCCGCCCGGGAGGCCCCGGCCGCGCCCAGCGCATCGCCGGCCGCCGAGGACCCGGGCTCGCTTAACGACCCAGGCGGCCCCATGCCCGACCCGGCCCCTGAACCCGAGCTCGCTCCCGAGCCTGAGCCCGCCCAAGCCCCCGCCGCCGGGCCCTCCTCGGCATCGGGGCCGACCTCGACCTCGATCGCCTCCAGATCCACATAGGGCCGTATCCGCAACGGATCGAAGTCCTCCGCCGCGGCAGTCTCCGCGTAGCGGGTCTCCAGCAGTTCGTCCGCCGCCCGTTGCGCGCACGCGCACGACGGCGCACCTCCCGGCTCACGCGGTGTCCCGCATTCCGGGCAGACGTGCACACTCCGGTCACTCACGTATGGATCCCTCCCCAAAACGAACTTCAGCGATTATGCAGACCTCCTCCACACCATCTCCCAGTTACCGCCGGAATCTCGAACTCCTCTGCGGATTCAACAGGCCATAACCGGTCACTCCGACCAGAATGCAAGGACAACGGGGACCCAGGGGACCCTCGCGGCCGGGAGGTCTGCATGGCCGAGGAAGCGCACCGCACGAACGCCCACGAGACGGCGGACGGGGACCACCTGCCACCGCCCCGTGACCACACACGTGGCGCCCTCGGTGAGGAATACGTACGGGGCGGCGTCCTTGTCTCGATCGGCGCCCTGCTGCTGGGCATGCTGCTCGCGGCGCTGGACCAGACGATCGTGTCGACGGCGCTGCCGACCATCGTCAGCGAACTCGGCGGCCTGGACCATCTGTCCTGGGTGGTCACGGCGTATCTGCTCGCCGCCACCGCCGCCACCCCGCTCTGGGGCAAGCTCGGTGACCAGTACGGACGCAAGAAGCTGTTCCAGACGGCGATTGTGATCTTTCTCATCGGCTCGGCGCTCTGCGGAATGGCGCAGAACATGCCCCAGTTGATCGGCTTCCGGGCGCTCCAGGGCCTGGGCGGCGGCGGGTTGATGGTGCTGTCGATGGCGATCGTCGGCGACCTCGTCCCGCCCCGCGAACGGGGCAAGTACCAGGGCCTGTTCGGTGCCGTCTTCGGCGCGACCAGTGTGCTCGGCCCGCTGCTCGGCGGGCTGTTCACCGAGCATCTGAGCTGGCGCTGGGTCTTCTACGTCAACCTTCCCGTCGGCGTGGTCGCGCTCGCCGTCATCGCCACCGTCCTGCGCATCCCGGTCCGGACGACGCGGCACACGATCGACTATCTCGGTACGTTCCTGATCGCGGCCGTCGCCGCCTGCCTCGTCCTCGTCGCCTCGCTCGGCGGCACCACCTGGGGCTGGGCCTCGCCGCAGATCATCGGCCTCGCGGTACTGGCCGTCGTGCTGGCCGTGGCCTTCGTGTCCGTCGAACGGAGAGCCGCCGAGCCCGTACTCCCCCTGAAACTCTTCCGTATCCGTACCTTCACCCTCTCCGCCGTGATCAGCCTGATCGTGGGCTTCGCGATGTTCGGCGCGCTGACGTACCTGCCGACGTTCCTGCAAGTCGTCCAGGGCGTCTCGCCCACCATGTCGGGCGTGCACATGCTGCCGGTGGTGGCCGGTCTGCTGCTCTCCTCGACCGTGTCCGGCCAGATCGTCAGCCGTACCGGCCGCTGGAAGGTGTTCCCGATCGCGGGCACGGGCGTCACCACAGTCGGCCTGCTGCTGCTCCATCAGCTCGACGAGAACAGCTCCACGTTCGAGATGAGCGCGTACTTCGCCGTGTTCGGCCTCGGTCTTGGACTGGTCATGCAGGTCCTGGTGCTGATCGTGCAGAACGCCGTCTCGTACGAGGATCTCGGCGTCGCCACCTCCGGCGCCACCTTCTTCCGCTCCATCGGCGCCGCGTTCGGCGTCGCCATCTTCGGCACGATCTTCGCGAGCCGTCTCGCCGACAAGCTGACGACCGCGCTCGCCGGGCAGCCGCTGCCGCCCGGCATCACCCCGGACGCCCTCGAGAGCGACCCGCGCGGCATCGCCGAACTCCCTTCCGCGCTGCGCCTGTCGGCCGTGCAGTCGTACGCCTCGGCGATCACGGACGTCTTCCTGTACGCGGCTCCCGTCGCCGTACTCGGCTTCGTACTGGCCTGGTTCCTGCGCGAGGACAAGCTGCGGGGCTCGGTGACGGTGCCCGACGCCACGGAGACGCTGGCCAGCAATCCGGTGGAGCGCTCCTCGTACGACGAGGTCTGCCGCGCACTGTCCGTGCTCGGCACGCGCGAGGGGCGGCGCGCGATCTACGAGAAGATCACCGCCCGCGCCGGTTACGACCTGCTGCCCGCCGCGAGTTGGCTGCTGCTGCGCATCCGGCGCTACGGCTGGGCCGAGCCCGCCGTCCTCGCCGAACACAGCGCCGTCCCGCTGCACGTCATCATGGAAGCGTCCCGCCAGGTCGAGGAACGCCGCCTGGCCCTGCGCGAGGGCCTCGACCTCGTCCTCACCGCCGAGGGCCGCAAAGTCGCCGACCAACTCACCACGGCCCGCGAGGAATCCCTCGCCGAACTGCTCGGCGACTGGTGGACCCCGGACCGGCCCACGGACCTGGCCCAGCTCATCAAGGAACTGAACGCGGAGATGTGCGGCTCGGATGCGGAGCGGCCGCGGACTTGGCCATCTCCGGGACGTACACGCGCGCCCGGCCCATGACCCTGTCTCGCAAAAGCGTGAACACCCGGGGCGAGCGTGTCCTCAAGGCACTCAAATGAGCGCCGCGTGAACACCACGGGGAGAAGTGCTCACGCTCTGCGACTCGGCACCCGCCCCCTGGGCCACCAACCGAGCCGCTGCCCCTCGGCGCACCCGCCGCACGCGCACGGGCGCCTCGGAGCGCGGGGTCGGTCGGTGTGCGGGGCGGTCGGTATGCGGCTCCGCCGCGATGGGGAGCGGCCAGCCACAACGAACCCTCCGCTTCAAAGCGGATCTCAAGCAGAGCGCAGTTCCTTGGCGAACCAATGCTCGGCGTACTCCTCGTCGTTGTACCGCTCGATCTCCACGTACCCGTGCCGTGCGTACATCGCCCGTGCCTCGACGAGGTCGTTGCGGGTGTCGAGCACGAGACGTTCCACGCCGAGCCCGTGCGCAGCCTCCTCGGCTGCCTTGAGGAGTACGGAGCCGCCGCCCTTGCCGCGCATTTCCTTCCGTACGAACATCCGCTTGAGTTCGCCCGTGCCCGCGATGGAGGTTCCTTCGCGCATGAGCAGGCGCACGCCCACCGTGCCGGCCGGCTCGCCGTCGTACCGGGCGAGCAGTAACAGCCCGGTGGGTGGGGCGAGTTCGGCCCCGGTCTCGGCGGCGATCTCGCGCTCCAGCTCTGCCGGGGCGGTGGCGTGCCCCTCGTGGAGCAGGTACCAGCGGTCGCTGACCTCCGTGTAGTACGCCCTCCAGAGGGCAGCCGCGGCGGGTGAGTCGAAGGGCTCGGGGGCGACGCTCCAGGACGTCTCGGTACGAGTGGTCATGGCGGGCATTGTCGGTACGTACGGTCCGCCGTCCGCAAGCCAATTACCGGAGCCCTCGGCCCGCGGCAGAGTCGTTTGGGCGGCGTTCTGAGGGCAACTCGGGCAGGGAGCCGGCCCAACGGGCCGTAACCGGAAGGTATTCCATGTCCACAGGCGTGATCATCGTTCTGATCGTGGTCGCGGCGATCATCATCGGCGCGGCCGTCTGGCTTGCCATGTCCCGCGGAGCGGGCGGCGGCGGGCGTAACCTGCGGCGGCGCTTCGGGCCCGAGTACGACCGGGCCGTAGCCCAGCACGACGGCGACGCCAAGGCCGCCGAACGCGAGCTCGCGGACCGGGAGAAGCGGCACGGTTCACTGCGCAGGCAGCCGCTGGAGCCCGCGGCGCGGGAGCGGTACGAGGCGCGCTGGGCCGCCGCCCAGGAGCGGTTCGTCGACTCGCCGCGGGAGGCCGTGGCCGAGGCGGACCGGCTGCTCGGCGAACTGGCCGGCGCCCGCGGTTTCCCCGCCGGCGACCGCTACGACGAGCAGCTCGCCGCACTCTCCGTGCACCACGCACACCACGTCCACGGCTACCGGCGCATCCACCGGGCCGCACACGCGCCCCTCGCCGACGGCGACGAGAGCCGCACCGGTACGGAGGAACTCCGCGAAGCCATGATCGAGGCCCGCGCCCTCTTCGAGGACCTGGTGACACCGGGCCGCGAGGACACGACGCGGCACCGCGCGGGCGACGAGCCCGCCCCCGCCCGCTCCAACCGCCTCGGCGAACGCCTGCACACACCCTGGGCGTTCAACAGGCGCCATGCGAAGGGGAGTTGAGACGTATGACCGACAACATGGCCGGTCTGCCGGCGAAGCAGCCGGAGCGTGAGAGCACGGTCGGTCCCGACACGACGATCGGCTCCGGCAAGACGGTCGACACCGGCAAGACGATCGGCGGCTCCACCGGCCGACTGATGTCCCACGACGAGTCCGACAAGTGGACGCTGCGGCTGCAGCACGCGGTCTCCGGCTTCGTCGACGGCCCGCGGGAGTCCCTCGAAGAAGCGGACCAGGTACTGGATGAGGTCACGGCCCGCTTCACGGACGCCGTCACCCAGCGCCGCCGCACCCTGCGCACGTCCTGGCAGACCACCGGCGACGAAAAGGCCGACACCGAGCAACTACGGCTCGCCCTGCGCGACTACCGGGAGCTCGCGGAACGCCTCCTGCGTATCTGAACTCCCGTACACAGCACAGCAACCCGCGTACGCAGCACAGTCTGCGTACGCGGGTTGTGCGCGTCAGCCCTCGTGCCGCCCACGCCGCTCGCGCCAGTCCCGTACGATCTCCTCCACGTCGTACGGCTTCAAACCCAGCGGCGGCCCCGGCGGCGGCTTGAACATCACGTCACGGATCTTCACGTTGATCGCCGTGATGATCTCCCGAACCACCCGCTCCGAAGGGGCGTCCAACGCCCGCGCAAGCTCGTCCTCCGCCTCCTTGCGCAACGCCAGCGTCGGCGGCAGCACGGACAGCCCCTCGCGGGCCATCTTCTGCTTGATCCACCACAGTTCGTCGTACGTGGTGTCGCTGGTGGCAGGCAGCGGCTTACCGGCACCGGGGAGTTGATCGAACTCCCCACGCGCCTCCGCCTCGCGGATCTGCTTGTCGATCCAGGACTCGAAGCTGACACCGGGAGGTTTTCGCTCGGTCATGTAGCCCAGTGTGCCGGACAGCATGTCACCCGGGCGATCTATCATTCGGCCGCGATACATCGTCGCCGGTGCGCCACCATGCTCCGGCGCCGAACCATTGGATTGCGGGAACCGAAGGAGCGCACGTGCTCGAGCTCACCATGGCCACGGTGTCGGAGGCGGACGCGGGCGCCACGGCCGGGATGCAGATGGCCGACTCGCCCAGCGAACCGGGGGCCGTGTTGCGGGTGGGGCGGGACCGGGGCTTCTGCCGCCTCGCGACGCCCGACGACTGGCTGTTCGTCTCGCGGGTGCATCTGGAGTTCCTGTGCGGGCCCGACGGGACGTGGCAGGTGACGTGGCTGCGGGGCTCGCACGCCGACCCCTCCTCCGAGGTGCGGCTCGTGCTGGTCGGCGGGACCCCGCAGCCCCTGCCGTACGGCGGGACGGCGAAGCTGCCCCGGAACGGTTCCGGCGAACTGGTCATCCAGGACCGCACCGCCCCGCGCAGCGTGAACGTGGGCTTCTACCACGAGGCCTGAGGCCGGGCGCGTAAGGGGTCCTTGCACTATGAGCGCCCGATCAGGCCGCGCGACCCGGGCGGGCATAGTGCAAGGACCCCTCAGGCCAGGCGGCGTAGGTCCGGGCGGCTGACGGGCGGTTTACGGCAGTACGCGCGCCAGCGCAAACCCGTCGTACCCCTTCACGCCCACCGTCTGGATCGCCGTGGCGTCCAGCTTCGGGTGGGAGGCGAAGAGTTCGAGGGCTGCGCGGGTGCCTCGGATGCTCGGGTCGTCGCCGGTGGCGTCGGTGACGGCGCCGCCGCGTACGACGTTGTCGAGGACGATCAGGCTGCCGGGACGGGTGAGTTTGACGGCCCACTCGACGTAGTGCGGGTTGTTCACCTTGTCCGCGTCGATGAAGACCAGGTCGAAGGGATCGGGGCGCTCGTCGGCCAGTTCCGCCAGCGAGTCCAGGGCGGGGCCCACCCGCACCTCGGTGATCTTGTCGAGGCCGGCCCGGGCGAGGTTGCGGCGGGCCACCTCCGCGTGCTTCTCGGCGTACTCGAGGCTGATCAGGCGCCCGTCCGCCGGGAGGGCGCGGCCCAGCCAGATGGTGCTGTAGCCGCCGAGGGTGCCGATCTCCAGGACGCGGCGGGCGCCCTGGATCACGGCGAGCAGGTGCAGCAGCTTGCCGTGGGTCGGGGCGACGTTGATGTGCGGCAGCCCGGCGGCGTCGCTGTCGCGCAGCGCGGCGGACAGGGCGTCGTCGGGCGGAGCGAGGAGAGCGGTGAAGTAGTCGTCCACGTCGTTCCACAGTCGTGGCTCGGTCATGCACCATGCCTTTCGTCTGCCTAGTTAGAGGAGCTAACTAGTTCTCCGTCGAATATAGCCCGCCACCACCGGATCCGCCCGGCAGTGACGCAGGGTCGCGTAATCCGCCGGGAGGCCACCGCAACCTCCGGTCGCGTCACACCCTCTTCCGGACAAAAGATGGAAGGACGTCAGGTAAAGCGGGGGTTGCCTGCGTCTCTCCGCGGGGGTAGTGCGAGCCTCATAGAGTTCGCACATTGACAACGAACAGATGACACCCACGGGACACGGGTGACCAACGGGGCGGGAGGGCCGACGGGGCGTGGCGAATGTGGAGCACGGCGGGCGACCAGGCGAGGCCTTCGCGGCGGGAGCCGCGGGCACGGCGAAGGCACGACTGGGCATGGTGCGCGCGGCCCTGTGGCTGGTAGCCGCCGTACTGGCGATACGACAGGTCGCCGTCGTCCTGAGCACGCCGAAGGGGGAACGCCTGACGGATCTGGAGACCTGGGTCGGCCCGGGCGGCGTGCTGCATGTGAACGGATCCTTGTACGACTCGACGCGCTTCACGGGCACACCGTTCGGCGGGCTCGTCCTCAAACCGCTCACGCGCGCGGCCGAGCAGGCCCTCGGCTGGGGCTGGACCTTCGGCACCCTGCTGCTGGTCGTCGCGCTCGGCCTGGTCGCGGCCCGTGCCCTGCCGCAGCCCGTGAGCAGACGCACGGCCCTGCTCGCCGCGCCCGTGACGATCAGCCTGCTGATGTTGTCGCTCCCGGTGCGCAACACGCTGCATCTGGGCCAGACCAGCATCATCCCCGTGCTGTTGGTGCTGCTCGGCTGCTTCGCGGTTCGGGGGGAGCGGACCAGCGGGCTGCTGATCGGCGTCGCCGCCGCCCTCCAGCCGACCGTGCTGCTCTTCGCCCCGCTGCTGTGGTTCACCGGCCGCCGCCGGGCCGCGCTCTCCACCGGCGTCACCTTCGCCGCGACCACGGCGCTGGCCTGGGCGGCGATGCCGCACGACTCGTACACGTACTGGGTGAACCACCTGGCCGGAGTCGGCCTCGGCCGGCCCGCCGACGACCTCGCCAACCAGTCGCTGCACGGCGCGCTGCTGCGGTTCGGCCTGACCGGGCCGCTGGAGATCACCCTCTTCCTGCTGCTTGGCGCGGCCGTCGCCGTCATCGGCCTGCGCCGCGCCGTGCGCTACGCGCGCGACGGGCAGCTGCTGCTCGCCGTCGCGGTGACCGGCTGTGTCGCGATCGTGGTGTCGCCCACCACCTGGCAGCACCAGCTGCTGTGGGTACTGCTCGCCCTGGTCGGCCGGGTCGGCAAGAAGGCCTCGGACCGGTACGTATGGCCGATCGCCGTCGTCCTGGTGATGACGCTCCCGGCGAAGATGATGCTGCCGAACATGCCGGTGCTCCACCCGCTGCGTGACAACGTCGTCCTGCTCGCCGCGCTCACCGCCGCCTGCGCCGTTCCGTTCCTGTCCCGCACCTCGCCGCACTACCAGGTCCCGATCCCCACGCAGTACGCGCCACCGGTCGAGGCCCGCTGGAAACACGTACCCCTGCTGCCCTTCCTGCGCCGGGTCCTGTACCGCCCGAACCTGCTCCTCGAACTGCTGCTGATCCGCGTCGGCTACTCCGCGTACCAGCAGGTCAGGCTGGAGGCGCACGGCGGCTCCAACGAGGCGGCCCGGGCCACCGCCGAGCAGCACGGCGAGCAGATCCTGGCGATCGAGAAGTTCCTGTTCCTGGACATCGAGCACTGGGTCAACCACACGGTGGTGAACGTCGACTGGCTGCGCGCCTTCTTCGACTTCTACTACACGTCGTTCCACTTCGTGGTCCCGCTCAGCGTCCTCGGCGTCCTCTACGTGCGCCGCCCCGCCGAGTACCGCTGGGCCCGCTCGGCGCTCGGTTTCGCCACGATCCTCGCGCTGCTCGGCTTCTGGCTCTATCCGCTGGCCCCGCCGCGCCTGATGCCGGGCCTCGGCTACATCGACACCGTGCACGGCGTGCAGGACTTCTCCCAGCCGGACTACGGGACGCTGACCGCACTGACGAACCAGTACGCGGCGATGCCCTCGCTGCACTTCGGCTGGTCACTGTGGTGCGGTCTGGTGATCGCGATCCTCGCGCCGAAGTGGTGGATGAAGGCGCTAGGTCTCCTGCATCCGCTGTTCACGATCGCGGCGATCGTGGCGACCGCCAACCACTGGGTGCTGGACGCGGCGGGCGGCGCGACCGTCGTGGGCGCCGGCTTCGCGCTGACCTACCTGCTCCAGGGACCCCGGGTCAGCTCGCGCGGCAAGCCCACCGAGGTCAGCATCGCGGAGCCGGACCAGGCGAAGGACCGTACCCCGAGCTGATCCGGAACACGCCCGGCTCGGTCACCGTCAGCCGCGTGAACTCGCCCCGCTTCTTGAGGCAGCCGCCCTCGGCGTACAGCCACGGCGAGTAGGCGACGCGCACGGTGACCGAACCGGGCCTCGGCATCCGTACGACGACCTCGGCGCTGGAGGCCCGTACGACGGAGCCGGGCGACGTCACCAGGGGCACCGCGTCGCGCACCCGGTACACCTGCCAGTGCGCGTCCTGCCAGACCGGCTCCAGCCAGGCGGGCCGGCTCCTGACCAGGCGCGCCTCGTCCTCGGCGAAGCCGTCCGGCTTCCCGGCGGGCAGCACGACGAAGCCGACGGCCCAGCGGTCCAGCCAGGCCCGGTACGTCGACTCCGAGAACGTTCCGTCGTAGAAGAGCCGCCCGCGCTCGATGTCCAGCTGCCGGTTCCAGCCGCGGGCGAGGTTCACATGCGGGGCGAGCGCGGTGGCCTCGCGGTGGTTACGGGCCGGGACCACCTCGACCCGGGTGCGCTCGGCGCCGAGCCGGTCCAGGGCGCGGACGACACCGCGCGTGTCGGCGGCCCAGGCGGGCACGCTGGTGGACACCCGCAGATCGTCGGCGGTCTTCGTGCCCACCCAGGCCACGGAGAAGACCAGCGTCGCGGTGAGAGCGAGACGTCTGTATCTCGGCCCCTTCTGCCCCTTCTGCGCGAGCAGCGCGGCGAGCAGGGCGGTGGGTGCGAACAGCTCGGCCAGCCGCTCCACGTTCGTGCCGATCGGCGAGGGGATGAGATACGTCAGCACCGTCCCGGCCGCGTACACCAGAGCGCCCCACCGCAGCACCCACCAGCGGCGCGGAGCGAAGACCAGCAGTACGACACCGAACAGGACGGGCGGCCAGATCCGGGCAGCGGGCATCAAGTGCTCGCCCTTGAACGGGAACAGCAACGTGGTCACCGCGACCACCACGAACGGCGGCGCGATGAGAGCGGCGGCCCGCCCCCAGTCCCGTACGAGGACGTAACCGGCCCCCGCCACCACCAGGAACAGCCCCGCCACCGGGCTCGCCATGGTCGCAAGCGCCGCGTACGCCACGGCCAGCGGCAGCCGCCGCTCCCGCGTGAGCGGCACCAGGGCCGCGAGCCCGAAGGCGACGCCGAGCGCGAAGGTCGTACGGCCGGACGCGACGTTGCACCACAGCGCGAGCGACGCGAGGAGCGCGGGGCCGAGGGGACGGCGGATCCCCGTACGCACGAGCAGCACCGCGGCCAGCCAGGTCGCGAGCAGCCCGGCGGCGACCGTGACCGTGCGCACACCGAAGGTGGCCATCAGGTACGGCGAGATCAGGCTGTAGTTGGCGGTGTGCATCCCGCCGTACCAGAAGAGGCTGTACGCCGAGTCCCCGTGCCGCGACACGAACTGGGCCCACGCCTCCTGCGCCGCGAGATCCCCGCCACCGGTGGCGAGAAACGCGAACCACAGCCCGTACAGCGGAACGGTCGGGAGCGTGGCGAGCAGCGGCACACGATGCCGCCGGCAGAACCCTTTGAACTCCCGGAACGGCTCCTTCCGTGTACCGGCAGCCGGTTCGACCGGACGGGCGGGGGACAGCTCGGCGGCAGAGCCCACGATCAGCGTTTCCGTTCGAAGTCTTCGAGGCTGTGTGCTTGCTGTGTCAGGTGCGAAGACGCGAATTCGAACAAAAACGTTCTCTGATTTCCGGCCAGAGGCCCGGAGGCCCGGGGGCTCAGGAGGCTCGCACTCACGAGCCGTGCAACGACTCATCCCAACCGTGGTCACCAGCCGGTACTCCAAATCACCGGTGAGGTTCAAGGGACCAGGAAGGCGACGAACAAGGCGAGCGGCATGAAGACGGAGCCCGCGGCCATCAGCCAGCCCACCTTCCATGACGTCTTGGCACCGACTTTGACGCAGAGCAGCGTCATCAGAGCGAGATAGAGGAACAGCGGCATCGCGATGATGACGCTTGCGCCGGACCCCATGGATGATTCCCTTTCAGTGCGGTACCGGGGCCGCCGTGCGGCGGCCCCGGTCGTGTGCGGTTTTACGGCGTGCGTATGCGCGCTACGGCGTCATGTTCTCGGCGAAGCGAGCCGTCGGAAGGCCGCCGGTCGGTCAGCGAGAGTCGCCCAACGGGTAGTTGTCCTTGGTCACCGTCAGGCTGATCTTCGTGTCCTCGGGGACCCAGACCCCGGGAGCGCTGATGTCGGCCTTGGTCGGCCAGGTCGTGCCGGAGGCCACGTTGAGGGCCTTCTTCGTCACCGTCACCGGAGCACCCCTCTCGCCTCTGTCGGCCGTAACCGTGACCGTGTAGGACGCACGCTTTTCGCCTGTGTTGTGCATCGTGAGGGGCACGACCACGCGGCGGTTGTCCAGGCGCGGCACGTAGGCGACGACCTCTCCGTTGTGCGCCGTGGCCGCCGGAGGGCCGAAGTCGAAGTCCTCGGCCTCGAGGACGTCGGTTTTGCTGGGCCCGGCGGATTCGCCGTCCGCGGGAACCGCCGCATCCGCCGTGGACCTGCTCTCCGCCACACCTTCGTCCTGGAATCCGCAGGCCGTCAGGACGAGCGGTGCGGTCACCAGGGCGAGGAGCAGAGAACGTACGGACTTCCGGTTCCGGGACCGGCCGGACGTACCGTCAGCCACAGGGGAACACACGGCTGGACTTGTAGTCGATGTAGAGGCTGCTGGACGTCTGCCCCATCTTGGCGGTCACCGGTGCGCAGGCGAAGCTTGAGACGTACACAGTGGCGGCAGCTGCCTCCGAGGCGGCCGACGCCTGCGGGGCAGCCAGCCCCAAGGCTGCCATCGCGACCGCCGCGACGGTCGCGCACATGGTCGATCTCCTGAAGATGGACATAGGTATCCCCCTGGTGTCTGCACATGGATGACTGAACAGCCCGGCGAACCGGGCTCATCCGCCCGCTGCACGCAGAGCGCGTGAGGTCCCGCGGGCGAGGCAGCCACAACTTACGCACAGGTTGGCCCCGAAGGAAAAGGTGTATACCAGTCAACCGACGGCGAACTGTAAAGCTCGCCGCGCGAACCGTAGCGATGTGTATTGATCAACAGGCGAAGATGTGAACTTCTGTCACGTCTTCTCCCTGCGATCTCCACAACTCAAAGTGAGTCCGTGACTCCGGTCACGGACTGAGTCGGATCGCGGCAACGGGCATTTGTTCAGACAAAGGCTCGACGGTTACCGGTCAATTGGCGTGTTTATTCCTCTCGCACCGCCGGAGCCGACTGCCTTCGTCGGCGCGGCGGCAGGAGGCGGGGGCGGGGCGTAGGGGGGATGCCCCCGCCTCCTGATCTGCGAGACCCCGTGGGTCAACTGGCGCTGACCTGGAGCTCCTTGACGCCGTTCACCCAGGCGGAGCGCAGACGGCGTGGGTCGCCGACGAGGCGGAGGCCGGGCATGGCGTCGGCGATGGCGTTGAAGATGAGGTCGATCTCGAGGGTGGCCAGCGACTTGCCGAGGCAGTAGTGCGGTCCGCCGCCACCGAAACCGAGGTGGGGGTTCGGGTCGCGGGTGATGTCGAGGACCTCCGGGGAGTCGAAGACGGCGGGGTCGTTGTTCGCGGAGGAGTAGAAGAGGCCTACGCGGTCGCCCTTCTTGATCTGCTGTCCGCCGAGTTCCGTGTCCTGGGTCGCGGTGCGCTGGAAGGACACGATGGGGGTCGCCCAGCGGACCAGCTCCTCGGCCGTGGTCGAGGGGCGTTCCCTCTTGTAGAGGTCCCACTGGTCGGGGTGAGTGAGCAACGCGTGCATGCCGTGCGTGATCGCGTTACGAGTCGTCTCGTTGCCCGCGACGGCCAGCATGAGGACGAAGAAGCCGAACTCGTCCGAGGTGAGGTTGCCCTCGTCCTCGGCCGCCACCAGCCGCGTCACGATGTCCTTGGCGGGACACTGTTTACGGTCGGCGGCCATGTTCATGGCGTACGAGATGAGTTCGGTGGCCGACTCCTGGCCGACCTCTTCGGTGATCGCGTACTCCGGATCGTCGTACGAGATCATCTTGTTGGACCAGTCGAAGATCTTGAGGCGGTCCTCCTGCGGGATGCCGATGAGCTCGGCTATCGCCTGGAGCGGCAGTTCGCAGGCGACCTGGGTGACGAAGTCGAAGGGGCCGGTCTGCGCGACGGCCTCCTGGACGATCGAGTGGGCGCGCCGGCGCAGCGTGTCCTCCAGGGCGCGGATCGCGCGCGGGGTGAAGCCGCGCTGCACGATGCCGCGGACGCGGGTGTGTTCGGGCGGGTCCATGTTGAGCAGGATCAGCCGCTGGACCTCGATGGCGTCGCGCGGGATGTGCTCGTTGAAGCGGATGATCGCGGTGTTGAGCCAGGAGGAGAACAGCTCGGGGTGCGTGGAGACGTACTTGACGTCCGCATGCCGCGTGACGGCCCAGTAACCCTCGTCCTCGAAGCCCGCGATACCGGGCTGTTGGGGGATCCAGTGGACCGGTTCGGCCTGACGCAGCTCGGCGAACTCCGGGAGAGGCACGCGGTGGTGCAGCAGATCGGGATCGGTGAAATCGAACCCGTCGGGCAGCGCTGGACAGGGCATCGGCAACTCCGAAGTCGTACGACGGTCGGGTTCTGGAGGTCGGAATCGTTGGCGGTCTGGAGCTCTGGAGGGTCGGAAGCGCTCGGGGGCGATCGAGGTTCTGACGGTCCATCAGGAACTGTGAATTGCCGTGAAGGTAGTAACGGGTTCTAGAAGTAGCAAGAGGCACGACAGGGCTAATTGCGTGCGGAGTTCGTGCAGATCGCGACTTCGGAGCGTGCAAGACCCTTGCGGTGTCGGGTGCCCGCTCAGCAGACTGCACTGAGAACTAGTACGCGTTCTAGTTCGGCGCAAGGAAGGGGCGAGAGCATGGTCGCGGAACCCGTCATCGTCGAAGCCGTACGCACTCCGATCGGCAAGCGCGGTGGCGCGCTCGCCAATCTGCATCCCGCCTATCTCCTGGGCGAGACCTACCGTGAACTGCTGGGCCGTACGAACATCCCCGCCGACTGCGTAGAGCAGATCGTCGGCGGCGCCGTCACCCACGCCGGCGAACAGTCGGGCAACCCCGCCCGTACCGCGTGGCTCGCCATGGGCCTGCCCTACGAGACGGCCGCGACGACCGTGAACGCCCAGTGCGGCTCCTCGCAGCAGGCCTCCCACATGGTTGCCAACATGATCGCGGCCGGGGTCGTGGACGTCGGCATCAGCTGCGGCGTCGAGGCCATGTCCCGGGTGCCGCTCGGCTCGGCCTCCAAGCACGGGCCCGGAAAACCGACGCCCGACGAGTGGAACGTAGACCTCCCGAACCAGTTCGAGGCGGCGGAGCGGATCGCTCGGCACCGCGGGCTGACGCGCGAGAACGTGGACGCGCTGGGGCTGATATCGCAGGAGCGGGCCGCGAACGCCTGGTCCGAGGAACGCTTCAAGCGGGAGACGTTCGCCGTTCAGGTCCCGACCACGGAGGACGAGCAGCGGGCCGGTCAGGGCATGTGGCGGCTCGTCGACCGGGACGAGGGCTTGCGGGACACGTCCATGGAGGCGCTGGCCGGCCTGAAGCCGGTCATGCCGACGGCGGTCCATACGGCGGGGAACTCGTCGCAGATCTCCGACGGCGCCTCGGCCCTGATGTGGGCGTCCAAGCGGATGGCGCGGGCGCTGAAACTCCGGCCGCGGGCGCGGATCGTCGCCCAGGCACTGGTGGGCTCGGACCCGCACTTCCACCTGGACGGGCCGATCGACGCGACGCGGGCCGTGCTCGGCAAGGCGGGCATGTCGCTGAAGGACATCGACGTCGTCGAGATCAACGAAGCGTTCGCTTCAGTGGTGTTGAGCTGGGCGCAGGTCTTCGAGCAGGACCTGGAGAAGGTGAACGTGAACGGCGGGGCTATTGCGCTGGGGCATCCGGTGGGTGCCACGGGGGCGCGGCTCCTGACGACCGCGCTTCATGAACTGGAGCGCAGGGACAAGGAGTTCGCGCTCGTCACCATGTGCGCGGGTGGGGCGCTGGCGACGGGGACGATCATCCAGCGCCTGTAGGACGATCATCCAGCGCCTGTAGAGGAAAGGCGGCGGCCCAGGGATCGAAGGCCGCCGCCACAGTGTCTCGTCACACGTCTCTAAGGACGGTCCCGGTCCCACAGGTCGCACTGATGCTCACGATGGACAGTCGTGCTCTGGCTGTTGCCGCCGTGGGAGGCGGTTCGCAGGGAGAGTACCTTCTCCTGGCCGTCCGGCATCGTCGGCTGGCCGTCGGCACGCGGCACGCCGTTCCGGATGAACGACCCCCAGTACTGGATCATCTGCCGCGAGAGCACCCGCTGCTCGGCGTTCAGCGGAGACTTCAGACCGAAGTGCTTGAAGAGGTACTGCACCTCGTTCACATGGGTCGCGCCGAAGTCGAAGTCCGTGCCGAGGTTCCGCAGCGAGGCGAAGGGCGGCGAGGTGCGGTCGGCGAACTCGTACGCGTAGACCGGTCCGCGGGCCACGAGCACGTCGTCGAGCCGGAGCGCCGGGCAGGCAAACAGGTAGTCGCCGTAGGCGGCGGCGTACGCGAGGGTCGGCGACGCGTGGTCCGACAGCGGGTAGCGTCGGAGCACCCGCTCGCCCTGCTCGGCACCGAACACGGCGCGTACCACCTGGGGATACTGCTCGGCCGTGAGCGGGGTGCCGTTGTTGTCGAACTGGGCGAAAGCGAACATCCGCCCCTCGTCCTGGTTGGCTCCGTTGAGTACCGGGACGCGGGCAGCCGCTCCGTTCGCGTACGCCTCGAAGGGCTGCACCGGCAGGAAGTCGCCGCCGACCACGGGCCCCCAGTCGAAGTCGGCCTGGGCGGCGAGGACTTCCTTGGCGGGCTTGCCGCGCACACACGCGACGCTCGCGCACCCCAGCTTCTCCATGAAGTCGGCGCCCTGAGCCACCGCCTCCTTGTGCGTGCGAGCCGCGCAGTCGGCGTACGCACCACTCTGGACGATCCCCGCGTGGAACAGGCCCCTTGCGGTCGGCGAGGCCATCTGCGTGCAGACCGAGCGGCCGCCCGCGGACTCGCCCGCGATGGTGACGCGGCCTGAATCGCCGCCGAAGCGGCCGATGTTGGCCCGCACCCAGCGCAGGGCCGCCTGCTGGTCGAGCATCCCGAAGTTGCCCGAGACGCGGTCGCGCGCCTCGCGGTCGAGACCGGAGGTAGCGAGGAAACCCATCGCGCCCAGGCGGTAGTTGACGGTCACCACGACCGCGCCGGTCTGCCGCGCGAAGGTGTCCGGCACGATGTCCTCACCCGCGCCGGCGGTGAGCCCGCCGCCGTGCAGCCAGACCATGACCGGCCGCTGTGCGGAGCCGACGGAGCCGACGGCGCCTTCGGGGACGTACACATTCAGATCGAGGCAGTCCTCGATGTGGCTGGGCTTCTCGTAGCCGGGGTCCCAACTCGCCGTCTGCACACAGCGGTTGCCGAAGTCGCTTGCGGCGCGCACGCCGGACCACGGCTCGACGGGCCGTGGGGCTCGCCAGCGGAGGTCGCCGACGGGCGGCTGCGCGTAGGGGATGCCGAGGAACTGCCGCCCCTCGGCGGTGGCCTCCCCGCGGATCCAGCCGGACTCGGTCCGGACGAGTGGGGGGTTCTGAGGGGTCGGGGTGGGCGCCGCGGCGGCGGGCCCGGCGGCCGTGAGGACGGTGGTGGCCAGTGCGGTCAGTAAGACGGTGAGACGACGCACGGTGAGACGAGGCTTCAAGCGTGCACCTCCGTGACCGTACGCGGGCGTATTTCGCCGGACACGGTGTCGGACATGGGGCCGTCACTCCTTCGGTGTGCGGGCACGGCGTTGTGGGACTGCGTGTACACGTGCCAACAGCAGCCGACGTTCGACCCTTGAACCCACTGTGGGGCCAGGGCGATTGACGTGCCATCAGGTGCCACGAGTACGCGGCGGAAACTATGGCCACAGATGACTCGTGTCAACGAAGTGAACCGAAGACGCCTGAACTCCCCACAAGAAACGAAGGAATCACGCCACGGAGCGATGGTGCTGGTCGCCGGGACGATCGTTCAGCGGCTGTAGTCGTCCAGCGTCGTCCAGCCGATGAAGGTGGTGAACGCGGCGGGGGCGAAGGTGAGATGGGGCCCCGCCGGGTTCTTTGAGTCGCGTACGGCGATGGTGGTGTTGGGAGTTTCGGCGATCTCTAGGCAGTTGCCACCCTGGTCGCTGCTGTACGTCGACTTGCGCCAAGCCAGGGGGCCGAGGGGTGCGCACTCGACGCAGGAGCCGCCCTGGTCGCTGCTGAAGCTGGACTTACGCCACTGGATCCTGGTCGGAATCGCGTTGCTCTCCATAGCGTTCCTCCATCGTGCGCCGAATCAACTCCGCCGAGTCCCTTAGGGAGAGGGCGGCGGCCTGGAGATGATCGTAACGGAGTGAGCAGTCCTTGACGGTGTCCGGGTTGGCGGTCGGATGCCCGCTTCCGTAGCCCTCGGTGTAGACGATGTCTGGGTCGCTCGCGAAGCGGAAGAGGTCGAACGAGCCTGTCATTCCCGCGTGTGCTCCGGCCGAGTACGGCAGCACCTGGATGTTGATCCGGGGATTGCCCTGGAATGACAACAGGCGAGCCAGTTGCCCCCGCATGGTCTCCGGGCCGCCGATGTCCTGGTGCAGCGCGGCCTCGCTGATGACCGCCCAAAAGACCGGCGGCTCGTTCTTCTCGAAGATGCGCTGACGTGCGAGGCGTGCGGCGGTGCGGTCGTCGAGGTCGGTCTGGACCAGCGCGCCGAGCACGGCACGCGCGTACGCCTCGGTTTGGAGGAGCCCGTGCACCAGGTGCGTGTGGAAGGTGCAGATTTCGATGGCCCGCGCCTCCAACTCCGCCACCTGTTGGAACCAGGCCGGAAGTTGACTGCGCATCACAAGATCGACCAGCCGCGTCAGCAGCCCGCCCGTCCCCAGTGCCGCGTCCACCCGCTCGCTGAACGTCGGGGTCGGAAGCTTGCGGGCGGTCTCGATCTGGCCGATCAATGAGCCGGTGTAGTTGACGATTTCGCCGAGCTGTTTCTGCGTCAGCCCGGCGGCTTCGCGGTGGCGGCGCAGCTCGAAGCCGTAGTAGTCGAGCGGTGAGGCGCCCGGGTCGAGGATGTTGATGTGGGTCACGCGGCGATCCCCTCTCGCGCAACTCGGCCCACTGCGGGACCGGTTGTATCCGTTCCGTAGCCGAGAGTAGTTGCGCTGGGCCATTCTCGTGGCGTGAACGAACACATTCCTCCCACGCTCCCGGGCTTCCTCGTGGGCCCCCGCCCCGCCCAGTACCGCATGCGACTCACCGCAGGCGACCACTCGGCGCTGTACATCCGCCGCATCGTCCGCTCGCTTCTCGACGATTGGGACATGGCCGAGTTGTCCGACGCCGTGGAACTCGGCGTGACCGAGCTGATCGCCAATGTCGTACGCCATGTCCCGGACCGGCGCTGCGAGTTGCTGTTGCTGCGGCAGGGGGCGGCGGGGGTGCGGGTGGAGGTCACGGATGGTTCGCCCCAACTGCCAGCCGTGTCAGTCGAGTTGTCGATGGAGTCGGAGGGTGGGCGCGGGCTGGTCCTGCTCGATGCGGTGGTCGCGAAGTGGGGAGTGTGGCCGGAAGCCGGGGGCGGCAAGACGGTGTGGTTCGAGTGTGGGGAGCGATGAGTTTTCCTTGCCGCTGCCGTCATATACGACGAGGAGGTGTTGGCAATGAGCGAATCGGCACGGCAGGAAGTCCTGGAGAGGCTGGACGTTCTGGTCGGCGAATGGGAGGTGGAGGCCGACTTTCCCGGTCTGGCCACCCCTGCCGCACGCAGCGTGTTCGAGTGGACACTGGACGGACGTTTCCTGGTCCAGCGCACGGAGATCTCGCTGGCCGAGGCCCCGGACAGCATGGCGATCGTCGCGGTCGACCCGGAGACGGGCGCGTACACGCAGCACTACTTCGACTCGCGGGGCGTCGTACGGGTGTATGCGATGACCTTCGCCGACGGGGTGTGGCGGCTGCTGCGGGAGACGCCGGACTTCTCGCCACTGGCGTTCCGGCAGCGGTTCACCGGGCAGGTCGGCGACGACGGCAATACGATCCGTGGCGTCTGGGAGATGTCGTCGGACGGCTCGGCGGCATGGGAGAAGGACTTCGAGCTCACGTACCGAAGGAGCAGCTGAGATGAGTCCCGGCACATCATCTGGATCACCTGCCGAGATCGCCCGCGGCGTCGTCGACGCGAGCCTGTACATGGTGCTGGCCACCGCCGACGCGGCCGGACGGCCGTGGAGTTCGCCGGTGTACTTCGCTCACGCGGGATACCGCGAGTTCTTCTGGCTCTCCTCGCCCGCGGCCGTCCATTCACGCAACATCGCGGTACGCCCCCAGGTGGGCATCGCGATCTTCGACTCGTCGGCCCCGATCGGCACCGGCCAAGGCGTCTACATGCCCGCCGTCGCCGAACCGGTGGACGGCCCCGGGCTCGAGCGCGCGATAGAGGTGTTCTCCCGCCGCTCCCTCTCACACGGAGACCGCGCCTGGACAGCCGCCGACGTGGACGACGCCTCTGGCCTGAGGCTGTACCGCGCGGTGGCCGACGACCACTCGATCCTGGCCAAGGACGGCCAACCGGACCATCGAATCCCGGTCGACCTCGCTTGACCTACTCCGTACCTGACGTACTCCGTCTCACCAGCCGACCGGGCGCACCTGGGGCAGGCCGCGTCCGCGGGCATGGTGTACAGGCTGAGAATGTGACAGTGACGGGAGATCTGTAATATTCGTAGATCTACCTGCCTGTGGGCAGCCGCCGTACACCACCTGGGTAAGGCCCCCCCGAGATGAGCCAGTACTTCGACCTGGGCAACGAGACCCTGTGGAATCCGTCCAACGGGGCCTCCCGCCTGTTCCAGCGGCAAGTGGCGGTCTTCGAGGCAGAGTTGGGGCTCTCATCGGGCATCGGGCCGATGGAGAACGACGAGTGCCAGATCGACCCGATCACCTTCGAGACCTTCGTCAACACCCTGCTGGCGCAGCACCGAAGAACGACCCACGCCATTGTGCTGGCCCTCTCCGAAGGCTTCATCGCCACAGTGCTGGTTCTCGCAGAGCGCGCCGGAATCAAGGTGAACTGGGCACGGCTCGGCGCCACCCCGGACGGCCCGCTTGAAGACGTGCAGGTCTCGGTCCTTACAGGGATGTCCGCCCCGGCGGAAGCCGGAGCCTGGGGATCGGGACTGCGCGAGAAAGCACGGCAGCTGGGTCGGCGCATGCCGCGTTGAGCCCACTGCCTCACCATCGTGGTGAGCGTGCACGGGGGTCTGGTGACGAGGTACCCGATTTCTCCAACACCCTGAAACGAGGTAGGAGAGCAGACATGGGCCTAGGAATGCGGAGGCTGAACCGCGCGCAGGATGTCGTAGAGGAGTTCGGTGACGATGTGGAGGATTCGTTCCTTGCCTTGTGCGCTCGAGCGCCGGGGAACAGCCTGCGGCGGGGCATCTCGCCGTACGACCTGACGATGTTCAACACCCCCCAGTTGGAGCGCCTTGTCGTCGAGCTCGAAGAGTTGCGAGAGGAGGAGAAGACCTCTGTGGTGAGGCGTGTCATCGAGCAGGCTCACCAGGCGATCCTCCGCTCGGGCTACCTGCTCTTCATCGGGGACTAGTCACTCGTGCGTGAGGGATCCGACAACTTGCGGTCGGACCCCTCCGGCCGTTCGGAGTGCCGGGCCGGGGACGGGTCGCGGATCGGCCATCAAGCAGGCCAAGAAGGTCTTCGGAGAAGAAAATGTGCACATCTTCACGCTGCCGAGCTGCTAGCCATGGCTGACGGATTCATCCGGTGGTATCGGGAGTCGGGGGCCACGTCGGTCTTCGCCGAACAGGTGGAGATGTTCGAGGCACACGGCATGAGGCTCGTGCACTCGGTCAGAGGTGCGGCCGTGGTGCTCGACATCGAAGGGGAACAGGTCCTCATGCGCCCTCAGGAGCTGGGCCGTCTTCTGGGCCTGCGCATTGCGTCCATCACGATGGAATGGTGGTTCTCTGCCGACATCAACGTCATCGACGCGTACGCGTACGAACCGCTCGGGTGCGAGATCCAGACACTCTGGCTGGACGGCCTCACACTGCAGCAGGCCGACGCGGTCGAGGCGGCCGTCGTCGCAGCGGCGACGGGGCTTCCGACGCCGACCCGCGCCGTGATCGTCGACCGGCGGGGCAGGGGCGACCCCGATGACTGGGATTCGGCCGTGCTCTACGGCGGGGAGGCGCTGCCGGTCATCGCGGACCGGGTGCTGGTACGCGACCCGCTCAGGGAGAGGCTCCTGAGGTCGTCGCCGGATCTGAGGAGCGAGGAGATCGGAGCAGGTCTGACCTTGCTTGCTCCCGCCCGTCCGTTCTGACACAAAAAGCCTGTTATGCCCATGGGTTCGCTCGGGCCGGAGCTCGCGTTCCTCCGCGTGAGGAGCCGAAGCCACGCTCGGGTCGAAGCTGGCGTCTCTCAATCCTCACGGGCCAGTTCCTGGAGCTCTTCAAGAGACTTGGTGATCTCAGACTGGCCGGCTGAAGGAATTCAACGACCTCACCGTCAAGCGTGAGTGGCTGAAGGGCAAGGAGGACTGACGGCCATGGACTATCTCTTGCACTATGAAGTCGACGTCACAGTGGTCGCCGCCCGCCCGTGGGGTCTGGAGGTCGAATCGGGACATGGTGCCCGTGGCTTCATCGACAACACCAAGAGCCCGGCGTGGCCGTCGGGCGATCAGCAGGCTCTGGTCGGCACCGTCCTGAGTGCCGTCGTCATTGACGACCGGCGGGACCCGGTCCGGCTGAGCACCCTCGGCATGGACATGCAGGTCGCCCGCGAGAAGAGGAGCCGTTCCTCCTAGGAACAGCAGCTCACCAGGACCCAGCGGCCGGGACGCCGGTGGGGCCCTCGCGCGCGGCCTGATGACCAAGCTGCACCTGGCCGTCGAACAGGGCCAGAAGCCCATGTCCATCGTGATCACTCGCGGCCATCAACGAGTGGCTTTGACTGGCCGGTTGTGACAACCCCGGGCTTTTCCCACTCTGCCTTCGCCGCACGGAGCGAGTAGACCTGCGGGACGCGTAGCCCTGTGGGAAGGCGGAAGAGGTCGGTGTCGTGCATGAGGCCGCCGGGTAGCGGGACGCGGTCAGCCGCGTAATCGCACGCGATAAACCTGGCGATGTCGGCGATCACCCCCGGGATACTGGTCGCCCATGGATGAGGTCAAAGTCGTCGTCGCCCATTCCGAGCGCGCGACTCTGCGCGTCGGTGACGTGTTCTTGAAGGTGGACGCCGATCAGGCGCGCATCGACGTCGAGGTCGAGGCGATGGCCCTGGCGCCGGTCCCGACCCCGGAGGTCCTGTGGTGCAAGCCGCCCGTGCTCGCGATCGCCGCACTCCCGGGGACGACGCTTGGGCGCCTCGGCGGGCCGTCGACCGGGTCGCCGACGGCGTGGGCCGCGGCGGGTGCCGCCATCCGGAAGCTGCACGAAGCGCCCCTGCCGCCCCTGCCGGGCCGGGCTGGCAGGAGCATCGTCGCGCTGGCGGCGGAACTCGACGACGAGTGCGAGTTGCTCGTGACGAACGGTGTCCTGCCCGCCGACGTGGTCACCCGCAACCGCCAGGTCGCCGAGGCCGCGCTCCGGCCGTGGACTCCGGCGTTCACGCACGGTGACCTGCAGATCGCGCACGTCTTCGTCGACGGCGACGAGGTCACCGGCATCATCGACTGGTCCGAGGCGGGCCAGGGGGATGCCCTGTACGACCTCGCCACCTTCACGCTCGGACACGAGGAGCACCTCGACGACGTCATCGCCGGCTATGGCACCGACATCGACCTCGACGTGATCCACGCGTGGTGGTCGTTGCGAAGCCTGCTGGCGGTTCGCTGGCTGATCGAGCACGGCTTCGACCCGTTCGCGCCGGGCTGTGAGGTCGACGTGCTGAGATCCCGGATGTAGCGACCGATACGCGAACGCAGAAGTACTGCCATCGAGGACGAGGAGGCGCACATGCGGGTGGGGATGACGGTATTGCCGGAGTATTCCGGGGAATCCGCCCGGAAGATCTGGGCAAGCGTCGAAGAGTACGGGTTCGACCACGGCTGGACTTTCGACCATCTCGGCTGGGACGGGCTGCTCGACGGCCCG
>NZ_JNWJ01000011.1:0-268325 GCF_000716805.1 Streptomyces yerevanensis | reverse complement strand
CTACAGCACCGCAAGTTGTTCGACGAACACACCGCGTTCCCCACCGAACTCGCCGCCGCAGCTTGACGCGTTGGCATCGTGAGGTGTCTGCCTTCATGCGCGTACCGCCGGAAGATCACCCGACCAGGAACTCCGTTCGATCTGCACGTTCCAAGATCGGTTGAGAGACGGCTTCTTAGGCGGCGCGTTGGGCGCGGTGGCGGACTTCCTGGAGTCGGACCTTCGACGGGAGGCGGTCCAGGCCGGCCGAGTCCCGCGCGTGTGCGAGCGTTTCCCCGCTCAGTCGCCCCAGAGTCCGCGCTGGATCCGCGTGAGGCTCCAGCAACAGCCGCACGCGTGCGGTCGGAGCAGTACGTCGGCCCATCAGCCGTACATGAGCCCGCGAGACCCCGCCCAGGGCCTGCGCCTCTTCCTTGATCACGTCCTCCAGGGTGCGGCCGTTGAGTCGGGTCGCCGCGCCGTCTTCGCTGTCGACGAGGACCTGGGCCAGGCGGTGTCTGCGCTGTGCGAGGAGCCACCACAGCAGCAGGGCGAGCAGCACGGCGAGCACCGCGATGGCGGTCGGCCACCACCAGCCTTCTTCCCGCCAGCGGGTGCGTCCCTCGGTGCCCAGCACCACATCGTCCGGCCCACGGAAGGGCCACCAGCCCGGCATGCCGAATCCCCAGTGGCGTTGCAGATCCAGCCCGCCCAGCAGTACGCCGCCGCCCAGGGCGAACAGTCCAAGGCCGAGAAGCCCCAGCAGCACCCGGTTCACTGTCTTGAGCATCAGGATCACCTCAGCCCTTCTTCGGGCGCCGGACGTGCACCGTCAGCGTGGGTTGCCGGGCGAGACCCAAGGACGTCACGGCTTCGCCCAGCGTGGCGTCCAGGTCCGCGCGGACGTCCTCGAGATCGCGGAAATGTGACCGTGCCCGGGCTTTGACCTTCCGGCGGCCGAAAGCGACCTGTGCCGACTGGACACCGGGCACCTGCATGGCCCGGTCGCGCAGAACCAGGGTGGCCGCGCGGCGGTCGAGCCCGGCGCGGACCTCCTCTGTCCCGGGGATATCGGTGGGCTGCCGCATGGGCAGCAGCCTGCGCAGTCCCGGCGTCACCGCCAGCAGGAAAAGCCACAGGCCGAGGGCCATCACCAGTGCGGCCCCGACGATCATCCAGAAGTCATCCAGGGGCCGTGTGGCCAGTTCCTCGGCGAGCCGCCGCCAGCGCATCGCGGACCGGTCTGCCCGCACCGCGACCACGTCGTACAGGAGCAATCCAATGGCCGCGGCGGACAGCAGGGCCGCCAAGGTCGCGGGAATCCGCCGCGCTGACCAGAAACGGCGCGCCGACCGACCTGATTCATCGATCGCCGCCGTCGCGCCGGCGGCCGCCCCCGGGGTGCCATCGGCGGACGGAGCTGCCTGTCCGGAATCGGAGGGAAGGTCGCTGTCACCGGTCGGCTGCCGCCAGGTGTTCGCGCTCATCTCACCCTCTCCTGGTCCGTGTGCTGCGAATGCACCGAGTGCAGTCTCTCGACCGACACCGCGAGGTCGGACACATCCATGCCGGCCCATGTCCTGAGCCGTTCGGTGACCTCCTGGCGCACTGCGGCGCACTGCGCCCCGATGTCGGACGGATAGCCGAGCTCGACGGTGATGCGCAGCCGTGCCTCGCCGAGCACCGCCTGCCGCCCGACGGCAGACTCGGCGTCTCGTCCTGCGGTATTCCGTTCGGGTGCCCGCCGCACGGCTGTGGTCACGCGTGGCGTCTGGCGGCCGGGTGGTACGTGGCCAGCCGACTCGGTGAACCGGCTCAGCGCCTCGTGCGCCACCTGGGATGCGATCTTCGCAACGACCCGGTCAGCGACGGTGATCGCACCGCGCTCCCTGCGGGGGATGCCGGGACGCCGATCGGCTTCACCGGTCACTGCCGCCAGTCTCCCCGAGCCCGTCGCCGGTCATCGCGGATCCGCTCCTGCCGGTCTCGGCGGCGGACGAAGTCGCCCGGTTCGAGATCGCCTTCCATAAACCGCCCGACCACGAGACCGACGACGCCCAGACCCAGCACCAGCAGGAAGGCCCAGAAGTCACCGAAATACGCGGCGAAACCCAGCGTCATTCCGGCTATCAAGCCCACCACAGCCCTGCTCATCACGCGCTCCTTCGCTCAAGCGTGCTGCTTCGCCCCGGCTACTGGATCCGCTGCCGCTCTTCCCCTCCGTCCTCCTCGTCGGGCAGCTTCACGTCGCTGACCATGATGTTGACTTCCACGACTTCCCGGCCCGCCATCCGCTCCACTGCGGCGATCACGTTCTCCCGCACCGCACCGGCCACGTCCGTGATCGAGACGCCGTAGTCGACGACGATCTCCAGATCGATGGCCGCCTGCAGCTCTCCGACCTCGACACTGACCCCGCGTGTGACGGACTTGTCACTACCGGCGCCAGGCATCCGCTCCCGCATGGATCCCATCGAGCGCGCGAATCCGCTGCCCAGGGCATAGACGCCGAGCACGTCCCGTGCCGCCATTCCGGCGATCTTCGCCACCACCACATCGGCGATGGTCGTCCGGCCGCGAGAACCGGGCGGACCGCCATGCTTTGCGCCGGTGTTCTCAGCCATCAGGGCATTCCTCTCTCAAGAAGCCCACCTTGCACATTTTATTCAGATTATATTCCTATTAAGACATTTGCCCGGCTGTGGAGTGTGAGGCGAGTGGCCCAACGAGTGGCCCGAGCGTCCCTGCCCGAAGCCCTCCGCGGACACTCCGGGCGCAGTGCGGCAGGAAGAGAACCGCGACCATGGAAGAAAGGCGCGAGAGGCCGGTGACCGAGACGTGGACGCAGGCAGTACGGCGCCAGCTCGACCTGGGCCGACTGCTCCCGCTCGGCGGGCCCGACGACGGGACATGGATCATCGAGCAAGCGGCCGTCCGGGCCCTCGGGCGCGCTGCCGCTGAGATTCCCGGTGTTCGGCTGGGGTCTCTGCGCATCGGGTCGGCACTGCTGGAGCCCGTGTCCGAGCCGGCCGTCCGTCCGCCGGCCAGCGCGCTACCGCCTGGCCCGCTCAGGATCGAAGCCGCCTTCACAGCATCCCTCGGGCAGCCTCTGCCTGAGGCCGCCGACCAGTTGAGGAGCGCACTGCTCAACGCGGCCGCTGAACGGATCGGCCTGGCCACCGTGATAGCTGACCTGCGCGTCACGGATCTCCATGAGGGCCCGGAGACAGGCGTGAAGTCGCGGACCGCAGCGAGGGCCATGAGGCCCGCGCCGGAAGCTGCAGCCGCGCGAAGCTCGCCCCCGGTGACCGGAACAGGATCCATGCGGGGGCCCGTCGGGGAACTGGCGGACGTCGCGACGGGTGTTCCGGGCGTCGCCCGCCTCGCCGCCGTGCTGGGAAGCCGCCCGGTCAAGGTGGAGGACCATGACGATCCACCCGGCCGACACATCGAGGTCCAGCTCGCGGTCGCCCCGGGGCAGTATCCATTGGAAGTCGCCCGCGCCGTCCGGGCCGCCGTAGCCGACGCAGCCACCACTGACGCTCCGGGCCCGGTCACCGCGGCCGTCCTAATCACAGAAACCGCGGCCTAGCCAGCCAGGTATCAACGACGGCTCGACGCATTCGGCGTGATCCGGTCCCATTTGTGGCGGGTTCGGGCTCTGAACTGGGCGAACGACCCGGACGGGGCCTCGTTGGGCTTGGCCGCTTTCACCGCTTCGGCACCAACGCCCCGCTGGCCCGCGCCGCCAAGGACACCGCCCCCGACGCCTGGCGCCGCGGCATCGCCTTCATGCTCGACGGCCTACGCACCAAAGGCGCCCACCCGCTTCCCACCGGCCCGCTGCCCCCGCAACAGCTGTACCAGGGGATGGGCAACCTCACCGGCACACCATGATCAGCGCGGCCGCGAGACGGGCGTGGTGTCCCGGGACGGCTCACCCGTCCCGGGTGGCGTCCGGGTTGATGGCGTTGGCTTGAAAGTGAGGCACAACCAGCGGATCGCGGCATTCCACTACAGTGAGCCCTGCCGTGGATCGGCCGACGAAGCTGGAAGACCCGGCAGTCGGCGGGGCCTGCAGGATCGCCCCGCGCCACCACCCACCGCGAGCCCCGAGACGGGGACGGGGATGGGGATGGGGGTGGCCAATGATGTAGGGCTTTCTCCTCGCTGGAGGCGGTGGGGTGTGGCGCGACGGTCTTATCGCCCATAGTCACCGTTGTCACGTCGTCCTGAAGAACGAGGTCACCATGGAGCCACTGGAAGTCCCCCCTGCCGGGCACGCCGAAGTACGCATCGTGGCCGCGTCCCCCGAAGTCTCCCGTACGGTTGCGGAGGTTCTCCGTCGTTGCTTCGCCTCCGTCGAGCAGCGCAGCTATCCGGAGGGCAGCGAGGGCGGGACCCGTCTCCACCTCACCGTGGACACCACCCGCCCGGCGGAGCCGGCCCGGTCCTGGCTGGTGACCAGTCAGTCCTCGGAGGATGACCGCAAGCAGACGGACGAGGTCTGAAGCGTTCTCCTCATCGAGGTCGGCATGGCTCCGCAGTCCTGCCTCCTTGGACTTCGGGTCGTCCCTTGGTCTCCTGGTCGGTTCGCGGCACTCTTTCTCTGCTCCCGCGGAGGGTGGCGGCACTCATCAGAGGTGTGCAGGGCAGTGTTCACAACCCGCGCCTCACCGGGGCCCGTTCGACGTCCCGGCGGAGTAGCGTGAAGGCATCGAGAGTATTTCGCACACCGGCCTCCATGTCGGTGTCGTTCTCGGCGAGTGACGACACCGGGCCGAGCCTGTGGCGGCGGTCTGGAGACGGGTTCGCGCGATGTCCGCGACCACCGGCCTTGCCCCGCTGCGGATGGTGCCCTTCAGGGTTCCGAGCACCCGCCTCGCGCTGAAGCCGATGAGCACGTCCCGACAGGGCCTGGACGGCGCCTGGTGGCCCCGCTCCCGGGACCTGCCAGGCGAACTCTCCGCTCTGGCCGACGTGCTGGATCCTCTGTGGGGACGGATCACCCGGATCGCCGTCAACCCTCAGTACTGGCCGGTCATCCCGCGCAAGGTGCCCGTCAACGGTCATGCGGTGAAGGTCGGTTGGTTCGCGCGGGAGCTGGACCCGTACAAGATCATGCTGCTGTCCTACACCGCCGGCCGGTGGGACCTGCTGGTGATACCGCCGGAGGTCAGCCCCCCGGCAGCCGCCCGGCTGATGGCCGCCGCGAGCGACGGCTCCGGCCCTCCGATGACCGCAAGCGAGCTCATGGCGGCGGAACAAGCCCTCCACGGCAGCCCGACGGGTTATCGGGCACAGGTTCCTGAGGAGGCGTGGGAGGGCAGGGAGGACACTTCCTCGTGTTACCCGGCCACCCCGACCGGGCCGAGGCGACTGATCACAGGAATGTGACCGTGATCCTGATCGTTGCCGCGCTCCGGCCCTCGGCGCGACAACCGGACGGCGGCAGGGCCCGATTACGCCCCACCACCGCAGAACGGGCTGTTGGGACGACCCTGGCGGGTGAAGCTGCCGTATGGTGCTCCGTCTCGGCAAGGATGGCCAGCGGCGACCGGTGCTGTCTCAGGCAACCACAGCTGGCCAGGGTGGGCGAGGCCCATCGCGCAGCTTCGCCATACGGACGGCGCTCACCGCTCAGATGGTGTCGTCGCCCACGGCAGCGGCCATGAGCGGCTCGGCCGTATCGGGCGGGGTGTCGGGCGGTACGACCAGCAGGTCCCAGCGTCCCCGGCTGGGGGCAAGGAGGCAGACCGTGTCCGGGGCGGACATAGTGGTGGACCTGCGCAGGCGCACGACCTGGTTGAAGACGAGCATCCGGCCGGGGGTCGCGGACCACGTCGCCCCGTTGACTGTGACACCGCTGATGTGTCCCCAGGCCTGCGGCAACCCGGCGAACAGCCGCGGGAGTTCCACCAGCAGGTCGTACGAGCGGGGCCACCACACTCCGTCGATGCGGCGCGGCACGCCGGTGCGGGGTGCGAGACGCAGGCGGAGGAGGGGGTGCGAGGGAAGCGGGGGCTGCAGGGCGGTCGTCATGAAGGCTCCTGTCAACTGCCTTGAGGAAAGGGGTGGGCCGGGTTCACACGCGGCGGGCGGCGACGCGGTCCGGTGCCGGCCAGCGCACGTCGTACACCCAGCCGAGGCGTTCGAGGAGGCGGATGACGGCGGCTGGACGGCGTTCGACGGGACGGCCGTTGAAGGGGGTTCGGCCATGGACTTGGCGGAACTGAGGGACATGCGGAGCTCCTTGACCTCGGTGCGGGTGGCGCGGCCGGGGTCCGGGGCTGCTCCTGTGTGGACGGGTGGTTTGATGCTCAGAGACGGTCAGGTGTTCTCGTTCGGATGCGTACGGTCCGTCGGCCGCCTGCTGGTCTCGATACGGGCGGCATTGGGCGCGAGGATCGCGATGATTACGAGCGCGAGGAGTACGAGGGAGCCAGGGGCAGGCGCAGGTCCGTGGCTTTGGGACCCGCCCGGTAGCTGCTGTCTTCGTCGAAGGCGAAGAACCAGCGGAGCGCATCGGCGACTTGTCGTGTCACTTCCGGGTACGGGGAGACGAATCGGACCTCGGCCGACGGCCCGTCGGATAACGGAAGGGCTTCGGCGGTCATTTGGCGGAACCTGCCTCGAGCGCGAGCACCCGCTGTCGTGAAACCGCGAGGCCGAAACCGGCCTGGCACCGGCATACGAAGGGGCCTCGCTTGCTCCACCGTACTCCTGCCTGCCACGAAAGGAGGCGGACCCGGCTCGCGCGGCCGATCGCCGGGCGTCTCGCACGGAATCACCGGGCGCCGCAAGCCGCACACGGGTCGTGGTGATCCTGGCCGGGCTACGGGGCTTCCGTAGCGATCGGGAGGACTCGACCGGTACCGGTGTCGATGAGGATCTGCGCCGCCTGTGTGAGGTTGTCGGCGCGGACGGCCCTGGCCATCGCGTCGCGCGCCGCGTCGGGTGTCGCGTGCGGCGGTACCACGAGCAGGGAGAAGAGATCTCGATCGCCCCGGCTGACGAGGACGGTGTCGTCGCCGACCGAAGATGAGTCGATGTGCACGACACGGTCGTCGATGATCAACCGCGTCGGCAGTTCTTCCCAGGCGCTGGAGTCCAGGCCGACGCGCGTGACAGGCCCGAGGTGTTCGGTCACCGCGGCGATCAGGCTGGGAAGCTCGGCGCCGATGTCGCGGGACCGTGGCCACCACGCCCCGTCGAGGATTCCCGCGCGGTCGTGTGTCGTTTGCAGCCGCAGGATGGCTGTTCCGGGCCGGACGGCCTGGTGGATCGCGTCCGGCAGGAGCTTCGCCTCACGTGACGGGTCGGGGTCGAGGTCGGGCATCGTCATCGCCTGTCTGCGGGTTCGGCGGCTCGCCGACCGCCTGAGGCGATGTCGGCGTCACCGCCGGGGAAGCAGAGACGCTTCCTGGGTCCACGATACTCCGCACCGGCCACGACAAGGCTCGCCCAGACGCTGCCGCCCAATGCTCCGGTACCCGAGAAAACCGCTGGTCAACGCAGGTGCTCGGGGCCCGGACCGGAGTACAGTGAACACCAGGAGTTCCTCGTACCCCAGCTGACTTTTCGTCGGTGCTCGGCACGAGTGGCGGCAATCATGGCAACACTGCACGAGCGGAAGCACTACCGCGAAGCGATCATGAAAACCCTGTACGAGGCCACGGAAGGCAATCGCCTCCTTGGCGTCACCGGGGCGAAGCTGCGTGACGACTTGGGGATCCCCGAGCAGGATCTGGCCGCGGCCTGCACATATTTGGTGGGCGAAGGGTTTATCACGGCCGACTGGACCCGAGGAAATGCACCCGCGATGGTCACGCTGACGCATCAGGGGATTCGGCTCATGGAGGCCGATGAGGAGGAGCGCGACTGACGCGACAGGGCCACTTCAGGACACCGGAGCCAGGGGCCGTATTACCCGAAACCGCCTATGCCAAAAGGGTGTTTCGGTCATACGATGACAAGTGGGTCGGCGCACTCTCACGTGCAATGGCCCGAAAGGGCGGCCCCGGTGTGTATACGCCGGGGCCGTTGCACAACCGGTGGCGCGCAGGCAGGGCGTCACACCCCTGATCCCGACACTCGGTCGACCCCCTGTCCCGACGCCCGGTTTACCTCGTCGGCTCCTGCTGTCACCATGCCGAATCCGGGGATGTTCGTCCCACGGCTGGGAGAGGCTCGTATGACAGACGTGTACTTGCGCAGACTGTCCCGTTGGCAGGCCGAGCAGCAGCGGGACGTCGTCGCGGACCTCCACGTCACGGCGTACCGCGGTGCCGCGGGTGCCGAATACCGTGACCGCCAGAGCTTTCTGAACCGGTTCGAGCAGCATGTGCAGCGGACCGACTTCGACATGGTGGTCGCCGACGCGGCGGGCTTGGTCGGCTGCGCCTACGGGTTCCGCGTGGCTCGTACCGGCGAGTGGTGGTCGGGCTTCCGGGACGAGCTGCCGACGGAGATCGAGGAACTCACGGCCGCGGGCCGGACCTTCCTGCTGGCCGAACTGATGGTGCTGCCGTCCCAACGGCGCCGCGGCACCGCGACCCGCCTCGGCGAGCGGTTGCTGGCCCGCCTCGACGCCGATCTGATCGTCGCGGCCGTGGACCGGCCTGGCGAAGGCGGCCGGAAGACCGCGGCGGAGGAGACCTTGCACGCCTGGGGATGGTCGAAACTCGGCGAACTCGGCCCTCGAGTTGCTTCAGACGTTGGTCCCGGTTCGGATGCCGGTGCCGACCGGGAGACGGCTGCCCGGGAGGTGTGGATCCGCAGGCCGCTGCGATGATCCCGATGCGTCCCGGGAGGCGAGGCCCCACCCAGCAGCGCTCCTCACCGAGGTGAGCGGTCGGTGTCCGTACGACTTGTTCGGTCGGCGCCTGGGCCTGGGCTGGGCGGACGGAATCGCCCACGCCCTCGGATTCGATGTCGAGTGGCCGCCGGGCCGCCGCGCAGAGCGCGGGGTCAGCCGCCGGCTCGCGCCAGGTTCATGCCCGTCGGGGACGGAGCAACCCGGCTTGCCGGTCGTCCACGACTGCGTGAGCGTAGGTGGTCGGAGAGTGACGAGGAACGGAGTGGCGGAATGGTCGGTGTGCTCCGGCACTTGGCGCGACCCCTCTGGCAGGGCGCCGGGCGGCTGACCACCCCGTTGCTGCCTGACGACTTTCTGGCCGTCGTCGATCCCCTGTGGTCGGCCAGGTGGCCGGCGGGCCGGGTGGAGCGGGTACGGGCGGAGACGGCGGACGCGACGACGCTCGTGGTGCGGGCGGGGCGCGGCTGGTCGGGGCATCGCGCGGCCGGGCAGTACGTGCCGGTGGGAGTGGACATCGACGGAGCACTGCACTGGCGGACGTACTCGATCACGACCCCGCCGGACGGTTCCGGGCGTTTCGCGATCACCGTACGGCCAGTCCCGGACGGGCGGGTGTCCCCGCACCTGGCGCGACGGGTCAGGCCCGGGGAGAGACTGCGCCTCGGTCCTGTCCAGGGGGATTTCGTGCTGCCCGGCCCGCCGCCTCCGCGCCTGCTGTTCCTGACCGGCGGTATCGGCATCACTCCCGTGGTGGCCATGCTGCGCGCGCTCGCCAGGCGCACGGGCCGCCGTCCGGACACCGTGCTGGTGCACAGCGCGCCGGACTCCGACCGGTTCGTCTTCGGCGGTGAGCTGCGTGCGATGGCCACCCGCGAGAGCTGGTTGACGCTGCAGGAACACCACACCCGCCAGGAAGGGCGGCTGGATCGGGTACGTCTGGGCGCTCTGTGCCCTGACTGGGAGAAGCGCGAGAGCTGGGCCTGCGGGCCGGAAGGACTGCTCGCGTTCACCGAACGGGCCTGGCGCGACGCGGATGCCCGGCACCGGCTGCACCTGGAACGGTTCCGGCCGCCGTCACCGGCCGTGCCCGGCAGGGGATCGGGCGGGCACGGCGGGCGGGTGCGCTTCACCCGCAGCGGTGTCGAGACAGACGCCGGACCGGCCACCTCCCTGCTGAATGCCGGTGAGGCGGCGGGTGTCGTCATGCCCAGCGGCTGCCGTATGGGCATCTGCCGCAGCTGCCTCAGCCCGCTGTCCGCCGGCCGGGTCCGCGACCTGCGGACCGGCGACGTACACGGCGAGCCGGGCGATGTGATCCAGACCTGCGTGTCGGCCGCCTGCGGCCCCGTGCACCTCGACCTGTAGAGACCACCCGCGCATATCGACCTGCAAAACCAACTGTCGAGCCTCGTTGCCTGTCGGGCCTCGAGTCTTTGGGAAGGGAGAACCAGTGGCCGCTGCGCTTGCTCTTGCGCCGTCCGAAGCCGACGCCTTCGGGCAGGAACTGGACCGCATTCGCGCCGAGGTGCTGGCCGAGCGCGGCGCCGAGGACGCCCGCTACATCCGTACCCTCATCACCGTGCACCGCGCGCTGGAAGCCGGCGGCCGGGCCGCCCTGGCCGTCTCCCTGCTGCCGCCCGCCTGGCCGGCCGGGACGGCGATGCTCACCATCGCCAAGATCCTGGAGAACATGGAGCTGGGCCACAACATCCTGCACGGGCAGTGGGACTGGATGCGTGACCCGGCCATCCACTCCACCACCTGGGAATGGGACTTCCCCACCCCGGCCGCCGCCTGGAAGCACACCCACAACGACCTGCACCACACCTGGACCAACGTGGTGGGCCACGACCGCGACCTCGGCTACGTGGCCATGCGGATGAGCGAGGACCAGCCCTGGCGCCCCGTCCATCTCCTCCAGCCCCTCTACGGCGGGCCGCTGCTGGCACCGCTCTTCGAGTGGGCCATCGCGCTGTACGACCTGGAGCCCGAGGCCGTCGTCCAGGGCCGCAAGTCCGTGCGCACGTTCCTGGACGACCTCGCCGCGATGGCCCGCAAGTCGGCACGGCAATTCACCAAGGACTACGTCCTCTTCCCGCTGCTGGCCGGCCCGTCCGCCCTTCCCTGCCTGCTCGGCAACCTCACGGCCAACCTCACCCGCAACATCTGGGCGCACACCGTCATCTTCTGCGGCCACTTCCCCGCCGGCGCGGAATCCTTCACCGAAGACGAGATCGAGGGCGAGTCGCACGGCGAGTGGTACGTACGGCAGGCCCTCGGCTCGGCGAACATCGAAGGCAGCCCTCTCCTGCACATCCTCACCGGCAACCTCAGCCACCAGATCGAGCACCATCTCTTCCCCGACCTGCCCAGCAACCGCTACGGCCAGATCGCTCCCCAGGTGCGCAAGCTGTGCGAGAAGTACGGCATCCCCTACACCACCGGCCCGCTACTGCGCCAGTACGCCTCCACCTGGGCCCGCATCTGGCGCATGGCGCTCCCGTAACACCCCCGTACCAGCCGGTTCCCCGGCCGCCGTCTCGGACTCCGGCCCCGTCCCCGTCCCCGTCTCGGCGGGGGCGGCCGCGCCGATCGCCGCGATGCCCAGGGCCAGGCCCAGGTCGTAGGCCGTCTGGCCGGTCGCCGCGGCGGCCCCCGCCTTCTCCTCAGGCGCGGCGCCGACCGCCAGTACCGTGCCGAGGACGCTGATCGGGGCGACCCCGATTCCGGAACGGAGACCGAAGGGGCCACCGACGGGGCCACCGACGGCGAGCGCCGTGGCGCTTCAGGCCGTGCGTTGCATGCCCTGGCTGAGCCCGGCCGAGGACACGACCGTGTAGGAGAAGCGCCCCCAGCGGCCGGTCCTGCACAGAGCCAGTCCCAGGCGGTCGAGGAGAGGGGCCAGCCGCAGCATCCGGGCGCGGAGGGCGGCCCGGGCCAGCGGCTGTTCGGCTGAGCCCAGCAGACGCGTCAGATCGTGGCAGCACCAGGGCTGGGGATCGGCGAGGAAGAGACCGAGCAGAACCTTCTGCGAAGCCTGGTGGGGAAGCAGGTGGGACGGCGACAGCTCCTGGCCCTGCGCCTGCCCCTGGTACCAGGGCGTGCGTGCTTCCTTCCTGGCCAGCCAGCGCTGATCCGCCACCAGCCTGGCGGCCAGTTCCTCGACCGGCATGCTGCGCGCCAGGACGTTGGTGGCACCCGCTTCGAGCAGCGCCGCGGGGCAGGTGTCCTCGGGCACGAGGACGGTCACGGGTGCCAGCCGCCGCAGCAGCGCGACGCGGTGTCCGAGAACGTACGCGCATCTCTCGTCCGGCACGTCGAGAACCGCCAGCGGTCGCGGTCGTCCGGTCAGCAGTTCTGCGTAGGCATGGAGCGCCCCCCAGGGGTGGACCACTGGAGGGAGCAGCTGAGTTCTGCGCGCATCGCGCAACAGTGGCCCGCTGCGCGCCCGGTCGAGGGAGATCACCACACATGGCCCTAAGGGCGTGTCGATCCCGTCGGCACCAGCCCGTCCGGCCGGATTGTCCCCGCCCGCGGGCCGGCGGGCGGCCGTCGGCGTGGCAGACCTCATGAGACCTCCGTGTTCTTCCATGTCTCTTCGTTCTTCTCCGGCGCGACGGGTCTTCTCGGCGGGGCGGCGCTCGGTCAGCACTGCCCTGGGAAGGCCGCGCCCGGGCGGCGGGTGGGCAGCGGCGGCCGCTCAGTTCGACCGCCGCGGCCGCCACTGCCGCGGTCACGCCGGTCGGCATCCCGCCGACGTGTGGACAGGTGTGGTTCCGGCGCCCGGGCCCCACGTCCCGCGACGAGTTCCTCCGTACCCGCACCGCTGAGGGTGGTCAGGACGGAGAACACTCCGGCGACGAGGAGGCAGAGCCCGGCGAGGACGGCGATGCTGATCTGGACCACGTTGAGTATCTGCATGCCTTGACGATCCCGCCCGACGGCAGGTCCTTCCCTCGGCCGGGGAGCCGATTCCGCGCACCGCACCTCGGCCATTCGGCCGACCCACCGCTCGGCCGTTCTTCCACGGCCTTCGACACCGCCATCAACGGAGCCATCGACACAGTCTTCGACCGTGAACACCGAGACCCCGTTCAATCCAGTTCTGATCACTTCCACCGTGCCGGCGCGTGCCGACCGGGGAGCCGGATGCGGAGGGTGTCCTCCATCGGCGGGTACTGACCGTGGACCGCGGCCATACCCTCCGACTGCGCGGGGCCTGGCTGCTGTCGCATTCCAGTGAAGGGATCACGCCACATACGCGAGCGGGGGGTGCGCCAGTGGCGGCGGAGGGCGAGCAGTCTCAAGAGGAAGGCCGCCAGGGCGGCACCGACCGCGGTGAGGACGTTCAGCGCCTCGACGGCGTGCAGCAGTGCCACGGTGCCGGCGCCGACGAGGGCGGGCAGTGCGTACAGATCACGGTTCCAGCGGAGGAGGGGCGGCACTTCGAGCGCCAGCAGGCTGCTGAGGACACCGCCGCCGACGGCCGTGGCCACCCCGAGCGTTGTCGCGGCGGTGAGGCCGAAGCCATGGGTGAGGGCCTTGATCGTCCCTGTGACACTGAACAGTCCCAGTGCCGCCGCGTCGAACCCGTCGAACAGGGAGCTGTCGTGGTGGATGGTCGCGCCGAAGAAGATGATCAGGGCCGCGCCGAGCGGCGCCAGGTAGTAACCGAGGTCGACGAACGCCACGGGGGTGACACCGATGACGAGGTCGCGGAAGAGTCCGCCGCCCAGGCCGGCCGCCTCGGCGAGAGTGATCGTCCCGAAGATGTCGAAGTCCTTGCGGACGGAAAGAAATGCTCCGGAGAGCGCGAAGGCGAAGATTCCCAAGAGATCCATCGCGTACTGGATCCAGTGGTTGAGTTCGCTCGTCGGCATGGGTTCTCCCGGAGCTCATTCGCTGGTGCCCAGCGCCACCACCGGGCTGACCCGGGCCGCGCGGCGGGCGGGCAGCAGTCCGGCGAGTGCGGTGACGAGCACCAGCCCCAGGAAGACCGCCAGCAGTTGTCCGTACGGCAGTGCCAGCGGCGCCCCGATGTTCAGCAGCCGGACCGCCAGCCAGGCGTAGGGCACGCCGAGGGCCAGACCGAGGACGCCGCCGAGGACGCCGTACAGGGCGGCCTCCATGCCGATCAGGAAGCGGAGTCCGGACCGGCCGAGTCCCAGGGCACGCAGCAGTCCTGACTCGCGGGTGCGTTCCAGCACGGTGAGGCCGGTCGTGGTGCCGACGCCGACGACGGCGATGAGTACGGTGAGCCCGAGCAGACCGAGCGACAGGGTGGCCACCATCTCGATGTCGGCGTCGCTGTTGTCGCGCTCCTCCGCGAGGATCCTCAGCTCCATCGCGCTGCCGGGGCCGACGGTCTTGCGAATCGCCTGCTCCGCCGCGTTGCGGGCCGCCTGTCCCGACTCGGCGGCATTCGCCAGGACACCGGCCGGCAGCGGCGAGGCGCCCATCTTGTCCAGGTCGCCCGGCGTGACGATCGCGTCGGCGCCCAGGGGCCCTTCGTCGGGCAGCGTGGCCGCGACGGACATCCGGAGGGTGCCCTGCTTCGCCGTGGTGAAGGTGATGCTGTCACCGGCAGCCATGCCGAGTCCCCTGGCGAGTCTGCTGCTCACGATCACTTCACCCGGACCGAGATCGCCCAGTGCGCCGCTCACCGGGCGAAGCAGCCGTGAGGAGGGCAGAGCGGTCAGGTCCAGGTCGACGGCGGACGCCTCCATGCTGCCGACGGAGACATCGGTCTGCCGGTATGCGGTCGCGTCGGCGAGCTGGGGTACGGCCTTGAGGCGGCGTACGAGATCGGCGCTGAGGCCGTTCACGGTGCCGTTGTCGGTGGCGGTGCCGTCGCCGTCGCCGTTTACGGTGCCGCTCACATCGAAGTCCGCGGGGGCCTGAGCGGCCAGTTCCCGGTCCATATGGCCCTGCAGGGTCGCGATGCCGACGAGGGTGCCGGAGACCAGGGCGACGCCGAGCGCGACGACGACCGACACGGCCGCCGCGCGGCGCGGGGCACCACCGATGCCGCCGACGGCGAGTGTCCCGGTGGGCCCGAGCCGGCGCAGCGGCCACCCGGCGGCTGCCAGCAGCGGGCGTACGAGCAGCGGGCCGAGGGTGATCAGCGCGAGGAACGCCAGGGTGCCCGAGAGGACCGTCAGCATCAGGCCCGCGACCGAGTCGTAGTTCAGGTCGCCCGGTTCGGGCAGGTCGGCGAGGAGCACACCGGCCAGTCCGGCGGCGCCGGCGGCAAGGAGCAGGCCGACGCCGAGGCGTGCACGGCCGATGCCGCGTTCGCCCGCCAGGGTGCCGGCGCTGCGCAGTGTCTGCAGCGGGGAGACCCCGGCGGCGGACGACGCGGGGGCGAGCACCGCGCCGACGGTCACCAGGACGGCGCCGAGCACCACCGCCACGGCCGCGACCGCGGGCACCGCGGGCGCCGAGAGGCTCAGTCCGGTGGCGTGGGCGATCACCGGGGCGGCGTATCCGGCGCCGAGTGCCAGCAGGACGCCGGCCGTACCGGCGATGAGGCCCACCAGTGCGCCCTCGACGGCGAGCGCCCGGACGAGCTGGCCGCGGTGGGCGCCGATGGTGCGCAGGAGCGCCAGTTGGCGCAGCCGCTGGGCGAAGACGACGCGGAACGTCGAGGTCGCGACGAGAGCGGCGGCCACCACGGCGATCGCCAGGAACATCGCGATGAGCCGGAAGACATCCGCGTACTGGTCCACCGCGGCCCGGGCCTCCTCGGCGCGTACGGTGTCACCGGGGACGAACTCGAAAGCCGAACCGTCAGTGCGCTGGAACACCGCGGACAGCCGCTCGGTCAGGGCCTCGGCGGACACACCGGGTTCCGCGCGGACGTCGAGCCGCGGATAGCCCTTGATGTGTCCCATCGCGTTGAGGGCGGCGGCGGGGGCATAACCGGTGGCCTCCCGGTCGGAGTTCGCCTCGACCACACCCGTGACGGTCACGGTGACCGTCCGTGTCTCGTCGGTCTCCTCGGTCTCCTCGGCGTCCCCGCCCACGGGGACGAGTAGGCCGACCCGGTCGCCGGGCCCGATGTCCAGCCGCTGCGAGGCCTGCTCGTTCACGGCCAGTTCGAGGGGGCCGTCCGGGTAGCCGCCCGCCACGAGCCGCACCCGCGACAGCGGTCCGCTGCCGGGGTCGCCCTGAAGCTCCAGATAGCGTCGGGAGACCTCGGCGAGCGACACCCCGTTCTCCGCGCGGGCGGCGACCTCGGCCACTCCCGGTACCGCCTGGACGGCTTTGGTCTGCGCGTCGGTGACGACGTCGTCGTCCCCCAGCACGACCAGGTCGGCGGCCTCGGGGGTGCCGCGGAACCGGTCGACGGTGGTCTGTTCGGTGATCTGCTGGGCCATCACGGTGCCGAACACGACGAACGCGGCGACGAGCACCGACAGTCCGGTCATGAGGAGCCGGCCGGGCCGGGCCATCGCCCCGGCGAGCTGGGTGCGCAGCACGGCGGCCAGCGGTCCCGGACGCTTTTCAGGACGCGGTCCCGGTCCCCGGCTCATCGGGTGCCCGCCAGGTTCTGCAGCGCGCCGGTGACCGACTCCCGGCTGGGGGTGTCCAGGTCCTCGACGATGCGGCCGTCGGCGAGGACGACGACGCGGTCGGCGTAGACGGCGGCGCCCGGGTCGTGGGTCACCATGACGACCGTCTGTCCGAGGTCACGCGCCGAGTCCCGCAGGAAGCCCAGCACTTCGGCGCCGGAGCGGGAGTCGAGATTGCCGGTGGGCTCGTCGGCGAAGACCACGGCGGGCCGTGCCACCAGGGCGCGGGCCAGCGCGACCCGCTGCTGCTGGCCGCCGGACAGCTCACCGGGCCGGTGGGTCATCCGGTCGCCGATGCCGAGGACGCCGATGAGATGGTCGAGCAGCTCCTGGTCGACGGTCCGGCCGGCCAGGTCGAGCGGCAGGGTGATGTTCTGCCTCGCGGTCAGCTGCGGCAGCAGGTTGAACGCCTGGAAGACGAAGCCGATCCTGTCCCGCCGTACGGTGGTCAGTGCCCGTTCGGACAGGCCGGTGAGGTCCGTACCGTCGATCAGTACGCGCCCGGAGGTGGCGGATTCGAGGCCGGCCAGGCAGTGCATGAGGGTGGATTTGCCGGAACCTGACGGGCCCATGATGGCGGTGAAGCGAGCGCGTGCGAAGCCGACGGTCACTCCGTCCAGGGCTCGTACTCCGGTGTCGCCATGGCCGTAGACCTTGACGAGGTCCTCCGCGCCGACGGCGGTGTCATCGCCGACGTGGCGGGAGATGCTTTCAGTTCTGTGCGCGACGGCGCGGATTCCCATGGTCTGATTCCCCTGTGCGGCTGTTTCGGCTGTTCGACTGCGTTGCCGTGTGGCGTGAAATGCGTCAAGCCGCGATCGGCGGGACCACGAGGGTGCGTTTGGCCTCGGTGCAATGCGAATTGGCCGTCTTCGTCATGTCGGCCAGTTCCTGCTTCGTCGGCGCCTCGGCCGCACCCGTCGCATGGTCGGCGGCCCACTGCTCGTACGTGGCGATCCGCAGCCCGAGGTAGCCGTCCTTCATCTCCGAGATGCGCAGGTCACGGGTTTCCTTCCGCCACTTCGCGACCACGGCCTTGTCCCCGGGAAGCTCCTGCGCCTCGTCGATGATCTTCTGGGCCAGGGCGCAGTCGGCCGCCGACGCCTGGCTCGGCGCATTGCGCTGCTGCCACCAGTAGGCGCCGCCGACTCCCACCACCGCCATCACCACGACCGCGACGACGATCCCGAATACCAGCGCTTTCTTGTTGCGGCTTTCTGCCTGGACGGTGATAACCATCGGATGCCCCCGAGAATTGCCGGAGAAAGGCGCTTTCGTGCGCTCTTTCGTGTCGTCAACAATCCTTGCGGGGTCGGCT
Source organism: Streptomyces yerevanensis (assembly GCF_000716805.1). Classification (NCBI taxonomy): domain Bacteria; kingdom Bacillati; phylum Actinomycetota; class Actinomycetes; order Kitasatosporales; family Streptomycetaceae; genus Streptomyces; species Streptomyces yerevanensis. The sequence continues at coordinate 250,636 of NZ_JNWJ01000011.1, read as the reverse complement.
TTTCGGCACATCCGATCGGGATACGACCCCCGGGCAGCCGCTCGTACGACCCGGGTCGTACGCCGATGCGCGACCGCGTCCTACACCGGGAGGATCCCCTGCGGCGGGTGGAAGGGGCCGGGCGGAAGGATCAGCCGGTCGGCCGGACCAGCCCGGTCTGGTACGCCAGCACCACGGCCTGCACCCGGTCGCGCAGCTCCAGCTTGGTGAGGATCCGCCCGAGGTGCGTCTTCACGGTTGTCTCCGCGACGTACAGGCGAGCGGCGATCTCGGAGTTGGACAGCCCGCGGCCGACCAGTTCCAGCACGTCCCGCTCCCGCTCGGTCAGGACGGCGAGCCGGTCGTCGTCCTGCGGCTCCGGGGCGGGAACCAGTTGTCCGGCGAACCGTTCGAGCAGCCGGCGGGTCAGCCGGGGGGCCACGACGGAGTCGCCCGCCGCCACCACGCGGATCGCGGCGAGGAAATCCTCGGGCGGCACGTCCTTGAGCAGGTAGCCGCTCGCGCCGGCCTGGAGCGCGGCGAACGCGTCGTTGTCGGTGTCGAACGTGGTGAGGACAAGGATCTTGGGCGGGTTCGGGCGCTCACCGATCCGCTCGGTGGCCTCCACCCCGTCCATGACGGGCATGCGGATGTCCATGACGACGACATCGGCCGTGGTCCTGTCCAGCAGCGCCAGCGCCTCCGCCCCGTCCCCCGCCTCTCCGACGACCTCGATGTCGGGCTGTGCGTCCAGCACCATGGCGAACCCGGCGCGCACCAGGGGCTGGTCGTCCACGACCACCACCCGGATCGGCCTCGCCGCAGTATCCGAACCGTTCATGCCGCCGCCTTCGCCGGAAGTTCGACCTTGATCTGCCACCCCGGGCCGAGCCGGGGGCCGGCGGTGAACCGGCCGCCGTGCACATCGACCCGCTCCCGCATGCCCACCAGCCCGTTGCCGCCCGATCCGGGCAGCACGGGAGCGGAGCCCGCCAGCTTCCCGGCCCCGTCGTCGAGGACCTCCAGTACGGCGGTGCCGTCGCGGAACTCCAGCGTGACGGTGACGTGTGCCTCGGGTCCGGCGTGCCGCAGCGCGTTGGTCATGCTTTCCTGGGCGATACGGAAGAGAGTCAGCTCTTCGGCGGTCGAGAGCCCCTGCGGCTCACCCTCCACGCGCAGGTCCACTTGGAGTCCGGCGGCGCGGGCCCGCTCCACCAGCGGTTCGAGATGGGCCAGCCCGACCCGGCGGCGGTCGTCGGCACCCTCACCGTCGCCGTCGCCATCGGTGCCGGACCTCTTCGTACCGCGCAGCACCTCCACGATGCCGCGCATGTCCTCGAGCGCGTCCCTGCCGGTGCCCGCGACCGCCCGCATCGCCTTGCTGGCCTTGTCCTGATCCGCGGCGATCGCGTATCTGGCCCCGTCCGCCTGGATGATCATCACGGCCAGGCTGTGCGCCACCACGTCATGCAGCTCACGGGCGATCGCCGCGCGCTCTTCGACGGCGGCCAGCCGGACGAGGTGGGCACGCTCCCGCTCGGCACCGGCGGCACGCTCCTCCAAGGCCGCCACCAACAGCCGACGGGTCCGCAGTACGTACGCGGTCAGCCACACCGCCGCGCAGATGCCGGTGAAGGTCAGGTTCTCGTTGAACTCGTCCCAGTCGGCCGCCGAGTTGAGCGAGGAGATCCCACCGAAGGCCAGCACGGTGCCGACGACAACGATGGCACCGGCGGTATATGCCTTCCACGTCTCCTCGGCATGGATCACCACCGTCACCATCGCGATGAGGAGGGCGATGTCGTATCCGGTGAGTTCCCCCGCCAGCGGCTCGGCCAAAGCAGCCAGCAGATACTGCGTCAGGGCGAGGGCGGCGACGACCGCCATCACGGTCAGAGGAGCACGACGGCGAAACACCACGGCCAACGCCATGGAGAGCCCGATGAGTTGGTCGTAGCCCGTGTCGTAGAACAACGTCGTGTAGGCAACCAGCACCGCGAGTGCCAGGTCGTAGGCCCTGTGCATCCACGGTTGCGGCAGTAACGGGCGCACCATGGCCGTCAGCGTACACGGCTGATCAAACCGTTCCCGAGCACGCAGGCAGTGGGTATGCAGGCAGGCGCACTGCCGGGCGGCGGTTCGAAAAATTCTTCGGACCTCTGACAACCTGACGGTCGGCCCGCTCCGTCCTGTGTGCATGACGTACTTCTCACCGCTCGGCTCCGGGCCCGTCGTGGTCGGATTCCCCGCAACTCCGGGAATGCCGCCGCGCCATGTTCCCGCGCCAGGTGAAGGTGGCCTGTGACCCGGCTTGTGACCCGTTCCGCGATCCACGCGCCGGACGAGCAGGACATCACGTTCGACGAGTTCGCGCGCAGCCGCCAGACACACCTGCGCAGAGCGGCCTACCTGCTGTGCGGCGACTGGCACCTGGCCGAGGACCTGACGCAGACCTCGCTGGCGAAGCTGTACGCCGTGTGGCGCCGGGTGCAACGGACGGATTCCCCGGACGCGTACGCCCGCAAGGTGCTGTACCGGACCTTCGTGGACGAGACCCGACGACGCCGCTGGTGGGAGCGGCCCGGGTCGCACGAGTACGACGCGGTCGCCCCGGCGCAGGACCCGGAGTTGCGGTTGACGCTGCTGGATGCCCTGCGGCAGGTGCCCGCGCGCAGCAGGGCGGTCCTGGTCCTGCGGTTCTGGGAGGACCAGAGCGTGGAGGAGACCGCGGCGGCGCTGGGATGCAGCACCGGCACGGTGAAGTCCCAGACCTCTCGGGGTCTCGCGGCGCTGCGCCGCATCCTGGGCGACACGCCGTTGGGGTCGGCGTCGTCGCACCGTACTGGCACGGGCTATCTGACGGTGGAGTGGTGAGCATGACGGGCGAGAGCGGCTCGGGCAAAGGCCCCGGCGGGGTGGGCGGAGGCATCGGTGACGAGGCCGGATTCGCCGAGGCACTGGGCGGTCTGAGTGTCGGGGCGGAGCCGCCGATGCCGGATCTGGTGCCGGGCGCGGTCAAGCAGGGCGTCCGGATCCGCCGCCGAAGGATCGGCGTGGCGTTGGGCACCGCCCTGATGGTGGTGGCGCTGGCCGGCGGAGGAGCCGCGCTGACCCGGGGACTGCTGGGCGGCGACGACCGCGCGGCGCCGGCGCCACCGGCCGCGCCGGACCGGTCGGTCCGGTATCCGTCCCTGGAGCTGCTGCGTTCGGTCGTCCCCGCGTCGGCGGGCACGGTCCGGTCCTCGGACCCGGCCGATCCGCCGGTGCCGGGCCGCTACTTCCGGCTGACCACCGACAGGGGCACGGTCGACCTGTACGTGGCCATCAGCCGGACGACAGTGACGCGGGCGTCCGCCGGCTCGCCCACCGCGGCCGGGGATACCTGCGCGGACAGCGCCGGACGCCTGGTCACCTCACCCTGGGACTCCTTCACGCGCTCCTGCGAGACGACGCGAACGGGTTCGGGGGGACTGCTCCTGTCGTACGTGGTGTCGAACGCTTCACCGGCGCCGACGTCGGCGAACGACGCACCCTTCCCCGCCGAGGCGGCCGGCGTCTCCTATCTGACGCCGGACGGCTGGACGGTCCAGGTGATCACGGGCGACCTCGGCACGGGAGCCCCTGCCTCGGGGAGTGACGCGCAGCTGTCGAGAGCCGAGTTGTCGGCGCTGGCCACCGATCCACGGCTCTTCGGCGCGACCACGGCAGCCGGCCCGTAGGGGGCGGGGCCAACCGGTCCCCGCCCCCCGGCACCGCTGACTCTTCCTCACCCCTCTACCGGCACATCACCCCCTACCGGCACCTTCCACAGTCCTGCCGGCTCAGCAACCCTGAAAGCAAGGAGATGGCATGCGCATGTCCAAAATTAAGGTCCGGCGTTCTCTGGCAGTCACCATGGCAGCAGGCCTGCTGCCACTGTTCGCCGCCTGCGGCGGCACGGATGACGGAAACGGCGCCGTATCCGGCACCGGCTCCGGCTCCGGCTCCGGCTCCGCGACCAAGGACGCTACGGCGCCCGGCGGACAGGCGGCGAGCCAGTCGTCCGGCGACCTCGCCGTCCCGGCGGACGCGGACCCAGAGACCAAGAAGCAGTACCTCGTCGAGAACGCCATCGCGGCGTGCATGAAGAAAAAGGGCTTCGACTACACGCCGCAGGTCGACGCCGCGACGGACGCGTCCAACGGAGCATTCAGCGGAGCCGACTACGCGCTCGCCAAGCAGTACCGGCAGAAATACGGCTTCGGTCTGTACGCGGCCGCCGTCTACCCCGACGACCCGAAGGCGCCGAACAGCAAGGCAAGCGAAGAAACCCCCAACTCACGCTACTTCGCCCAGCTCACCCCTGCTCAGCAGACCGCCTACACAAAAGCGATGGGGCAGTTCGTGATCGACGGCCCGAACTCCGGGCCGACCGACGGCTGCGTGAAGGATGCCCAGGACAAGGTGTACGGCCCCGGCAAGAGCGCCGCCGAGCAGGAGAAGGAGGACGCGGCCGAGGCGGAGAGGAACCGGCAGTCCGGACAGGCGCTCAACGGTGACGCGGAGCTGGTGCGGCTCGCCCAGGCGTACGCCTCCTGCCTCAAGAAGGAGGGCATCACGGTGAGCACGACGCAGCCCACCGGCATCGCGGACGCGGTCCTGTTCAGCCTGAGCAGCCAGATGCCCGCCGACGGCACAGCCGACATGGACAAGAACACCGCCATGCCGCTGCTCACCAAGGAGATCAGCGCCGCGATGAAGGACCTGGAGTGCGGCAAGGAATTCCGGGCCGCGTACTTCCCCAAGCTCAAGGCGCACCCCTACACAGGCGGGGGCAAGGGGTGAGGATCCGGCGCGACAGGCACGCGGAGCCCGTCGGGAAGGCCGTCCGCCGGCCCCGTGAGCCCGGCGGCGGCAGCAACCGCAGACGGCTGGGAGCGCTGGTCTGCGCGGTCGCCGTGGTCGGAGCGGGCGGCTGGTTCGCCGGCAGCCAGGTGCGGTCTCCCGCCGACGTCGCCGCCTCGCACCGGGCTCCGAAGGCGGGGCCGGTGACCGTGGCCGTCGAACGGCGCCCCCTCACCGCGACCGTGGTGGCAGCGGGTTCCGTGGAGTTCGCCTCGCCCCAGGCACTCTCCCTGGCGGGCTCGGTCGGCTCCGGGACGGCGGGAGGCACGAGCGGCGCGGACGGGCAGACGGCTGAGCAACGGGTCACCAAGGCACCGGCCGCCGGGACGAAGCTGAAGGAGGGAGACGTACTGATGGCAGTAAGCGGCCGTCCGGTGCTGGTGCTGCGCGGATCGGTACCGATGTACCGGACCATCGGGCCGGGCACCTCCGGGGACGACGTGACCCAGCTTCAGAAGGCCCTGCGGCGGCTCGGCTTCGACCCCGGCTCGATCAGCGGAACCTTCCGCCAGGGGACCGCGTCGGCGGTCACGCGCTGGTACAAGAGCAAGGGTTACGAGGCACAGCAGCCGAGCGCCGCGGACCAGCAGCGGCTGGGGGAGTTGCAGCAGGCGGTGTTCAGCGCGCAGGAAGCACTCCTCACCGCGAAGGGCGCGAGCGGTGGCACCGACGTCACGTCATCGTCGGAGACCGATACCGGGACGCCGGGGACGCAGGGGACCCAGACCCAGGGGACGCAGGAGACCCAGGGGACGCAGGACACCGAACTCCAGAAGCTGCGGCTCAAGTCCGCCCAGAAGGCGCTGGACACGGCGAACGCCGCCCTCAGCGCGTTCCAGGCCGCCTATGGGACGAGGGTTCCGGTCGGTGAGGTCCTCTTCCTGCCCGAGCTGCCGGTACGGCTGGACAAGGTGGCCGTGCGGGCGGGGGACGCCCCGACCGGCCGGATCGGCACCGTGACCAGTTCCGATCTCGTGGTCCAGGCGGTCGTCCCGGGTGCGGACGCCACGCTGCTGCGGCGGGGCATGGCGGTGGAGGTGCGGACACCGGACGGCAAGAAGGCGGAAGGCACAGTGACCGCGCTGGGCGACGACGCGACGGTGGCGTCGCAGGACGGCGGGGAAGGCGCGACCACCGGCGCCGACGACTCCTCGTCCGGCACCGCCGACGACACGTCCTCCCAAAGCTCCGCCGACGACGCGTCCTCCGAAACCGCGGCCGACTCGGAGAGCTCCGGGGCGGCCGATCCATCAGCCCCGGTGCAGTTGCGCGTCGCGGTGCCCGAGCCGGGCCCGCTGGCCGGGCAGGCCGGTGCCTCAGTCACGGTGACCATCGAGGTCGGCGCCTCGGAAGGCCCCGTACTGGCCGTGCCGGTCGCCGCGATCCGCACGTCGGCGGACGGCAAAGCCCGGGTGCAGGTCGAGCGCGGCGGCGGCGTGACGGACGTGCCCGTCACGGTGGGGCTCTCGGCGGCCGGCCTTGTCGAGGTCAAGCCGACCGGCGGCGGCAAGCTGGACAAGGGCGACCGGGTGGTGGTGGGCGAGTGACCGTCATCGAACTGACCGGGGTGCGGCGCACCTTCGACTCCGACCCACCGGTGCACGCCCTGCGCGGAGTGGACCTGACGGTGCGTCGGGGCGAACACCTGTCGATCGTCGGACCGTCCGGCTCCGGGAAGTCGACCCTGCTCAACACGCTGGGCCTGCTGGACCGGCCCAGCTCCGGGTCGTACCGACTCGACGGAGTGGAGACCACCGGCCTCGGCGATCTCGAACGCACCTCACTGCGCGGCAGCCGCATCGGGTTCGTCTTCCAGTCCTTCCACCTCCTCCCGTACCGGACGGTGGACGAGAACGTGATGCTGGCCGAGGCGTACCGCAGGCCACGCCCCGGGCGCGGACGCGGCAGCCGCCTCACCCGTGCCCGGGAGGCGCTGGACCGCGTCGGACTCGCGCATCGCTCCGGCTTCCGGCCCGACCGGCTCTCCGGCGGCGAGCGTCAGCGGGTGGCCATCGCCCGCGCGCTGATCGGCGATCCGGCGCTGCTGCTCTGCGACGAGCCCACCGGCAACCTGGACAGCGAGAACACTCTCTCCGTGCTGGAACTCTTCGACGAGCTGTGCGCGCAGGGCATGACCCTGGTGCTGATCACCCATGACGAGACGGTCAGCCGCAGGGCGAATCTGCGGGTACGGATCACCGACGGCCTGCTCACCCAGGAGACCGGATGAGCACGGACGCGGACATGGGCACGGAAGCGGACATGGGCACGGATCCCCGCACGGCCACGACCGTGCGCACGCGCCCCCGGTTCCGAGGTCCCCGGTTCGGAGGCCCCCGGTTCGGACGCCGCGCGACGGAACGCCTCAGGATCGAACGCCCCTGGATGGACCCCCGGGACCTGTGGACGGAGGCGCTTGCCGGTGTACTGGCCCGCCCGGTCCGCTCGGCCCTGACCACCCTCGGCACGGTGCTCGGCATCACCACACTCGTCATCACCATCGGCGTCGCGTCCACCGCCGGCAACCAGATCGTCGGCCGGTTCGACGCCCTCACCGCCACCTCGGTCAGCGTGGTGGTACCGGAGGCGCCGCCCGGGACGGACACCGGCCCGCTGGTGGACTGGGCCGGGGCCGACGCGGTCGGGCGGTTGGCCGGGGTGACCTCGGTGGCCGCCATCGCCGACTCGGAGGCGACCGCCAACGTACGGGTACGGGCGAACGACGTGGTGTCCCCGGGCGACACCTCCGGCCAGAGCCTCGCCGTGGTCGCCGCGTCCCCGGGCCTGCCGGCCGCCGTACGGGGGACGATGGCCACCGGCCGGTTCTACGACACCGGCAACATCGCCCGCCACGACCGGGTGGCGGTGCTCGGCGACCAGGCGGCCCAGCTCCTCGGCATCCGCCGGGTGGAGGACTCCCCCGCCGTCTTCCTCGCCGGACAGTCCTACACCGTGATCGGGATCCTCGGTGGCATCCAGCGCGAGCAGCGCCTCTCCACCGCCGTGATCCTGCCGCCCACCGTGGCGTCGGACCGGCTGAACCTGAGCCGGGTGACCCGAGTCCTGGTGAACACCTCCCTCGGCGCGGCCACGCAGGTGGCCGGGCAGGCCCCGACCGCCCTGGCCCCCGGCCACCCGGACAGCCTCACCGTGCTGGCCCCACCTGACCTCTCCAAGGCCCGCCGCGGCGTGCAGAACGACGTCAACGGGCTCTTCCTCGTCCTCGGACTCGTGTCGCTGGTGGTGGGCGCGATCGGCATCGCCAACGTGACCCTGGTGACGGTGATGGAACGCGTCGGCGAGATCGGCCTGCGCCGAGCGCTGGGCGCCTCGCGCCGCCAGGTGGCCGGACAGTTCCTGCTGGAGTCCACGACCATCGGTCTGCTCGGCGGCGTCGTGGGCGCCGCCCTGGGAATCACCGTCGTGGTCTGCGTGGCGGTCGCCAAACAGTGGACCCCGGTCCTGGACCTGAACCTGGCCCTGGGCGCTCCGGTCGCCGGAGCCGTCGTAGGCCTCCTGGCAGGCCTCTACCCGTCGCTGCGCGCCGCCCGCCTGGAACCGGTGGACGCCCTGCGCGCACCGTCCTGACAAGGGTGGACCGTGCCCGGCGACAGGACGGGCACGAGGCCTCGTGCCCACGAGGCTGCGAACCGCCCGCCATGCCGGGCGATGCGGCCCGCATCGCCCGGGTACAGGTGCCAGGTCAGCGCCGGGGGCCGGCCAGCGCGTAGGCCAACGTGCCGACGGCCGCGAGGACCAGTGAGGTCCAGGTGGCGGCGGCGGTGTCCGGGGGCTGCAGCATCCAGGTGGCCACCTGGACCGGTCCCCCGGCCGAGGGCGGGACGAAGAGCGCGGCCGAGAGCCAGCCGAACGGCAGTGTCCAGCCGAACTGGCCGCCGAACGCCGCGGCCCCGATCGCGACCAGCCCCGTCAGCCCGGCGGCGTCCCGGACGATGAACCCCGTCGGTGCCAGGTCGTCGCCCATGAACGCCAGTGCCGGCAGCACCGCCCCGGTGACCGCGCCGATGAGCAGTACATGCGCCGCACGCCGGGGCACCCAGCCGAACGCGGCCGTCCGGTCCAGCGCGTGGTCCTGCCCGCTCAGTCCTGCCGCGGCCACCGCGACCGCCGCGGTCAGAAACAGTGCGGCCGTCCTCGGATCACCCGGCCCCTCGCCCGTGCCCTGCGTGAGCGCCCACACCGTCCCGGCGCCCATCAGGACCAGGGCCAGCGAGGCGGGTACCTGCCGGGAGCGCGCGTACAGCGTCACCCATCTCACCGGGCCCCCTTGCCCGCCAGTACGTCCAGCAGGTCGCCGTCGCAGGACAGCGCGGCCGCCCGCAGTGCCGTGATCCGGGCACGCTGCTCGTCCGCCGGCAGCGCGCGCAGCGCGTTCCACGCGGGCCGGGCCAGCGCGTCGATCTCGTCGCGCAGATAGGCGGAGTGGTGGGGGCGCAGCTCACCGAGGAACCAGGCCGCCGCGACGTTCCGCGCGGCCCGTTCGCGGACGTACCGGGGACCGTATTCACCCTCTTCGTCGACGCACGGTGGCGTTCCGGCGCCGGTGAGCAGGCTGCGGGTGAGTTCCTCGCCGGCCACATCTCCGCGGAATCCCGGGGCATCGAAGTCGACGGGCACGATATCGGCGGTCCGTGACTGCCGCGTGCGGGGCGGCCACGCGCCGGTTGCCTCCCGGACCGAGCCGGGTGCACCCGGCAGCTTCGCCAGGAGCCGCAACGCGTCCTCGCCAGGGCCGGCGAGCGTGGCGAGCCTGGCCCTGCTCACTTCGGTGACGCAGACCCGGCCGCTGCACACCGGTGCCGTCGCACCCGCGTCGACGACGAAGGCTCGTGCCGGATCCGACGGCAGGATCGGCAGGGCAACCGCCGCGCCCAGCGCGAGCGGCAGCAGCGCGAGCAGCCGCGCACGCCGCTGAGCGGCCGCCAGCAGCAGGAATCCGGTGGCGGCCACGCCGAGCAGCCAGAGAGCCTGCCCCAGACTGACGCGGCCCGCGACGGTGACGAACACATCGTTCACCTCCGGCAGCGCCGGGGAGAGCAGCGCGACCCGGTTCGGCACCGCGCCCTCGGCCCCCGCGTCCATCACCACCACCAGGAACAGCATGGCCACGAGGGACGCCACGGCCAGCACCGGTGGAGTGAGCGCGGAAGGAACGGCGCGGCCGATGCCCATGCCCAGCCAGGCTCCGGCCACGAGTCCCAGTACCCCGACCGCCAGGATCGGCAGCCAGGCCAGATGGAAGTATCCGTCGCCCGCGATCACCTGCACCGCTCCGACGAGGAACACCAGCAGGTAGGCGACGGTCAGTGTGAGCGCCGACGCGCCCGCGGTCCTCGCCGCCCGCTGCCAGCCGGGGCGCGGCGCGGTCGCGAGCAGCTCCCGCATCCCCGATCGGTGGTCGCGCAGACCCTGCACAGCTCCGGCTCCTGTCGCCAGGGGCCACAGGAACGCCAGCAGGTAGCGCTCCCACCGCGCGGTGGACGTCCACTGCGCGGTCCACAACTCGGCGCCTTTCCACCACGGTCCGCTGAGCAGGTGGAGGAACGCCAGCGCGACCAGCAGGACGAGCAGGCCCGTCCAGGGCGCGGTCGACCGCCGCAGTTCGATCCGCAGAATCCGCCCGTTCACCAGGCACCCCGCTCCTGGTCGGGACGTGCCAGCAGCGCCGAATAGCCGCGCTCGATCGGGCTGTCGCCCACGTCCTTCGGGCCGCCCGCGGCGGCCAACTCGTTCGGCGTGCCCTCGAACACCAGCTTGCCCTCGGCGAGGAGCACGACCTCCGTGCAGGCCGCCGCGACGTCCTCCACCAGATGCGTCGACACCACGACACAGGTGTCGATGCCGAGTTCGTGAAGCAGCTCGCGAAAGCGCAGCCGCTGCGCCGGGTCGAGCCCGACCGTCGGCTCGTCGAGCAGCAGAATCCGCGGATCGTTGACGATCGCCTGAGCGATGCCCGCACGTCGCACCATGCCGCCTGACAAGGTCCGCATCCGGTCGTCGGCCCGGTCCGCCAGGCCCACCCGCTCGACGGCGCGCTGAACGGCCGCCGGGATGTCCCTGCGGGGCACCTCCTTCAGCCACGCCATGTACTCGACGAACTCACGGACCGTGAAGCGCTTGTAGTACCCGAAGTCCTGTGGCAGATAACCGATCAGGCGGCGCAGCTCCCGCAGATCCGTAGCGCCCCCGAGGGACGTGCCGAGCAGTTCCAGGGTTCCGCCGGCCGGCCGGAGCACCGTGGCCAGAGAACGGATGAGGGTGGTCTTGCCGGCGCCGTTGGGCCCGAGCAGCCCGTGCACTCCGGTGCCGAGCGACAGGTCGAGCCCGTCGACGGCCATCCTGCGAAGACCGGCCCGCACCTTCAGCCCCTCGGCCCGGATCTCCCAGGCGTAGGACGTCGGTGCGACTTCGGCCGCGCTCACCGCGCGCATATGTTGTCGCCTTTCCGATTGCACATGATTGTCAGAGATGTGAGCAGCTCAGTTGTGAGCAAGTCAGATGTGAGCAGGTGTCAGTGGTGGGCGCCCAGGCGGGCGTAGGCGTCCCTGCGGACGGCCACCACCACCGCCCCGAGGAGGAAGCCCGCGGCCCAACCGGGCAGGACGCCGGGCTGCAGGGCGAAGGACGTACGGCTCAGTGCCAGGGCCGGTGCCACGATCACGGCCGCCCACACCACCACCAGCGCGACCGCCGCCCGGGTCACCCCCACCAGCCCGCCGAGCGCGAGGGTTCCGGTGGTGAAGGCCAGGCAGGGCAGCAGCCACTGCGCGGCCGTGGCGCCCGTCGACCACCCGGCCACCAGCAGCGCGGGGATCACCACGGCGAGCACCGACGCCGTCCGCCGGAGCACCAGGTGAAGTCCGGCCCTGGGTGCGGCGGCGGTCAGTTCGTACGCGGGGTCGAGCCCGCGGGCCCAGGAGGCGGCGACACCGAGCACGGGCAGTACCGGCGCCAACAGCTGCACCACCGAGACACCGTCGTCGGGGCGCCCGGTCAACCGATCGCACACCACGGCGAGAAGCGTGACGACCACGGTCATGACCAGCCAGGGCACCATCACCGGCGACGCCCACGTCGACAGCCACCCGAGCCGCTTCCGGGGCCGCGGCACCGGGGCGTGCGCCCCCAGCAGCGGTTCCAGCTCCGACCAGACGCCCTCGACCAGCGAACCCACCGCCGCGTCCTGCTCCCGGACGACCGCCGAGAGCCGGCCGCGGCACACCGCGCAGGCATCCAGATGGACTTCGAGCGCCCACACCTCGTCGCCGGGGATTCCCGCCTCGCCGCCCGCGTACCGGCCGATCAGCCGCTCCGACGCATGTTCCCCGCTCATGACAGCGCCTTCCGCATCGCGATTCTCGCCCGCCGGGCACGGGTCTTGACGGTGCCCTCGGGCACCCCGAGCAGGACCGCGGTCTCGCGGACGGACAGCCCGTCGAGCACCATGGCCTGCAGTACGGCCTGCAACTCCGGTGCGAGCCGCCGCAGTGCGTCCCCGACGTCGCCGCCGACCGTGGCCGCCAGCACCTCGTCCTCAGCGGCCGGTACGACAGCCTCGGCACTCGCCGCCGCGGGCGGCTGGGCGTGGCGCGCGCGCCGGCGGAAGGCGTCGACGAGGCGGCGCGACGCGATCGTCCACAGCCAGCCGACCGCCGAGCCGCCGACCGCCGAACCGGCGAACGCGTCGGCCGCCCGCCACACCGCCAGATACGACTCCTGCATGACCTCGGCGACGATCTGCTCGTCCGAGCAGCGGCGTCGCAGCCGGACCGCCATCCACGGCGACGTCCGCCGGTACAACTCCTCGAACGCGGCGCGGTCGCCCTTGGCGACAAGGCGGACGAGCCGTTCCTCGTCCGCCTCCGCCAACGTTCCCTGTCGTGATCTCACGCCTGACAGACGCCCCGGCCGGCTCGACGGTTTTCCTTCTGAGGTGTTGTACGTCACAGCGATGGGCGTCGACGCGACCTCAGGGGGCTCCCTCATGGGGATTCCTCATGGACGTCCCTCATGAGGGAGGGGAAAAGAACCGACCAGGCGTCAGCGGGGTGGTCGGACCGCGCCGTTCTCCCAGGCCCAGGCGGCGATCTCGACGCGGTTGCGCACACCCAGTTTGGTCTGGATGTTCGTGAGATGCGTCTTCACCGTGGACAGGGACAGGACCAGCTCCGCGCGGATCTCCTGGTTGGTCCGGCCGACTGCCACGAGTCGCGCGACATCCAGCTCACGGTCGGTCAGCGGGTGGGCCCCCGCGCCACCGCCGTGCGCCGAGGGCGGCTGCCGGTCCTGCAGTTGCTCCAGCAGGCGCAGGGTCACGGCGGGCGAGACCAGTGCGTCGCCTCGTGCCGCGGCCCGTACGGCTTCGATGAGCAGCGCGGAACCGGCGTCCTTGAGCAGGAAGCCGCAGGCGCCGTTGCTCAGTGCGGTGTGGACGTAGTCGTCCTGGTCGAACGTGGTCACCACCACGACCCGGAGCGGGTCCAGCACCCCGGGTCCGGCCAGCGCCCGGGTGACGTCCAGGCCGTCCAGCTTGGGCATCCGGATGTCGACCAGGCAGACGTCGGGGCGCAGCCGGCGGGCCATTTCCACGCACTCGGCGCCGTCCTGCGCCTCGCCGACGACCTCGATGCCGGGCTGGGTGTTCAGGATGAGGCGGAATCCGGTGCGCACCATCTCCTGGTCGTCGGCTATCAGGACCCTGGTCGCGGAGGTGCTCACGCCGGTGATCCTTCCACAGCTGTGGACAGTACGGGGAAGACGGCGGTGACGCGCCAGCCGCCGTCCGCCGTGCTCCCCGTCTCCAGCGTGCCCTCGACCGCTTCGACGCGTTCACGCAGGCCCACGATGCCGAACCCGCCTCGTCCCCCGGCGGGGACGGCGGACCGTTCGCGGGGAGCGGAGTTGCGCACCTCCACCCGCAGCCGGTCGTCCTCGGCGTCGACCCGGACCGCGACCGTGGCACCGGGCGCGTGCCGGCGCACGTTGGTCAGGGCCTCCTGCACGACGCGCTGCACGGAGGTCTCCACCTCGGGCGCGAGTTTCGTCGCACGGGCCGCCGTCCCCAGGTGCAGGCTCGCGTCCTGCTCGCCGCCCGAGGAGAAGTCGGACACCATCTTGGCGAGTTGGGGAACGAGTTCGCCGGGCCGCAGGGTGCGGTTCTCCTCCTCGCGCAGCACGCGTACCAGGCGGCGCATCGAGTCCAGCGTCTCCATTCCGGCCTTGCGGATGTTCTCGAGGATCGGGTCGATCTGGTCGGGGGCGATCGGCAGTACGGCGCGGGCGGCGTCCGCCTGGACGACGATCCCGGTGACGTGGTGGGCGATGAAGTCGTGCAGATCGCGGGCCAGTTCCATCCGCTCGCCCTCGCGCACGGCGACGACCGCACGGGCCCGTCGGGCGTCCAGCGACCGCAGATAGCAGCCCAGCGCGACCGCCCCGGCGGCGGCCAACGTCAAGAACATGGCGAAGTTGCCCGGCCAGAGCGGGTCGCCCCACCACCGGTAGGGAAGGACGATCACCGCGGCGCCGAGCGTCACGACCAGCGCCACCACGACGGCGGGTGGCGTCGTCGTACGGCAGACGCGCACCAGCAGGATCAGCATGCAGGCGAGCTCGAGGAAGCTCCACTCCTCCGGCAGCAGGTGGGTCGTGACAGCGAAGACGGTCAGGGCCAGTGAGAGGAGGGCGGTGAGCCAGGCCCGGACCTCCAGACGTATCCAGCGGGCGGGCAGGAGCAGGATCAGGGCCGCCACGAGCCCGCTGCACAGGGGCACGAGACCGAGCCGGTCCAACTCGGAGTCCGTGCCCGCGGCCGCGGCCGGGGCGTGCCATGCCGACCAGTTCCACAGGTCGAGCAGCCACAGCAGGGCGAGGCCGACGTAGGTCGCCAACGAGACGACCGGCAGGTTCAGTTGGAGACGCCGGGCCCGAGCACGCCCTTCGGGGAGCGGTGTTTTGGTGTTCACGGTCGAAGGCTAGGGAAGAACGGCCGGTCTGCGGGTCGGCCAAATGGCCGAGGTGCGGTGCGCCGAATCGGCTGTGCGGCCGAGGGAAGGACATGCCGACCGGGCGGGATCGTCAAGGCATGCTGATCCTCGACGCGTTCCAGATCGTCCTCGCCGCCTTCGCCGGACTGACCTTCCTCGTCACCGGAGTCTTCTCCGTCCTGAGCACCCTCAGCTGCGGGTTCGGAGGAACTCGTCGCGAGACGCAGGGCAAGGGCACCGGACCCGTCCCCCGCGAGCGCTGCTTCGACCATCACGCTCACGCAGGATCCCGCCGATCCACGGCGTCGTGCCCATAGCGTGCCCGTAAGAGCGGACAACCACGGTCAACAACGGTGCGATCCGACCCGCGCGACCACCCAGAGGGAAGACCTCTGTGCAGGTCAGAGCCACAGCGGCTACCCAAGCGCCGTAGCTTCCCGAGCTGAGAGCGCGAGTTCGATTCTCGTCACCCGCTCCACAACTAAGGCCCAGGTCAGCGACCTGGGCCTCTTTGTCGTCTCCGCCGATCACACTCTGCGAGCGATCCCGGCACCTCAAGCGCACCATGGAGTCTCCAGTAGCGGCCAAATACAGCACTGGGCATGGGAGCTGAGGGGACTGCCGCACAGCAGGTCAGAGGCGCTTTGTGTTACGAGCGAGGCCAGATCGTGGCGGCGGTGCGGTGTCGGCACTCCCGCTCCCGTGGACGGTGCTCCGTGGCTGAGGCGGTCGGCTCCACGGCTTTGCGCAGCCACTTTGGCGCGAGCCTCGAAGATCATGGCCCCAACGTCGTGCTTTACCGGGCAGGTCCGCAGACTGCCCGACGCGCCGCAAGCTTACGGGGCCATGGTCACTCGCCCCACGGCAGCTCCCGCCCAAAGCCGCGATCACAGCTGAGGGTCGTAGGCGATCTTGGGCCGACACTCTCGCGATCAATACGCACAAATATGGCCAGAATTGCGAAGTTACCGCCACGCTAATAAACGACTTCAGAAGTGGCGAGCCACCTCTCTCCGAGGTCCCTCTCATGGCTTCCGTTCGGCTGCATGGTTCGGTTCCTCCTTCTCAGCGCAGCTGCTCGGCCAGTTCGCCGATGATGCCCTCGGGGCCACGGAGGTAGCAGAGCAGATAGCTGTCCTCGAACCGGGCGATCTCGCCGACGAGTTCGGCGCCGTGGGTGCGCAGGCGGGCAACGGTGTCCTCGATGCCGTCGACGGCGTGCCCACCGCCGCCAGCCCGGTCGACAAAGCGGACGCCTGCAGGAAAGTACGACGTTCCATGGATTACCTCCCAGTGAGAACTCTCTGCTGACTGGTCGGCTCGGCCCCATCGGTAGTTCCCGGCGCTGTTGTGGAAGGTTTACCGGCGATGTCGTCGGCGAACATGCCGTCGACCGCGGCGAAGTCCTTGGCGGACACCGCGTCGACGTAGCGGTTGGTGACGGCGAGCATGGTGGTGGGCTCCATAGTCGATTCTCCTCAGCCGAGTTCGGCCGAGCTCAGTCGAGTACTGCCTGCTGGGGCCCTACACTCACCATCGGTAACCAGTCGCCTCCACGTAACCGACGAGGGGATGTCACGCATGCCACAACTGCCGGCCTTCGACGTCATGACGGCGACCTGCCCGTCCCGTACCTCACTCGCTCGCGTCGCCAACAAGTGGACGGCCATGGTGGTCATCGCCCTCAGTGCCGACCGCATGCGCTTCCGCGACCTGCGCGCCACCGTCGACGGCATCAGCGCCAAGGTCCTCACCGAGACCCTCCGGGACCTGGAACGGGACGGAATCGTCAACCGGCACGTGTACGCCGAGGTGCCACCCAGGGTCGAATACGAGCTGACCGCACTGGGTCGCACCCTGCACGCCCCGATTCACGCATTGGGCAGTTGGGCCGAGGACCACATCACCGAAGTACTCGCGGCACGGGAGAGCTACGACGCCCGCCAGTGACTGTGACTGGTCACCAGAGGTGGGCGGGCGGCGTCCTGAACTCGCGCCCGGAGCCGCCCGGAGTCGAGGGATCCTGCCGCCGGTCGCCTGGTGACCCACGCAACAAGCCGTCCGGCACGGTAGCGCAGTGCCGGACGGCTTCTGTCTGGGAAGGATGCGGGCGGCCTACTGTCCCCAGAAGGCGTCCTCGGCGACCTGGTCGCCGGAGAACAGCCACATCTCGACGATCTTGCCGTCCTTGAGGCGCAGGACATCCACGCCGTCCATGCTCATGGAGGCGTCCTCGCGCCGGCCGGCGAAGTGGATGGAGGCGGCCACCATGTCGCCGTTGCCCATCAGGGTGTGGACCGTGTCGATGGTGAAGGAGCCCTGGCTGGCCTCCATCATCCCGCCGAGCATCGCGAAGACGGCGTCGCGCCCCTTGTGCTCACCGGAGAACCGGTTGGCGCCCGGCTGGTGCCAGACGATCTCCTCGGCCAGGAGCTCGCCCACCTTGGCCAGGTCACCCTTCTGCACGGCCTGGAAGTACTCGCTTGCGATGTCGACGTTCTTGCCGGTCATGACAACACTCCTTAGGCCTCTGGCATTGAGGCGGTACGACTTACTGTTATGGGTTCGCCCTGCTGCACCTCCATACTCACCATCAGTAACCAGTCACCTCAACGTAACCAATGGAATGACGTGACACACGTCACACGCCGTTTCGGCGCGCGCTATGCCACACCGATGTCGGCCAGCCACTGGATCGCGGTCCGGGGAGTGATGCCCAGCAGTTTCTGGGCGGAGCGCTCGGGTGCGATCGAGCGGTCCGGCAGCGCTTGCATGGCCTGGTAGCCGCCCGCGACATCCGCGGCGGGACCCTCCCCGATCAGGGGCGCGAGGGAGGCCCGGAAGTCCTCGGAGTCCTCGGGTGTGCAGCGGGCGTACACCTCCTCGATGCCGAGCGCTACGGCGACCGCCTGCGCCGGTGCCTCCCGGTCGCCGGTAGCGAGCACCGGGCGCACACCGAGGCGCCGCAGCCGATCCACGGCCCGGTAACTGCCGGGGCGCACGACGTCCCCGACCTCGATCAGCGCCTCGGCGACCCCGTCGACACGGACCAGCACGGGGGTGTTGACGCCGGCCTCCGCCGCCCGCAACGCGTCGGTGAGGGCGGCGGGCAACTCGCCGTCCGGCGCGAGGACTTCGACCAGCCGCCCCTCGGCCCGGCCGCGCACGCCGCGCCCCGCGGTCACGGCGAAGCCGCTCACCTCCGGCAGCGTGCCCTGTCCGATCAGGACATCACCCGACGCTCGAACTCGGTCGCGCGGGGGCACCCCCATGGCGTACGCGACGATCGTCCGGCCCAGCGGGTGCTCCGAGCCCTGCTCCACCGCACCGGCCGGCCGCAGCACCGCCCTCACGGCCCGCACCGCCTGGGTGTGCCGCGCTCTCGGCGCCTGAGCGCAAGGCTCGCTCCGACAGGCACCTCCCGCATCGACCACCGTCTCGAGGGGACCGACGCGACCGCGGCCGATCTCGCGCAGCACCGAGCGGCAGCAATACTTGGCTAGCCACAGATTCGCTGTTACGTTGGTTATGTGTCCAGCCACCTAAATGGGTGGCGACACGAGAGGAGTCGTCATGAAAGCCATCCTGTTCGACCGTTTCGGAGGCACGGAAGTGCTGCACGAGGCGGACATCGAGGTCCCGCAGCCCGGCCCCGGCCAGGTCCGCGTCCGCGTCAAGGCGGCCGGGCTGAACGCGCTGGACGGCAAGATCCGCTCCGGGATGCTGGAGGCCGTCCGCCCGACGACCTTCCCCGCCGTCCCCGGTGGCGAGCTCGCCGGCGTGGTGGACGCCCTGGGTGAGGGTGTGAGCGACGTGCAGGTCGGCGATGAGGTGCTGGGCTGGTCGGACACCGGCTCGTACGCCCAGTACGCGCTGGCCACCACCGTGGCCCCCAAGCCCGCCGGCCTCGACTGGCAGGACGCGGTCGCGCTGCCGGTGGCCAGCGAGACGGCTGAGCGGGTTCTGAACCTGCTGAGGGTCGCCGCCGGGGAGACCGTACTGATGCACGGCGCGTCCGGAGCGGTCGGCACCCTGGCGGTCCAGCTCGCCACGGCCCGCGGAGCACGCGTGATTGCCACCGCAGGCCCCGCCAACCAGGACTACCTCACCTCGCTCGGCGCCACCGCGACCCTCTACGGCGAGGGCCTGGTCGAGCGGGTCCGGGCACTGGCCCCCGACGGAGTGGACGCGGTGTTCGACCTGGCCGGGAAGGGCGCCCTGGAGGACTCCATCACCCTGCGCGGCGGCACCGAGCGCATCGTCACCATCGCCGACTTCCGCGCGCACCAGCTCGGCATCACCTTCTCCAGCGGCGGCCAGGAACGCTCGGCCGCCCGCCTGGCCGCCCTGGCCCAGGATGTCGCGACCGGAAAGCTCGTCACCACCGTCACCGCCTACCCGCTCGACCAGGCCGCCACGGCCCAGCAGGTCAGCGACGCCGGACATGTCCGGGGCAAGCTCGTCCTCACCCTCGACTGATCACGCTCGCCACTCCCTCCGCCACGCCCCCGCTTTCCCGATCACCACCTGTTCATCACCGCACCGAAGGACCGCTCATGCTGAACTCCCTGTGGACACCGACCGCCGTCGGCGACATGCCCCTCCCGCACCGCCTGGTCATGGCCCCCATGACCCGTGACCGCTCCACACCTGAAGGCGTACCGACCGAGCTGAACGCCGAGTACTACGCCCAGCGGGCCTCGCACGCGCTCATCATCACCGAGGGAACCCAACCCTCCACCGACGGCCAGGGCTACCTCCTCACCCCCGGCATCCACAATGACGAGCAGATCGCCGGATGGCGCAAGGTCACCGACGCCGTGCACGCGGCCGACGGACGGATCGTCATCCAGCTGATGCATACCGGACGCATCTGCCACCCCGACAACACCCCCCACGGACGCCGGCCGGTCGCCCCTTCGGCGATCCCGCCGGAGGGCATGATGTTCACCGTGTCCGGGCCCCAGGAGATGCCGACACCCCGTGCCCTGTCGACGCAGGAGGTCGCGGCGACCGTCGACGACTTCCGCCGCGCCGCAGCGGCCGCCGTCGCGGCAGGCGCCGACGGCGTGGAGATCCACGCCGCCAACGGCTACCTGGTGCACCAGTTCCTGTCCGACAACACCAACCAGCGCACCGACCGCTACGGCGGTTCCCTCGACAACCGCATCCGCTTCGCCGTCGAGGTGGCCGCTGCCGTGGCCGGCGAGATCGGCGCCGACCGCACCGGCCTGCGCATCTCCCCCGGCAACCCCTACAACGACATCGCCGAGTCCGACACCGCCGAGCTGTATCCGGCGCTGCTGCGCGCCCTCAGCCCGCTCGGCCTCGCCTACCTCCACGTGATGCACGCGGGCGACGAGGAGCTGCTGGGCACCCTGCGCGCGCTGTGGCCGACCACGCTGATCCTCAACCGGGCCGGCACCGACCTGCCCACCCGCGCCAAGGACATCGACAACGGCACGGCCGACCTCGTCTCCGTCGGCGCCCTCGCGCTCGCCAACCCGGACCTGGTCGAGCGGCTACGCTCTGACGCGCCGCTGAACACCCCCGACCCGGCGACCTTCTACGGCGGCGGAGTGGCCGGCTACACCGACTACCCCACCCACACCGTCTGAGGAACCGACCTATGCCCGCCCCCACACCCCGCATCCCCACCACGGCCGGCGAGGGGCCGATGAGCTACGCGATCTACCAGCTCGCCCGCGCTCACCGCGCCCGCGCCGCGGCCATGCTCCGCGAGATGGACCTGCATCCCGGACAGGAACTGCTGCTGATGCACCTCCTGGACCGGGACGGCCAGACCCAGTCCGAGCTGCTCGAAAGCGTCGACGTGGACCACTCCACCATCTCCAAGGCACTACGCCGCATGCAGGACGCCGGCCTGCTCGTCCGCGAGCCGGCCGCACACGACCGGCGTGTCATGGTCGTCCACCTCACCGACAAGGGCCGTGCCATGCGCGAGCCCATCGCAGCCATGTGGCAGGCCCTGGAGGAGACCTCCGCGCAGAACCTGTCGGCGCAGCAGGCAGAGTCCTTCGTCCGCACCGCCTACGCCATCGCCGACGCGATCAACAGCCGCGCTCTTCCGCAGGAAGAGTCCACGTAACTCCTTCTGTTCGCACCTCATGTCCGCGTGCCCCACACGACACATGGAGGGGTACGCGGACATGGGTGCACGTCGTTTGGATGCGGCGGGCACCGCTCACCTCGTACGTCGGAGAACGCGCGGTGGCGGGGGCCTCGGCGTCATGGGCAAGCGCGAGCGGTTCCGGTACAGGCAGGCGGAACTCATCCGGGGGAAAGGGCAACACCTCCGCGGGGACGGTGAGCCCTTCCTCGCCGCCGGCCGGCGGCGCGTCGAGGACGGCCGCATCAGCCGCGTCCGGCCGACCACCGACGCGAGCAGGCTCGAAAGCCGACGCGCGTCCTCAACCTCGATCACACCCGGCCAACACGCAGGAAACTCAACCGTTCCGGCTCAGTAATTCCCACACCTCGATCAGAGTGATATGCATCACGCCAGAATTTTACCCAATGGGATGGATTGGCCGATTACTGCTGGTAACAGCTCCGTTCTTTTGAATCCCAATCGGACATTTTCTACCGCAGGTGGTAATCCAGCTGATTTTCTCGATCGGTGAATTTGACGACCACAGCTGCGGGAGAGCCTCTTCGGCCTGGTCACTGGTGTGTGCGGGTGGCGGAGATTGTGTGCCGACGGCTGGATCCGTACGTCCTCATGGCCCGGGTGAACTCGTCGGCACCCCCAGCAGCAGTACGGGTGTTCGTTGCCCGGTGCGCTCGCCGATCCCCATAATGACCGGGCTCGCCAGCGCTGCGCTGCTTTGCTGCCCAATGCCGGACCACTGAGTGAGGCCACGTATGAACAAGCATCGCCAGAAAAAGAAGCGCCGGAAGATATCCCGTACCGCAGTCATCGTGGTGGCTGCGGGCGCCGTGGGTATTCCTTCGGTCGCGCTGGCGAGCGGTAGCGAGCTGGGGGGCTTGCGCAGTGTGGCGTTCTCCTGGCTGGGATGGGGCACTTCGGATCAAGTAGCCGACGCGCCGCCCTCGCGGACGCCCACCGCGCCCCCGGCCGCCTCCAAGGCGGCCACTTCTCCCCCTGCCACTCCGGCCAGAACCCCGAAGAAAGCGTCCCCCTCGGCGTCCAAGAGTCCCAGTCCCACCCCTACGCGCCCCCGCAGCAAACCCGTTAGGCCTGCTCCGCCTTCAAGCACTCCGACCCCGAAGGCCACGCGTTCCAGCAAAGCTCCCAGCGCCCCCGCCAGCACGGCGGACTCCGGTCCCACGAATCGTGTGCTGACCCTGGTCAACTCCGAGCGCGACAAGGCGGGTTGTGGGCCGCTGACCACGAACGCCAAGCTCACCAAGGCCGCTCAGAACCACAGCCAGGACATGGCCGATCACAAGAACATGTCTCACACCGGTTCCGACGGTTCGTCCATGGGCGACCGCCTCGCCCGTGTCGGGTACAACTTCAGGTCCGCGGGCGAGAACGTCGCCGCCGGATACGGCACTCCCGAAAGCGTCATGGCCGGCTGGATGGCCAGCCCCGGCCACAAGGCCAACATCCTCAACTGTGGCTTCAAGGAGCTCGGTGTGGGCCTGGCGCAGCCGGGCAACTACTGGACCCAGAACTTCGGGTCGTAGCCGGACAGCGCCCCCGGCATGAGCTGAACTGTCCTTTGCCATCGGCGGAGGACACGGTTGGCCCTCAGATGTACCGAGAGGCTGGGCGAGCCGCTCTACCTCGCTCAGGTCGTCGAGCGGCCCGAGAGCCGACCCGACCACGAAGTGCCCGGTGCCGGGGACGGCCTGCCCGGCATCTGAATCCGCGTGCGCGACTGATCCGCGTACGCGACCTGTCACCGATTGCCTCTGCTCACGGCGTCACCCCTGACGCCGAACAAAAATGGGCATATGTGCCATTGGCGAGGTTAGCCTGACTTAAAGAAGCTTAGCCTGACCTAACCATGGCCTGGTGTGGCCGGCGACGGAGGAGCGGGATCGTGAGTATCTCCGGGATGAGGCCCCTGCTGGCGTCGGCCCTCGGCGGTCTGCTGGCCCTGGGAGCCACGGCCTGCGGGGGACAGACCACGCAGACCGAGGCCGCGCGGGCCGAGGCCGACCGGGCCGAGGCTCACCCGGGCACGGACGACAAGATCACCGTGTACAGCGGTCGGAGCGAGTCGCTCGTCAAGCCGGTGCTGGAGGACTTCCAGGAGGCCAGAGGTATCACCGTCGAGGTGCGCTACGGCGATACCGCGCAGATGGCCGCCCAGCTGCAGGAAGAGGGCAGTCGGAGCCCGGCGGACGTCTTCCTCGCCCAGGACGCGGGGGCCCTGGGGGCGGTGGCCGCGAAGGGTCTCTTCGCCAAGCTGCCCGACGAGGTGCTGGACAGGGTGCCGGCCGCCTACCGGGACGAGGGCGGCGAGTGGGTCGGTGTGACAGGCCGCGTGCGCACGATGGCCTACAACGCCGACCAGGTCGCCAAGGCCGATCTGCCCAAGTCCGTGTTCGAACTGACCGAGCCCGAATGGAAGGGCAAGGTGGGCATCGCGCCGACCAACGGCTCGTTCCAGGCGTTCATCACCGCGATGCGGGTCGAGCACGGTGACGCGAGGACAAGAGAGTTCCTCGACGGGCTGAAGGCCAACGACGCCCAGATCCGCGAGGGGAACGCGCCGATCGTCGCCGACGTCAACTCCGGCAAGCTCGCTTCCGGGCTGGTCAACCACTACTACGTGTACGAGCTGGCCAAGGAGGAGGGCACCACCGTCGACGCCCTCAAGGCGAAGAACCACTTCTTCCCGGACAAGAACATCGGCAGCCTGGTCAACGTCTCCGGTGTCGGCGTGCTGGACAAGGCCGACGACGATCCGGACGTCCGCGAGTTCGTCGACTACCTGCTGGGCAATCAGGCCCAGACCTACTTCGCCGAGCAGACGTACGAGTACCCGCTGATCGACGGTGTCGGCCCGGCTCCCGGCCTGCCCTCGCTGTCGTCGCTGAACGCACCGGACATCGACCTGAACGACCTGGACGACCTGGCGACGACCATCGAAATGATCAGGGAATCGGGGCTCGTCTGAGCAGCACGCCGGCCCTCGTCCTGCGCCGGACGCGGCGGCTGATGCCGCGCCCGGCTCTGGCCTGCGCGGCGATGCTCGCCATCGGCGTCGCGCTCATTCCGCTGGCCTATCTGGGGATACGGGTCGGCGAGGCGGGCTGGGACCGGATCGCCGGCGAACTGTTCACCGAGCGCACCGGGGAACTCGTCGTCCGGAGCGTGGCGCTGGCGGTGGTCGTCACCGCGGCCTGCACGGTCCTGGGCGTGGTCGTGGCGTTCCTGGTCACCCGCGCCGATCTGCCGGCCCGGCGGTTGTTCGGGGTGCTCGCCGCGCTTCCCCTCGCGGTCCCCAGCTACGTCGCGACCTTCGCCTGGGTGTCCACGGTGGAGGGCTTCGAGGGCTTCTGGGCAGCGGCCCTCGTGCTCACGCTGGTCTCGTACCCGTACGTCTACCTGCCGGTCGCCGCCGCGCTGGTCGGCGTGGACCCGGGGCAGGAGGAGGTGGCCCGTTCTCTGGGGCGCGGTCCGTGGCGTACGACCGTCGGTGTGACGCTGCGCCAGGTACGGCCGGCGGTGGCGGCGGGCGCGCTGCTGGTCGCGCTCTACGTGCTCTCCGACTTCGGGGCCGTCTCGATCCTGCGGGTGGACGTCCTCACCCGGGCCGTCTTCACCTCGATCAACCTCGGCTTCGACCGCACCGGGGCGCTCGTGCTCGCCACGGCCCTCGTCGCCCTCACGGCGCTGGTGCTTCTCGCCGAGCAGCTCAGCCGACGGCGTGCGGCCCGCTACGCCCGTCTCGGCGGCGGGGCGCCCCGGCCGCCGACGCGACTGCGCCTGGGCCGGTTGCGCCGGGCGGCCGTACTCGGGCTCGCCGGTGTGCTCGGGTCGGCTCTCGGCGTGCCGGCGCTGAGTCTGGTCCGGTGGTTCGGCGAGGGCGTCTCACGGCCCGGGTCGCTCGGCGAACTCGCCGACGCCGCCGGGAACTCGCTGCAGGTCGCCCTGCTCGGCACGGTCCTGACCCTAGTGCTGGCGATGCCGGTCGGACTGCTGTCCGCCCGCGCTCCCGGCCTGCTCTCCGTGGCTCTGGACCGCCTGGCGTATCTCTCGCACGCGCTGCCCGGTCTGGTCATCGGGCTGTCGCTGGTGTTCTTCGGCATCAACGTGGCCTACCCCCTCTACCAGAGCGTGTGGCTGCTCGCGCTCGCGTACGCGGCCCTGTTCCTGCCCCTCGCCGTCGCGGCCGTCGGCGCAGCCGCGGCACAGGCCCCGCCCGGCCTGGAGGAGGTGGCCCGCTCGCTCGGACGGCGCCGGGCGTACGTACTGCGCACGGTGACCCTGCCACTGGCCGCACCCGGCATCGGCGCCGGCGCCGCACTGGTCTTCCTCACCTGTATGAAGGAACTGCCCGCCACGCTGCTGCTGCGCCCCACCGGAACGGACACCCTCGCCACCGGTCTGTGGAAGCACACCTCGGTCGCCGCGTACGCCGCCGCCGCCCCCTATGCGGCCCTGCTGGTGCTCATCGCCGCCGTACCCACGTGGTGGCTGTCGGCACGCACCGGCGTCCTCACCCGGACAGGCGGCTGACATGGCGGAACTGCGCATCGCCGGCGTCCACAAGGCCTACGGCCGCGTCCAGGCACTGTCCGGAGTGGACCTCGGCGTCCGCTCCGGAGCGCTCGTCGCCGTCCTCGGTCCCTCCGGCTCGGGCAAGACCACGCTGCTGCGCTGCATCGCGGGCTTCGAGGCGCCGGACGCCGGAGAGATCCGTATCGACGGCCGCCGTGTCGCCACCTCCGACGCATCGGTGCCGCCGGAGCGGCGGCGGATCGCGGTGGTCCCCCAGGAGGGCGCGCTCTTCCCGCACCTTTCCGTCCTCGGCAACGTCGCCTACGGGCTCGGCCGGGCCGCCCGGCGGGCCGGCCGGGCGGCTGCCGTGCTGGAGCTGGTGGGTCTTGCAGGCTTCGAGGAACGGATGCCGCACCACCTCTCCGGCGGGCAGCAGCAGCGCGTCGCGGTCGCCCGGGCACTCGCGCCGCGCCCGCCGGTCGTGCTGCTCGACGAGCCGTTCAACGCACTCGACGCCGCGCTGCGGGCCGAAGTGCGCCGGGACGTCTGGCAGGCCCTGCACGCCGACGGCGCCACGGCGGTCCTCGTCACCCACGACCAGGCGGAGGCGCTGTCGATGGCCGCGGAGGTCGCGGTCATGCGGGACGGCCGTATCGTCCAAAGTGGCCCCCCGGAACTCCTCTACGGATCACCGGCCGACCCGTGGGTGGCCGGGTTCGTCGGCGAGGCGGTGTGGCTGCCCGGTGTGATGGACGGCGACCAGGCTCGCACCCCTCTGGGCACCGTAGGACTCACACGGCTCGAAGGCGGTGCGCCGACCGGCCCGACGCGCGTACTGCTGCGGCCCGAACAGATCACGCTCGCCTCGCCAGGGACGGCAGGCGCGGTCGCCGCGACCGTGGTACGGCGCGACTTCTACGGCCACGACGCGGTGCTCGCCCTGCGCCTGAGCGACGGCACGCTGGTGGCCGCGCGGGTCTTCGACCCGGCCGCCCGGCCGCCCGCCGTCGGGGACGAGGTCGCCCTGCGCGTCCGCGGCACCGCCCGTTCCTTCCCGGCCGGCGGACGACCGGGCGACCGCGCCCGGCCATCCAGCACGGACGGGTAGCTCGGATCCGTCTTCCGCGACCCGGCGGAAGGCCCTACGAGCCGGTCGAGCCAGTACACGAAGGGGCAGCGGCAGTTGAGGTGGCCGGGGGTGTGCCGGTCAGGTGCGGGGTGAGATGTCCAGGAACCGGTGGAGGGAGGCGGTCATGCCGGCGACGAAGGTGTCACGGGTCGGGTCGTCGACATGGTCCAGGGACAGGTAGGGGTTGAGGTCTTCCAGCTCGACCAGGAGGAGGTCGCCCTCCTGGGTGCGGCAGGCGTCCACGCGCTGGATACCGTGATCGAGGGTGTTCCAGTCGATGAAGCGGCGGGCGAAACCGAGATCGGCTTCCGTGGGCCGGTAGGGCTCGAGGACCCAACGACGGTCGGGGTCGGGGGCGTGGAGGGCGTACTGGAAGGCGTCGTCGACGTAGTAGAACGACACCTCGTAGCGGAAGTCGATGCGGGGCTGGACCAGAATGTCGCCATAGGTGAGGCCGTCCAGCTGCTCCCGGGAGACGAAGCTGAGGCCTATGGAGTCCGCCCCTGCCTTCGGCTTGACCACGTACTGGCCGGTCTCGGGCAGCGCGCCGAGGTTCTGGGGCCGGTCGATGGTGGGGATGACCGGGTATCCGGCTGCCGTCAGGTCCAGCAGGTACTGTTTGCCGGCCATGTCGGCCCGGCCGGACAGCGGGTTGTAGACCCGGGTGCCGCGCGCCGCGGCCTGGTTCCGGAAGGCGTCGTACTCCTTCTGGTAGTGCAGCACAGGGCCGCTGTTGCGGACCACGACCCCGTCGAAGGCGTCCATGAGAGCGGCGGCATCCAGCGGGTGGCACAAAGCGACGTCGAAGTCGTTCCGCAGCCGCGACGACAGGAAGATGTCCTCGTCGCAGTAGCGCCGCCCCCTGGCCTGGTAGGCGAGATCGGTCACGAACAAAACGCTGAGGCGGCCGGGCACGGGGCAACTCCTGGGTCGGTGGCCACCAACCTACCCACGCCGCCGAGCACCGCCCCGCGCCGGGCCCGCCTCCACCGGCGAGATCGCCTTGCCGTACTTCGTGACTTCGTGCCGGGCGGGCTCTGAGATGTGCTGATGATGCGTCACCTACGGAGTACGGTCCGCAATTCGTCATGGCCCAATCGAAATTAGATAGATATATTTGGCTAACTGTTTCGCGATAGTATCTGGCGTCGTCGAGCGGACCGTAGGCGGCCCGTCACTCAGAGCAGCGCTGGGGAACTTCCGTGGCAGTGCATGCACGTGCGTCGAAAAAGCAAGGCCCTCCGGAGAGAGGCTCTTCGGAGAGAGGAGCCAGGCGGCAGCCGTCACTTCGCACGGCCCTGCTCATCCTGGCGCTGGTGCCCAGCGTGACTCTGGTCGCCCTGTGGGCGACGACCTCCGTGCAGCTGTACACGGAGTGGCAGCAGCAGCGGCAGCGCAACGAGGCGTCCACCGAGGCCGCGCGGCCCATCATGGCCGCGTTCTTCAGCCTCCAGGAGGAACGGCGGCTCAGCGGTGCGGCGCTGGGCGACTCCCGGTCGTACAAGGCGGAGTTGCAGAAGCAGCGCGGCCGAACCGACGCGGCCGTCAAAACCGTCCAGGCGCTCCCCGGCAGTGAATGGGACGCCCCGGACGACATCCGCCGCAACGTCGTCCGGGTGGGCAGGGACCTGGACAAACTGGCCGACTACCGGAACGCCGTCGACCGGCGGACCGCCTCCCAGCAGCAGACGTTCGACGACTACACCGGACTCATCGCCACCGACCTCAAGCTGTTCACCGTACTGAGCAATGTCGGCATCGCGGACATCGACTACCTCGCCCGGCCGGCCATCGACTCGGTCTGGGGCATGGAGATGATCTCGCGCGAGAGCGCGATCATCACCCGCGGCACCGTCACCGGGCGCCTCTCCGCCGGCGAACGCGAGCAGTTGGCCGAGTGGATCGGCTCCGAACGCTTCATCTACGACAACAAGGTCGAGGCCCTTGTCCCCAGCGACCAGGCGACGCGGTACCGGAAGCTGATGGCCGGCAGTGCGTGGAAAGCGAAGACCGACGCCGAACACGACGTGGTGCGCCGCTCCTCGTCCGGGTCGAACGCCTTCTCCGCCGAACTGGGCAAGACCTGGAGCAGCAGCGTCGAACAGGTCATGGGCCCGCTCCAGGAGCTCAACGGCGCCTACTCGGCCACTCTCACGGCGGCCACGGACCGGGAGCTCGACTCCATGGTGACGAAGCTGGTCCTCACCAGCGCGATGGGCGCGGGGGCGGTGGTCGTGGTCATCGTGGTCAGCGCACTGCTCACCCGAATGCTGCGCCGCCGGATCTTCGCCCTCCGGCAGGCAGCCCTCGACCTGCAGACCCGGATGCCGGACGTGGTCGAGCGCATGCGGAGGGGGGAGGCCGTCGACGCGGACGCCGAACTCCCGCAGATCCAGCACGGTCACGACGAACTCGGCCAACTGGGCCAGGCGCTCAACCTCGCGCGGCACAGTGCGCTGGACACCACCATGGCGCAGGTGGGGCAGTTCCGCGGATTCGAGAAACTCCTCCAGCGCATCGCCCGCCGCACCCAGCTGCTCATCGGGCTCCAGATGAAGAAGCTCAGTGAGCTGGAGCGCCGGCACGAGGACCCGGAGGTCCTGGAGGGCCTCTTCGACCTGGACCATCTCACCGCCCGGCTGCGGCGGTACGAGGAGAACCTGGTGATCCTCGGCGGCGGCCAGCCGCAGCGGCGCTGGCGCAAACCCGTGCTGCTCCTTGATGTGCTCCGCTCCGCACAGAGCGAGGTCCAGGACTACCGCCGGATCCAGATCGAGGTCGAGGGCCGCGTCTGGCTCTCCGAACGAGCGGTCGGACTGGTGGTGCATGTGCTGGCCGAACTCATGGAGAACGCGGTGACGTTCTCGAGGCCGCCGACCCCCGTCGAGGTGTACGCCGCCCGGGTGGGGCGCGGCCTCGCGGTGGAGATCGAAGACCGCGGCGTGGGCATGGACCCCGAGCAGTACGACGAGGCGAACCGGCTGATGGCTGAACCTCCCCGGCTGGACGTCCTGTCGCGTGCCGACGACGTCAGGCTCGGCCTCTATGTCGTGTCCCGACTGGCCCAGTCGCTCGGCATCAAGGTGGAGCTGCGGCCCTCGTCGTTCGGCGGCACCCGGGTGGTCGCCCTGATCCCCGACCATTTCGTCGTCGAGGATCCTTCGGCTCCTTCGGGTCCCGAGGGATTCGAAGGATTCGAGGGTCCTGAGCCCGTGTCGACGACGGTCGCCACCCCGGAATGGCCCACCGCGGATCCGGTCACGACGGCCGGGCCGGGCCCGGCCCACGGCACGGCGCCGGTGGTCAACGTGTTCACCCCGCTTTCCCGCGCCGGGGCCGGGTCCGCGGTTCACCACGGTGACACGTCCACCGGGCAGCGGTCGCACACCGGCCTGCCGCCGGTGCACCACACCCCGACGGAGCAGCCGCTGCCCAAACGGGTGCGCATGGCCAGCCTCGTCGACGAGCTGCGGGACCCCCATGCGAATGTGCGGGCGCACCCGGCCGCCGCGCAGGCACCGGAGCGACCGGCCGCTCCGGCCCGTTCCGGGGCGACGATCGGCGCCTTCCAGCGCCAGTCCCGCAAGGCCCGGGACGACGCCCACCACACCGACGCCGTGTTCAGCAGCGCCGGAGCACACGGCGGCGCGGACCCGGGCGCCGTGGAGCGCGGCACCGGGGAACGCGACCGCACCGAAGCCCTCCCGTATCGCAGACGGACCCCGACGGAAGACTGACCATGACACAGCGAACGACCGCCACCCTTCAGGACCTCGACTGGTTGCTGGACGGCCTGGTCGAACAGGTGCCCGGCACCCAGCACGCCATCGTGCTGTCCGACGACGGGCTGGTGGTCAGCCAGTCCCGCACCATCGCCCGACGGGACGCGGAGCGCCTCGCCGCCGTGGCCACCGGCCAGCAGAGTCTGGCCCGAGGCGCCGGGAGCCTGTTCGGCGGTGGTCCGGTGCTCCAGGTGATCGTCGAGATGAGCGATCTCTGGCTGTTCATATCCGCCGCAGGCAGGGGTACCCACCTGGCTGTCGTCGCCTCCCAGGAGGTGGACGCCGAGCTCATGGCCGTGGCCATGCACACCCTGATGCAGCAGGTGGGCCAGCGTCTGGGCGCCGAGGCCCGCGTCGGTGCGCCACCCGTCGAGGGCGGTGTACGTGAGTGAGTCACTGGATGGACGACATGGAGGCCGAGGACGCCGACGACGCCGAATCACTGTTCGTCAGGCCATACACCATCACCCAGGGCCGGACGGCTCCGGCGCGCGACGACCTCACCCTCATCACCATCGTGACGACCGTCGAACCGGCGCCGGGCCGGGCCGGCACCCGTGGTCTGCAGCCCGAGCACCGCTCGATACTCCAGCAGTGCCTACGGCCTGCGGCGGTGGCGGAGGTCGCCGCCGAACTGAATCTGCCCGTGGCCGTGACGAAGATCCTGATCGACGATCTGGTCGGACTCGGCAGGGTGACAACCCGACCACCGATCGCCATGGCGGTAGGAAGCGAATCGAACATGACACTTCTGCGGGCGGTGAGGGATGGTCTTCGTAGAATCTGACCCGGTCGGCGGCGCGCGCGCAGTCACGTCGCCCGCGGCGGTCAAGATCCTCGTGGCAGGTGGCTTCGGCGTGGGCAAGACGACGCTCGTCGCGGCGGTGAGTGAGGTGACTCCGCTGCGTACGGAGGAGTACATGACCGTCGCGAGTGTGGGCGTCGACGACGTCGGAGGCATCGAGGACAAGACCACCACCACCGTGGCCATGGACTTCGGCCGCATCACGGTGAACAGCCAACTGGTGGTCTACCTCTTCGGCACGCCCGGCCAGGAGCGCTTCTGGTTCATGTGGAACGACCTGGTGCAGGGCGCGCTCGGCGCGGTCGTCCTGGCCGACACCCGGCGACTGGAGTCCAGCTTCGCGTCCATCGACTTCTTCGAGAGCCGCGGCATCCCGTTCGTGGTCGGCGTCAACTGCTTCCACGGCCGGATGGACCGGGACGAGCGAGAGGTTCGTGAAGCGCTGGACCTGGGTCCCGAAGTGCCCCTGGTGATGGGGGACATGAGGCAGAAGTCGGTCGGCCGCGATCTGCTGGTGTCCCTTGTCGAATACCTGATTGCGACCGGCCGATAGCCCAGTTGTCCATCCGGTGTCATGGTCCTCGCCGGTGTTCGAGCAGTGTTCGAGAGCCGTGTCCTGCGCTGCGGGTCGTCCTGCGCTTCCCCGTGTGACGCACGGTGGCGTCGACGAACTGCCGTCCACAGCCGATGTGTTGCTGTGTCACGGCTGTGTGACCACGCTGTTCTGAAGCGAGGACAGGCGTGACCTGTGGGACCTGGGGGTCCTCATAGTGATCACAGAGCGGGAAACGGCGAAAACGCCGCCGGCTCCCTGCTACCGCCGCCCTTGGAAGGAACCTCCCGTGAAGAACCGCCACCTGCGCAAGGCTGTCCTCGCCACCGCCGCGATCACCGCCGGACTGCTGATGACGGCGTGCCAGAACGGCACCGATGACAGCTCGTCCGGCGCGAGCCAGTCGGACACGGCAAGCCCGGTGGCGGCCGCGGAGAAGGCGTCGGACTCCAAGAACTCCAAGAACTCCAAGGGCGTCAGCGGCTCGTTCAAGAACGGCGAGGTCACCTACCTCGCCCCGGGCAAGTACATCGTGTCCGTACCGGGCAAGGACGACCAGCAGTTCTGGGTCGCCGACGACACCGAGGTCTACGGCTCCGGCACGATATGCGGCGAGGCGGGGTCCAAGGTGGACGCGCCGTGCACGCTGGATCAGCTCGAGGCGGCCACCAAGAAGGGCGCCGTGAGCGCCGACGTGGAGATGAAGGACGGTATCGCGGCCCTGGTGACCGAGCGGCGTGCCCCTCAGCAGGACACCGGCTCCGGCTCCGGCTCCGGCGGTGGTTCCGGCTCCGGCTCCGGCTCCGGCGAGACCGTCGTCGAGGGCATCAACGAGGGCAAGGGCGTCAACGGCACCTGGTTCGGCAACGTCTCCTACCTGGCGCCGGGCAAGTACACCGTCTCCGACATGAAGGGCGTCGAGCAGCAGTTCCTCCTCGCCGAGGACACCAAGATCATGGGCTACGACGACATCTGCGACGCCGTGAACACCGGGCCGGGCGGCGAGGGCGGCACCGAGTGCACCGAGGCCGAACTGGAGACGGCCGCCAAGAAAGGCTTCTCCGCCGAGGTCGTGATCAGCAACGGCATCGCGACCACCATCCGCGACGACCACTGAGCCGCACCCCAGGGCGAGCGCCGTCGTGTGTGACGGGGTCTCAGCCGGTCGTGCCGGGCGGCGTGGGCCGGGCCCGGGGCTCGGCCTCCGTGGGGACGTTCCCGGTGTTGCCGAGGTCGAGTCCGCAGGTGTCGGACCTCGATGCCCCGTCCTGGCCCGTCAGCTCCACCACGGCCTTGCCGTCGCCGCCCTGGCTGTAGGCGATCGTGCAGGTCAGCTGACGTAGAGCGGTGCTGTCCAGTCCCTCCAGGGCGAGAGGCAGGCGGGCCGTGACCCTGCCGCCCGAGGAGCGCTCGACCGCGACCGTGCCGCCGGCGCGGACGGCGGGCAGGGAGGTGCTCAGGCCGGCGGCCCGGTCCTTCTCCCGCGGACCGGCGAGCAGCGACCGGACGACCTTCTCCGTCGGCACCGGTCCCTCCGTGACGCCGGAGTCCTCCACATCGCCCGAGACGAGGTATTCGGTCCCGAAGACCGCGTCCGAGGGCCTGGTCGGGCGGACCACGGGACTCAGCCCTCCGTCGGAGGAACGGAAGAAGATCAGCATGTCGTAGTCAGGGTTCACGAAGGCCTGGATGCTGGCGGGACCGCCCGCCTCTATGACGTCGGTCCCCCGGATACCGCAGCCTCCGAGCAGCGGTACGGCGGCCGCGACGGCCACAGCGAAGGCGACGGCCGGCACACGTCGGCGGCTCCGCGCACGCCTCATCCGCCGGCCTCCTCCGTGTGAAGCGGTATCTCGACGGTGAAGACGGCACCGCCCTCGGGGCGGTTCCCCGCGCGGATCGTTCCGCCGTGCAGCTTCACGTTCTCCAGGGTGATCGCCAGTCCCAGGCCGCTGCCCGCCGAACGGGTGCGGGCCGCGTCGGCCTTGTAGAAGCGGTCGAAGATGTGCGGGAGCACAGCGGGCTGAATGCCGGGTCCGCTGTCCGCGACCTCGGTGATCAGCACGGCCGTGCCCGGGGAGTGTGCCTCGGCGCCCAGGTGTTCGGTGCGCAGGCTTACCGTGACCGGCGCGCCGCCGTGCCGCAGGGCGTTGCCGACGAGGTTGGCGATCACGACGTCGAAGCGGCGCGGGTCGAGCCGGGCCCGGATGCCGTCGGGGAGTTCGACGCGAACCCGGTCGTCGGTCCAGTGCCGGTTGTCCAGGGTTTTACGGATGGCCTCGGCGACGTCGACCTCGTCGGCGTTCAGCTCGGCCGCGCGGGCGTCGAAGCGGGATATCTCCATCAGGTCCTCGACGAGCACGGCGAGCTTTCCGGTCTCCGCGCTGACCAGCCGGACCGCCCGGGCGGTGTCGGCGTCCAGGCCGTCCGCGTCCTCGTCGAGGACCTCGGTGACGGCGAGCATTCCGGCGAGCGGGGTGCGCAGTTCGTGCGAGACGTCGGAGGCGAAGCGGCGGGCGCGTTCCTCGGCCTCGCGCAACTCCCGTACGGTGCGTTCGAGTTGACCCGCGGACTCGTTGAAGGTGCGCGCCAGGTCCGCCAGTTCGTCGCTGCCGCGCACCGGAATCCGGGTGTCGAGTCTGCCGCTGCCCATGCTCAGGGCCGCCTGGCGCAGTTTCCGCACCGGGCGCAGCACACTGCGCGCGGCGATCAGGCCGGGTATCAGCGCGACGGCGAGGCCGGGCAGGGCGCCGTCCCGGCCGGCCATGAGGAGGGCGTCGACGTTGACCTGCTCATCGGTCATCCGCATGACCGCGTACAGGACGAGTCCGCTGGGCAGCACGCTGTCCGGCCCTGCCTTGAAGACCGTGGGCATGGCGATGGTCAGGTAGGGAACGCCGTCCTTGACGACCCGCTCGAAGCTGCCGTGGGGGTTGGCCCGCGCGGCGCGGCGCAGTTCGGGGGTGATGACGGTGGAGACGGGGTTCTCGCCCGAGGAGGCGCGGATCGAACCGTACTCGGCGAACACCACCCAGGGGTGGGGCTTGCCCTTGCGGGCGATGTCTTGCAGGACCTCCTCCAGGCCTTCCCTCTCCAGGGGCAGGAAGAAGCCCGTCTGCTGAACGTGGTCACGGAACGATGTGACCGCCGTGTCCTGGGCGGTCTGCAGCAGCGCGCTGCGGGCCTCCCGGTAGGTCAGCGCGGCCGTCGTACCCGCGCTGACGGCGGCGACCACCAGAAACGCGAGCAACAGCCGCGTACGCAGCCCGAACACCCTGACCCGCGACCGCTGTTCGCCGCTGGTCACAGCGGCCCGAAGCGGTAGCCGAAGCCCCGCAGTGTCTGGACGTAGCGGGGGCTGCCGACCTCGTCCTCGATCTTGCCGCGCAGACGTGCGACGCATGCGTCGACCAGTCGGGCGTCGGCGGTGAAGCTGTGCTCCCAGACGTGCTCCAGCAGTTGCTGCCTGCTGAACACCTGCTCGGGGGCGGCGGCGAGGTGCAGCAGGAGCTTGAGCTCCGAGGGAGCGAGCGCGAGCGGCCGGCCGGCTTTGGTGACGGTCAGTCCGGCCCGGTCGATGGTGAGTTCGCCGTAGACCTCGATGGCCGGGCGGCCCGGGCCGCTGTCGTCCAGGCGGCGCAGTACGGCACGGATCCGGGCCTCGATCACCTCGGGGCGGGCGGGTTTGACGATGTAGTCGTCGGCACCGGCTTCCAGGCCGATGACCACGTCGAAGTCGTCGCCGCGCGCGGTGAGCATGATGATCGGCAGCTGGCTGTGCTCGCGGACCTGCCGGCAGACCTGTACGCCGTTCATTCCGGGCAGCATCAGGTCAAGGAGCAGCAGATCGGGGCGGAATTCGACCAGCGCGGCGAGGCCGGCCTCGCCGGTCGCGGCCGCCCGTACCTCGTGGCCGCGGCGGCGCAGACCGAGTTCGACCCCCTCGCGTACGGAAGGGTCGTCCTCGATGAGGAGCACGCGGGGCATGGGCAGTTCTCCCTCGGTGATGGTCAGTTCCGGGTCCGTCTGCGGCGTACGCCGGAGAGCAGCGCGTCGAGTTCGGCGAGCCGCAGGGGACGGGCGAGCAGGGCGAAGACGAGGACGACGACGATCGCCCCGGCAGTTGCGGCGACCAGGGCCCCCGCCCTTACCGCGCCCAGGACCGCGAGGTGGCCCAGCGCGGTGGCCGGGACGGCGGCGAGCACCAGCCGCGCGTGAGCGCCGACGGCGGACGAGCGCAGAGGGCGCACGACAGCGAGCCGACGGCTCAGCACCAGGCCGGTCATCGCCCAGCCCGCGCACAGCGCCAGTGAGTACCCCGCCGCCATGCCCGTCACGGCCCAGCGAGCCGGCAGCAGGTGTGCGGCGGCCAGGGACAGTCCCGCGTTGAGGGCGACGATCACGAGGTTGAGCAGGAACGGCGTACGGGTGTCGGAGAGCGCGTAGAAGGCGCGGGACAGGACGTACTGGCCCGACAGGGCGACGAGTCCCGGCGCGAAGGCCATCAGGATCCCGGCCATGGCGGCCGTGTCGGCGGCGCTGGTCCTGCCGTACCCGAAGACGAGGGCCATCACCGGCTGGGCGAGGGCGAACAGCGCGCAGGCGGCGGGTACGACGGCGGATGCGCTGACGCGCAGGGCGTGGGAGACGTCGCGCCGTACGGCGGCGGTGTCCCCGTCGGCGGCGGCCGCGCTCATCCGGGGCATCAGCGCGGTCACCACGGAGACCGTGATGATGCCGTGCGGTACGACCCACAGGGCATAGGCGTTGTTGTACGCGCCGTATCCGGGGCCGCCGTCGAGGCCCGCGGTCGTGGCAAGGCGGGTGGTGACCCAGTAGGCGGCCTGGTTGGCCAGGACCAGCAGCACCAGCCAGCCGGCCGAGCGCAGGGGGCGGGTCAGTCCGCTGCCGCGCCAGTCGAAACGGGGCCGCCAGCGGAAGCGGGCCGCGCGCAACGCGGGGACGAGGGCGAGTGCCTGGACGGCGATTCCGGCGGTCGTGCCCCAGCCGAGCACGGCGGTCTCGGTCGCGGTGAGCGTGTTCCCCGCGGTGCGTGTGTCCCCGCCGCCCAGGGACAGGGCCAGGTACAGGCCGAAGACGGTGATGACGACGACGTTGTTCAGGACCGGCGCCCACATCATCGCGCCGAACCGGCCCCGTGCGTTGAGTACCTGTCCGAGCAGCGTGAACAGTCCGAGGAAGAAGATCTGGGGCAGGCAGTAGCGGGCGAACGCGGTGGTCATGGCCGCCTGTTGACCGGTGTAGTCGGTGTACGCGTCGACGATCGCGGGCGCCGCCCACACCGCGGTCGCGGTGATCGCCAGCAGGGCGACGACGCAGACGGTGACGAGCCGGTCGGTGTACGCGACGCCCCCGTCGTCGTGCTGCTTGGCGGCCTTGACCAGCTCCGGCACGAAGACGGCGTTCAGCGCGCCGCCGAGGAGCAGCATGTAGACGATGGTGGGCAGGGCGTTGCCGACCGCGTAGCCGTCGGCGACCGGCCCGATGGTGCCCAGCGCCGCCGCGACCACGGCGGACCGGGCGAAGCCGGTGGCCCGGGCGACGATGGATCCGGCGGCCATGACGGCACTGCCGCGTGCGGCGGAGGCCGCCTTCGTCGCTTCCGCGCTGTCTATGCCGGATGGCGCCGTCTGCTTCGCCGGCGTCGTCTGCTTCATCGGCGGTTCAGGTACGCCTGGAAGGCGCGGTGAAGCGCGTGGTTGGCGCTGCCGCCCAATGCCCTCTCCCATTCCCCCAACGTCTCGACGACCTGTCCTCCGGTGCCGAGCTTCCACCGCAGCAGTCCGTACGTACGTTCCTCAGGATCGAGAGTGGAGGGTACCCCGCGCATGTCGTAGACGTCGGCGCCGAGGGCGTGGGCGTCCTGCAACATCCGCCACTGCAGGGCGTTGGAGGGCCGGACCTCACGGCGGTGATCGGCCGAGGCACCGGTCTGGTACCAGGCCCGGCGGCCCACCGTGATCATCGTGTGGGCGGCCAGGATCTCTCCTCGGTGACGGGCGAGGTACAGCTTCATCCGGCCCGGTTCCTCGGCGTTGAGCGCCGCGTACTGACGCTCGTAGTAGGCGAGCGAGCGGCCGAGGCGGAAACCGTCGCGTCGTTCGGTGATGCCCAGCAGCCGGTAGAACTCGGGGAGTTGTGCCGCACCGCCCACCACCACCTCCACACCCTCCTTCTGGGCTCGGCGCACATTGCGTCGCCACTCCTGGTTGAGCCCGGACCACAGGTCCTCGGTGGTGCGTCCGGCGAGCGGGACGTGGAAGACGTGCCGGGGCTGGGCGTCCCCGTCCCCGTTCTCTCCGGTCCCGTCACCACCGCAGCGGCGCCAGCCGCAGGCCCGCAGCCGCTCGGCGACGGCGGTGCCGAGCGGGTCGACCTCACTGGCGAGGACGTCGCCCAGGCGTCGGCCCGGGCCGGTGAGCGGCTTGAGCAGGGCGGCGTCCCAGCGCCGGTAGACGGGCGACGGGCCGATGCGTACGGCGAAGGCGCCCGCGCGGCGCAGGTGTTCAAGGAGCGGACCGAGCCAGCCGTCGACGTCGGGGTCGTTCCAGTCGGCGACGGGCCCTTCGGGAAGGTAGGCGAAGTACTTGCGGGTGCCGGGGAACTGACGCAGCAGCACTAGGGCCACGCCCGTCAGCGCGCCTGCCTCCGGATCCGGTCCCCAGCCGAGCAGTTGGGCGCGCCATCCCTCCTTGACGTCGGCCCAGGACGGGCACTGCAGGAAACCGGCGCCGAGGGCCACCCCGTCGGGGGACGCGAGGAAGGCGCGGTACGTCTCCGCGGTGATGGTGCGCAGGGCCACGCCCCGGTTCCGTGCTTGGGGCGTGCGGCTGGGCGGAACGAGCAGCGCTGACACAGCTGAGCCTCTCCTTCTCCCCGGACCTGTGACGGGGACACACAGGAGGTTCACAGCGGTCCATGACCGCTCCGCGCGGCGAATGTGACCGGACCATGACCGTTCCTCACCAGTCGCCGTCACATTGCTCCACAGCGGCTGACCTCGGGTTTTCCGGCTCTACAGTCACGACATCGCCGACTCACCCACCTCGTTGCCGCCTTTCCCGGAGGTCTCGTTGTCCCGCATCCGCGTACTCGCCCATGCCCGCGTCCGGGCCGCCGTCGTGGCCTCCGCCATGGTTGCCCTGCTGGCACCGCTCGCCGCCTGCTCGTCGAGCTCCTCCCCCGGCGCCTCCTCCGGCGCCCCGGACACCAAGGTGACGCCGGGCGCCGACGACCGCCCTGTCACGGTCACCGTCACGCCCACGGGAGAACGGGCCCGCGCGGGCGAGCCCGTGAAGGTCACCGCCGCGGGCGGCAGGCTCACCTCGGTGACCGTCACCGACGCCGAGGGCGACAGGCTCGCCGGCAAGGTCGCCGCCGACGGCCGGTCGTGGGTCTCCGACCGCAAGGCCGTACCCGGCGCGGCGTACGCGGTGACGGCGGCGACCCGGACCGAGGGCGGAACCGCCAAGAGCACCAAGGCCGCCTTCACGACGGCTCCGGCGGACAAGGTCAACAAGGTCGACTGGCGACCGGGCGCCGACGCCACCGGCGACACCACCGTCGGCATCGCCCAGCCGATC
Source organism: Streptomyces yerevanensis (assembly GCF_000716805.1). Classification (NCBI taxonomy): domain Bacteria; kingdom Bacillati; phylum Actinomycetota; class Actinomycetes; order Kitasatosporales; family Streptomycetaceae; genus Streptomyces; species Streptomyces yerevanensis. The sequence continues at coordinate 211,230 of NZ_JNWJ01000011.1, read as the reverse complement.
TCCCTGGTCTTCGACCATCCCGTCAGGAACCGGGCCGAGGTCGAGAAGCAGCTCAGGATCACCACCTCGAACGGCACCGAGGGCTCCTGGGGCTGGATACGCGACTGGTCGGGCAGGGACAGGGTGGACTGGCGGCCCAGGACGTACTTCAAGCCCGGAACCAAGGTCACGCTGAACGCCGAGCTGAACGGCACCGACTCGGGCGCGGACGGCGGCTGGTTCGTACGCGACTACACGACCACCTTCACCATCGGCGCCCAGCAGATCGTCAAGGTCGACCTCGACCGCCATCAACTCACCCTCGTACGCGACGGCGAGACGGTCCGGCGCATACCGGTCTCCGGCGGCACGCCCGGCGGTGACAAGCGCTCCTGGCGCGGAACCGCCGTACTCATGGCCAAGGAGGGCACGATCAACATGAACTCCGAGACGGTGGGCCTGGGCGACGCCTACGACAAGATGGTCGACTCCTCGATGCGGCTGACCTGGTCGGGCATGTACGCGCACGCCGCCCCGTGGAACGCCCGCTACTTCGGCAACACCAACCACAGTTCCGGATGCATAGGAATGAGCGACGCGAACGCGGCCTGGTTCTACGGGCAGGTGCGGCCGGGCGACCCGTTCGAGATCACCGGCAAGGACACCAAGGGCGTGGTCGCACCCGGCAACGGCTTCGGCGCGTGGAACCTCTCGTGGACCGAGTGGCAGCGGAAGAGCGCGCTGCGCTGAGAAGCGGTCCGGGCACCTCCATACCGCCGCCACCAGTCTCGGTGACACACCCATCCACGTACCTGCGTATATAATCGATGGCACCAATGATATCCCTGGAGGTGCAGTCGATGAGTCGAACCGTGATCGACCTCGACGATCAGCTGGTCGCCGACGTGGCCAAGGCGCTCGGCACCAGCACCAAGAAGGAAACCGTCAACACCGCCCTGCGCGAAGTGCTCGAGAACCGGCGCCGGGCACTGGCACTCACACGCCTGCGTGCGGCGGCGGAAGAGGGCGCCTTCGACCTGGACCTCTTCGAGGACAAGGGGAACTACCGCCGGTGAACGCCGCGCAGTTCCTGATCGACACCAGCGCGCTCGCCCGCCTCATGCGCGGAGACGCCGAGCAGTACGGATGGGACCAGGCGGCAGCAGCCGGGCTCATCGCCACCTGCCCCATCACCGAGCTGGAGTTCTTCTACAGCGCCCGCTCCGCCGCCGACCGCACCCAAGGCATCGAGGACATACGCCTGCTCTTCGGCTGGGTGCCGGTCGACGACCGCGCCTACGACCGCGCCTGGCAGGTCCAGGAGGTCCTCACCCAGCGCGGACAGCACCGCAGCGCCGGGCCGGTCGACCTCGTGGTGGCCGCCACAGCCGAGTTGCAGGGGCTCACCCTCCTGCACCGCGACCGGGACTTCGAGTGCATCGCCGCCGTCACCGGCCAGGCACTCCAGTGGTACGGACCGGAAGCCGGCAAATGAACCAGGGCCGAGCGTCGGCCGCTCCGGGAAAGCACGACAGCCGATCCCGCAGCCGCCGTGCACCGAGCCGGAGCGTCTGTGCACTCGCGAAGGCTCCGTAGCTGGACATCCGTACCAGCCGAGCCAAGCGCACCGAGGCAGCTACAGCCCTGTCTTGCTGAGGTAGTTCCGCCGTGCAGGGCCGAGGCGCTGTGCAGCTATGTCCACTCGGAACCCCCCCCGGAGGAGCCTGAGCCCGCTCCCCACCGCCCCGGAATGGTGGCTCGAGCCAGTGCGCGATGTCCGCATCCCGGTCGGCGGCCCCGGCCGGAAACCGCTACATGAACCTCACGGGCCCGCGCTACCGTGTGGAGCTGCTGCCAGGAGGAAACATTGCCCAGAGATCACATGATTGCCGCTGCGGATCGCCTCGACAGTGTGACCTCCGGTACGCAGAGCGAGACCGAGTACTGGCTCATCTCCGACGCGCATGCCATCACGCACCTCGTGTGCTGCCGTGACGTCCCCTGGCAGACAACGTTCTGCGGCATCAGCGGCCCGGACAGCCTCAACCCAGCGGCTGAGGTGCTCTGCACCATGTGTCTCGAAGAGATCGAGACGATGTCTCCCGGGTGCGTGTCAGCCCCGGAGAAAACGTGTCCTGTCGACAACCGCAGGTGCCCGGACGAGCACGAGGTTGCCCTACGCATGGCCAGAGAGACTGGCCCCACTTCCTGACCGGCCGGTAAACCGTGTCACGGGGCGGCCAAGTGCCCGTCCGACCACACCCTGAGGGAACGATGAACACCCGTACGACCGCAGCGACCGCGGTACTCACCGCCGCCCTGCTGCTCACTGCCTGCAGCGGCCCGCCCCACACCGCCGCAACGAGCGCGTCTCGGTCTCCCGGTTCGGGGTCTCCCAGTTCGGGGTCTCCCAGTGCGGGTTCGGCGGGCGGATCCAAGACCGGCGAGGAAGCCCGCAATGGCGGCACGGTCGTCAAGATCAACAAAGTGCATGAGGTCGACGGGATCTTCATGGAGGGAGGCACCAAGAGCGCCGGTGCCGAAGCGAAGTATGTGGCCCTGGAGGCCGTCGTCCTCAACGGAACGAAGTCCGGTATGGACCTCACGTGCTCGCCGCTCATCGTCAGCAGCCTGATCGACGACCAGGGCCGCCGTTACGACGCCATCGACGGCCTGGACAAGATCCCGGGGAACCCGGAGTGCGACGAGCGGCTTCAGCCCGGCTCCAAGGACCAGATGGTGTTCGCCTACCGGGTGCCGGAGAGCGCGAAAATCAAGGCTTGGGAGTTTTCCGAGTCCGACCGGGAACCGTCCACCATCGACCTCAGCGGAATCACCCCGACGTAAGGGTGCTCCGCGGGGTTCGGTGCCGGAGTCTCCAACGGCACAACGGCCTGATCGACCCGGGCGGCCAGGTCCGGGAACCGAATGGCGTTTTCGTGGCTGCGGAAGGGACGGCAAGCCAGGACTTACCGCGTAAGACGCAACGTCTTACGCTGGCTGCATGGCTGACACCATCACCATCCGCAGCGACCCGGAGACCGAGCACGCCCTGGATGTTCTGACCCGTGACGGCAGCTCGCGCTCGGCGGCCATCCGCCAAGCCGTACTCGAAGCCGCACTGCGCAAGGAGCGGGCCGCCGCGATGCGTCGCGCTGTTCTTCGGATGCCGCTCGGCGAACCGGACGGCATCGACATCGCCGCGGAGATCGCCCGCAGCCGCGAGGACGAGCGCTGATGATCTATCTCGACTCGGCCGCCATCGTGAAACTCGTCCACGCCGAGGCCGAGTCACAGGCGTTGCGCGACTGGCTCGACGAACGGGCGGAGACCGGATGGACGAGTTCGGTTCTGGCAGAGATCGAGTCATCCCGGGCCCTGGCACGCTACGCCCCAGAAGCTGTCGCCCGACTCCACCCAGTCCTCGACCTGATCGAGTTGGTGGAACTGGACGCCGGCATTCGCATTCTGGCCCAGACCGTGAAACCGGCGACTGTACGGAGCCTGGACGCCATTCACCTGGCAACGGCTCTCCGCATCCGCTCCCAGCTCACCTCATTCGTCACGTACGACAAACGACTGGCCGATGCCGCCCAGGCAGCCGGACTGACCGTCGACGTGCCCGCCTGAGACATCTCTCCGCCCCGGGATCTCCCGGCTCGCTTCTGCCGGACGTGCCCTGACGGATCGCGTGACACCACCGCGTTCTACGACGGCGACCACCACGGCTGCACCTGCTACTGCCCCTTGACGACTGAACCGGCTCGCAGACGTGCCACAGGGCGCGGCCCGGCCGAAACCGACCCGGACCGCGCCCCGTCGCTCAGAACCGGATCAGGACCGGATCCGATCAGGCCGCGCCACGCGGTTCACCGGTACGTCCCCGTGCCCAGCAGGTCGGGCAGCGGGTTGACGAGACCGCCGGTCGGCGACTGCCGCTGGGCGGAGGACCCGGTCGGCCAGACCGCGGGGCAGTGGGTGCCCTTGCGGGGGGTCTTCAGCGTGAGGAGGTACGTGTCGATGGCGTCACGCGCGCACGGGCTCAGCCAGTAGTCGCCGTGGCCGACTCCGTCGTACGTGAGGAACACGGCCTCGCGGCCGATCTGCCGGGCCGCGTTGGAGCCCCAGGAGTACGGGGTGGCCACGTCGTAGCGGCTGTTGGTCACCAGGATCGGCGGGGTGCCGTCGACACGGAGCCGGTGCGGCGGGTTGGTCACCTCGGCCGGCCAGTCCTGGCAGCCGGTCAGGTCGGTCCAGGCGAGGGAGCTGAGACGGGTGACGGGGGCCAGGCGGGCGAGGTTGCGCTCGTAGCGGGCCAGGACGGCGTACGAGGGTACGTCGAAGTCGTAGTCCTGGCACATCACCGGGAAGTAGGCGAACTCCGTCGGCTCGCCGCGCTGCCTGAGGGACCGGGGCGCCTCGGCCTCGGGGGCGTCCAGGTAGGCGAGCACCTCGGCGAACTCCAACCAGGTGGCCGGGTCGTACATGTAGCTGAAAGCGAGACTCTGCAGGTCCTGAGGGGTGTAGGTGTACGGCGGGTCGCCCGGCAGGACGATCTCACCCGCGTCGGCGCGCTTGTAGAGCGACTCGAACAGGGCGCGGGCGTCATGGTCGTGGAGCGCACAGGACGGAGTACGGGCGCACCAGTCGGCGAACTGGCCGTACGACTCCTCCATCGCGATGGTCTCGGTCTTCTGGTAGTTCCACTGGTCCAGGCTGTGGTCCATGTTCGAGTCGAGCGTCATCGCGCGGACGCGGTGCGGGTAGCGCTCGGCGTACTGCTGGCCGATCCCGGTGCCGTAGGAGACGCCGTAGTAGCTGATCCGCTGCTCGCCGAGGCCGGCGCGGATCGCGTCCATGTCGCGGACGACGCTCATGGTGTCCATGTTGTCGACGAGCGGTCCAGTGAGGTCGCGGCAGTTCCCGCCGAGCGCGCGGTTGGCCGCACGTAGGGCGGCGAAGGAGGAGGTGCTGTCGGGGTAGAGCAACGCGCCCTGGTCGGCCACCAGGTCCTCGTCGCACTTCACCGGGTTGCTGCGGCCGACGCCGCGCGGGTCGAAGCCCACGATGTCGAACCGCTCCAGCAGTTCGGGGGAGAAGCTGTCGGGGGCGCTGAACGCGAAGTCCACCCCTGAGCCGCCCGGGCCACCGGGGTTGACCAGCAGGGAGCCGATGCGCCGGGCGGGGTCGGTGGCCAGGTGGCGATTGATGGCCAGGTCGATGGTGGCGCCGTTCGGCCGCTTCCAGTTCACGGGCACCTTGATGGTGGCGCACTCGAAGGTGCCCTGGCCGGAGGGTGATTCACAGGGTTCCCAGGCTATTCGCCCGGGCGACGGGGTCTTGGCCGGCTCGGCCGCGGGGGCGGCGACGGCGGTCCCGGCGAGCAACTGGCCGAACAGCGCGGTGACCAGGGCTCCGACAGCGAGTCTCCCGCGCGTTTTCGCGCGCGGGAGCAGTGGGGGGTTGGACGGCACGGATGTTCCTCCATGAATCAGGAGTTCACAGACGGATCAAAGCCTGGATCCAACGCCCTTGTGAATCAAGCAAAATGACGATTAATCAGATACTGGCCGGGCTCAACGCTTCGGCGACGGACCCGGGATGTTCCAAGTCCGGCTACGCTGCCGCGCTGCCCTGGTCTCCGCTCGCCGGCATACGCGCTGTTGAGTCACCACGCCCTTCTACGCCGGCCCGTACTGCCTGCGCACCTCGGCCAGTTGATGCCCACGAGCTTCCGCCAGAAGGCGGCCCGGTCCGGCTTCCGCCGGCAGGCAGCGCGATCCGGCTTCCACCTCGGCAGGATCCACGCCCGCCGCGTACAGCTCCTGCTCCAGGGACTCCCAGTCCTGCGGGGCCTCTTGGGCAATCGCGAGCGGGAACGATCCTTGCGCGCGGGAGCTCGGCCAATGGGTATGTTGACATAGGTTTCTCGTCATAGGTAGCTTGGCGGCGTGTCCGGTATCAGCGAGGCTCGCCAGAGCCAGAGCATCGACCACGTGGCCGCGGGCCTCGTGGCGTGCCTGCCCGCGCTGAACCGGTACGTCGAACGGGGCGTCGCAGGCCAACTGCCCTACCCCAAGCCCCCCGAGCGACAGCTGGCGCTCCTTCGGTACGTCGCCGAACACGACGGCGCCACCGTCCACAAGGCGGCCCGCGCACTGCTGATGAAGCCGAACAACGTCAGCGCCCTGGTCACCCGCCTCACCGAAGCGGGCCTGCTCGAGCGGCACCAGGACGACACCGACAAGCGTGTCGCGCACCTGCGCGTCACCACCAAGGCCCGTCAGCGCATCGGCGAGGCCGAGGACGTCGCGGCGCGGCAGCTCGTGTCCGCGCTGCGTACCCTCACCGACGGCGACCTCGACGCCCTGGGCTCGGCGCTCGGCGCCCTCGAGGCTCTCACCCGGCGGCTGCGCGACCGCGCCGCCTGACCGGCCCCAACTCCCCGTACGCTCACCGCTCTTGCCGCTGCCGCGGCGGGGGCCGCGTGTGCTGCCCCGCCACTCCCCCACCCCCCACACACGTCCACGCGCTCCCATCTGCGCGCCGTACGTCCTGAGGACACCTCTTTTCCATGCCTGTCACCGCTGTCTCCACAGCGCCCACCCCTGTATCCGCCGATCCCCAACCTCGCGGTCTTCGCGCCAACCCGTGGCTGACGCTGATCGCCGTCGCGTTCGGCCTGTTCATGGTCGGCCTCGACGGCTCCGTCGTCTCGATCGCCAACGCCGAGATCGCCCGCGACCTGAACGCCACCACCGCGGAACTGCAGTGGGTCACCAACTCCTACCTGCTCGCCCTCGCCGCCGCCCTCATCCTCGGCGGCAAGCTCGGCGACCGCTTCGGGCGCCGCACCCTCTACCTCGTCGGCGTCGTCGGATTCACTATCGCTTCCGTCGCGATCGGCCTCGTCGGCTCGGTCGAGGGCGTCATCGCCTTCCGCGCCGTACAAGGTCTCTTCGGCGCGATGCTCATGCCCAACACCCTCGCACTGCTGCGCGCCGTGTTCCCTCCGAAGAAGTTCGGCATGGCGGTCGGCATCTGGGCGATGATCTCGTCCGTCTCCACCGCGCTCGGCCCGATCGTCGGCGGACTGCTCGTCGAGCACGTCAACTGGGAGTCCGTCTTCTACATCAACGCCCCCATCGGCGTCATCGCCCTCGTCTTCGGCCTCGTGGTGCTGCCGCAGTCCAGGAACGAGGCCGCCGCGAGCGAGAAGTTCGACGTGCCCGGCGTCGTGCTGCTCGCGGGCGGACTGCTCGCCGTCGTCTTCGGCGTCGTCAAGGGCGAGACGTGGGGCTGGACTTCGGCCGGCACGCTCGGCGCGATCCTCGGAGGGCTGGTCGTCCTGGTCCTCTTCGGCTGGTACGAGACCCGCGTCGCGCACCCTCTGCTGCCCATGCGCCTGTTCCGCAACCCGGCCCTGACCATCGGTACGGTCGTCACCGCGCTGAACTTCTTCATCCTGCTCGGCGTGATCTTCTTCGTGATGCTGTACCTGCAGAACGTACGCGGCTTCACGCCCGTCGAGGCCGGTGTGCGCACCCTGCCGCTCAGCCTCGTCTCCATGCTGGCCTCGCCGCTCGGCGCGAAGCTCACCGAGAAGTTCGGCCCGCGTCTGACCATGCCGCTGGGGATGGTGCTGCAGGCCGGCGCCGCGTTCGCGATGCTCGCGTGGAGCGCCGACTCCTCGTACGCCACCATGTGGCCGCCGTTCGCCGCGCTCGGCCTCGGCGTCGGCATGGTGATGGCCGCGTCGTCCGACGCGATCGTCGGCAACGCCCCCGTCGAGGACGGCGGCGTCGCGGGTGGCCTGCAGGCCACCTCGCTGCAGATCGGCGGCGCGCTCGGCACATCGGTGCTCGTCTCGATCATCAGCAGCCGCGTCGGCTCCACGCTCACCGACTCGCTGACCGACGCGGGCGTGCCCGGCTCGGTCGCCGCTCGTCTCGAGGAGGCGAAGGACGCGGTCGCGATGGGCGTCGCCCCGGTCACCGACACGATGCCCGCACAGCTCAGGGCGGCCGTGACGGAGGGCAGCCAGACCGCCTTCATGAACGGCGTCCACACGGCCGTCCTCGTCACCGGCATCCTCGCCCTCGTCGGCGCCGCCCTCGCGGCGCTCGGTCTTCGCCGCCGCAGTGACGACGAGAAGGTGCCGGACCCGGTCGCCTCCTCGGACACACGGGCCGCCGACACCCCGGACCAGCCGCTGCCCGCTGCCGTCCCGGCGGCGACCGCGAGCGTCCCGGCCGAGGTCCCGTCCGTCGGCGGCACACCGGTCGGCGGCCACGTCCGCGGCGCCGAGTCCGCGCCCGTGCCGCGGGCCGCCGTCACGCTGGTCTCGCTGGGCGGGCGGCAGTTGGGCCGTGCGGTGGCCGGGCCGGACGGCTCGTACCAGGTGGACGTGCCTGGCGTCGGCAGTTATGTGCTCATCGCGTCCGCCGACGGCTACCAGCCGCAGGCGTCCACGGTCGTGGTCGCCGGCGAGCCGGTCTCGTACGACATCCTGCTCTCCGGCACCAGCAGCCTGCTCGGCACGGTCAGGTCGGCCGACACCAAGGAGCCGGTCGTCGGCGCCCTGATGGTCGCGGCCGACGTGCGCGGCGAGGTGATCGCCACCGGACTCACCGGCGCGGACGGCGCCTTCACCTTCGCCGAGCTTGTGCCCGGCCAGGTGACCCTCGCGGTGACCGCGGTCGGGTACCGGCCCGTCGCGCTGCCCGTCGAGGTCGCCGCGCAGGGCGTCACCAGGAGCGAGGTCGAGCTGTCCTCCGGCTCGCGGGTGCAGGGCGTGGTCACGGCCGCGGGCCGGCCGCTGAACGACGCGCGGGTCACGCTCGTCGACGCGGCAGGCAACGTGGTGGCCACGGCGACCACCGGCGAGGACGGCGGCTACGCCTTCACCGACCTGGACGGCGGCGAGTACTCGGTCATGGCGACCGGCTACCCGCCGCGGGCCACCCACCTGACCGTGCACGGCTCCGGCGTGGACGGCCACGACATCGAGCTCTCCCACCAGGGCGAGTGACAGAAACCGGGCCGGGCGCGCCTGGAGCGGAGGTGCGCCCGGCCCGGTCGGGAAGACCCTGGACCTGGTAGGCGGAGACCGACCCAGGTCGGTGCCGGATGAAGCGGTCGGGGCGGGCCAGGGGGGATCGGCCCGCCCCGACCAGCGGGGCACAGGGGGTTGGACCGCAGTGCGGTCCGTGCCCCGCGTCCGTGGGGCTCGCACGGTCATACGGCGAGCGTCTCCTTCGGCGGGACTTCCATCCCCACCTGTGAGACAGTATGTATCGAAGAAGGGTTATGAGTCAACACGTCTCACAGATCGCCCCGAGAGAAAGATGTATCCCGATGCCCCGGACCAACGACGACCCTCGCGCCCTCCGCAGCCGCGCCGCCGCCCTGACCGCCGCCACCGAACTCCTCGTCGAAGGCGGCCCCGAAAACGTCACCCACGCCACCGTCGCCCGACGAGCCGGAATCGGACGCGCCACCGTCTACCGGCACTGGCCCGACCAGCAGACCCTCCTCATCGACGCACTCGCCAACGACGTCCGCCCCCTGCTCACCTTCGACGACAGCCCCGTCCGCGACCAACTGATGACCCAGATGGAACAGATGACCCATCGGTTCAACCAACCGGCCGCCGTGACGGTCCTCATCACGATCATTCAGCAGGCCGAGCGGGACAAGGACGCACGGCGCATCCGTGAGGAGATCTTCGGCCAGGCCGACGAACACTTCGCCCGCGCACTCGCCGCCGCCGTCGAACGCGGTGAACTCCGCCCCGGCGTTCAGGAGCACGCCACAGATCTCATCGCCCGCATCGTCGGCCCCCTGCTCTTCCAGCGCTTCCTGCTCGGCGAACGGCTCGACAAGGACACCGTCGCAGACGAGGTCGACACCGCACTCGCCCCCTGGCTGCCGAACACGTGACAGACCAACACGGAGCAGCGGACCGGACCCGCGCCGCTCGCAGCGGCACGGGTTTGCGCGGAGCGGCTGCACCGGTTGCTCCCGTGACTCCATAGGTGCCGGCCCTGTACTGGTACGCCGCCGGCGCCCGGGTCAGGCCGTCGACTTCAGCGAGAAGATCCAGCTGCCGTTGGACAGGTCGAAGGACGTGATGCCCGACTTCTCGAAGGCGAGGCCCTTTCCGAGGGCGTAGACCTCGTCCTCGGTGAAGAGCGGGACGTAGGGGACCTGGTCGGCGACCTGGGTGAGGATCGTCCGGGTGGCGGTCCAGCGGGTGGCGTCGGGGCCCGCGGTGGTGATGACCTGTTGGGCCTTCTCGACGTCGGGGGTGGTCCAGTTGGCGATGTTGATCTTCTGGGGGCCGATGTTGGCCTTGCCGACGAGTTTGCCGAGCAGGGGCGCCGGGTCGGGATAGCTCGCTCCGAAGCCGAAGGGGAGCGTGATGCCGGTCAGTTCGTGCTTGAAGAACTTGGCGTACCACTGGTTCGCGGTGACGGGCTTCGGGGTGATCTTCACGCCGAGTGGCTTCAGGTTCCGCTGGAGGTTCAGGACGGTGAGTTCCTGCCAGGGGTAGTCCTTGACGTACTCGATGGTCGTCGAGAAGCCCTGCGGGTGCGCCGACTTCGCGAGTTCGGCCTTGGCCTCGGCCTCGCTGAGCTCGTACGAGGGGAGGTCGCCCAGGAAGTCCTCCGCCGCCCGCTGCGAGCCGGCCACGCCGGCCAGTTCCCCGTGCGACATGACGTGGAGGTCCGGTCGCTCGTCTCCGACCGGGGGTGACGGGACGGCCGGCTGGGACGGGTGAGGGCGGGGCCGGGGCGTGGGCCCGCGAGAACCCCGGCTCGCCTGCGGACGAACCGCGCCCATCTCCGCCGCCGGGAACCGGAGTTCATGCTCATCCACTTCGAGCCGAAGAAGCCGGAAGCTTCTCAGAACCAGCCCTTCTCAGACCCAGCCGGCGACGGGCACGGAGCGGTTGGTCAGGTGCGTGATCCGGCCGTCGGCGTTGACGGTGGCGTGCTCGATGCCGCTCTGGCCGATCAGGCGGCCGTCGGCCGTGCGGGCGGCCTGGACCCAGGGGACCTCCAGCCTGCCGTCGTCGAGCTCCGTGACGGTCCAGACGTACTTGCTGTCGGCCACGCCCTCGGCGATGTGACCGTACATCTCCATGATCGCGGGCAGACCGGTCACCGGTTCCATGCCCTCGACGAGCTGGACGGTGGCGTCCGGCGCGAAGATCGACTCGAGCTCCTTCAGGGCCTCGGGCTCGTGCGACGCACGCTCGAAGGTCCTGATGTAGCGGTCCATGACGGTGTCGTTCGTGGGGGTTGTCGCGGTCGTCTCGTTCATGGCACTGCCTCCGTTGTTTCTCAAGCCGTTTCTCAACTCGAACCGGAGCGCTCCGGTTCCTGACTGTGTTTTGTTCCGGGGTAGGTGACGATCAGGGCGAGCACGGCGTCGCGTCGCTCGCGCAACAGCCGCAGACCTTCCTCGGCGGCTGCGCGGACCTCGGCGGGGCCGGCTTCTTCGGGGCCGAGCAGGGCCGTCACTGCGGCGGCCATGACCTTGTCGGGATCGTCGACCGTGACGCTGTTCGGGGTCTGTGGCCGGGTGACGGCGCCCAGGAAGCCGGTCATGAGCGCTTGGAGGGCGTAGGCCTGTTCATCGAGGGGCCAGTCGGTTCGTACGAGCCGGTGCTCGCGCCACACCGGCAGCACCGTGTACATCAGCGCGGCGGGGCCCAGTGTGCCGAGCAGTTCCACGCTGCGCGGATGCTGGGCGAGGGCGCCCAGCAGGTCGTCGTCACCGGTCTGCATCGCGCGTACGACCGGGTAGCTCAGGGCGTTGCGGGCGACCTGCGGGCAGAGCCGCCCAGGGCGGCAGGCGTCCGGGTCGGCGTCCAGCCTTTGGATCTCGCCCTCCAGGAACGTCAGGAAGTCCCTGGCGAACAGCCCGAACAGGAGGTCTTGCTTGGTGCCCCAGTACAGGTACGCCGTGCCCTTGCCGACGTGCGCCTTCTCCGCGATCTCGGCCACCGTCAGACCTTTGACGCCGCGTTTGAGAACCAGTTCCCTCGCCGCGGCGAGAATCCGGGCCGCCGTGGCGGAGTCCTGTTCAGCCAGTGCTGCCATCGTCGTTTCCTTAGCCTGTACCGAGCGGGCCCGCGGGCGCGGAGCCGGCCTCATGCTAGGGCGAGGTCACGGTCCTTGAGCCGGCCTGCCTTGTCGCTGGTCTGCATCTGCTTCAGCAGGTGCGAGGCCCCCGGGATCCGCATCCCCAGGTTCATGGCCTTGCGCACAGCGAGCTCCTTGCTGTTGGCGGGCACGAAGAACGTGCGCTGCTGGATGCCGTTCTGCTGGAACACGTCCACGTGCGGGCGCAGGGTCTGTTCCCATACGGCCAGGGCGCGGCGCACGTCGGTGGGGTTGCGGTCCAGCATGGTGCCGAGGAGGTCCGCCCCGGTGATCCCCATCGAGACACCCATGCCGGCGTAGAGGCTGACGCACCAGGCCGAGTCGCCGACGAGTACGACCCGGCCGCGATGCCAGGTGTCCATCCGTGTCTGCTCGACCGAGTCGAACAACAGGTCCTCGGCGGTGTCCACCGCGTCGAGCACCTCGCCCAGCACGCGGCCGGTGGGCTCGGGACCGAACGCCTTGCGTACGCGCTGGGCCGGCGGCTCCTTGAACTCGGCGTCCACGTCGTCGGTGTGGTAGTTGAGCAGCACCGTCTGCAGACCACCGCTGAAGGGGAAGATCCACAGCGACCGGTTGGCCTCCATCAGGGTGGCGCCGTCGTCCGGATGGAGTTCGCTGAGCGGGCCGGGAAGCTGGTAGGCGACTGCCATGTAGTTCAGCCGGTGCAGGTACTTCTCGTGCGGTCCGAACACCAGGGACCGCACGGTGGAGCGCAGCCCGTCCGCCCCGACCACCAGATCGAACCGCTCCGTGACCGAGGTGTCGTCCGCGGTGTTCGTCAGCGTGACGTCCACGCCGTCGGCGTCCTGCGCGATGTGGGTCGGCACGGTCGAGTAACGGATCTCGACATCGTCGGGGAGCGCCTCGAAGGCGGCCTCCTCTACGTTGCCGCGCACCGTCATCCAGGGACTGCCGGGCAGGTCGCCATAGGCGAGGGCACCGGGCCGCCGGTTCCCCGCGCGGTCGAACTCGTACTGGGCACTGCCGACCGGGGTGCGGTCGCTCAGGTTGTCGAGGATGCCCAGGCGCCTGGCCGGGGGCCGGCCGCCACCGAACAGTGCGATGAAGTACCCGCCCGTGCGGCGGTCCGGGGCCCGCTCGATGACGACTGGCGTCCATCCGATCTGCCGCAGCCTTAAGGCAGTTGAGAGTCCGCTGATGCCGAGCCCGACCACGAGGGCCCGGCGTTCCTTGCTGTTCCGTATCTCCATGTCTTCCAGATTAGAGGGACTGACCAGATTCGTCATTTGGTCAGTAGATGAAGTGGGTCACATGGGAAAGGAGGGGTGAGAGGGGCCGGGCAGGGCGAGACAGTGGTAGAGGTCCCGAGACCGTGAGGCCTTTCCAACCTGGTTGAGTTCAGGCCGAGTTGGCGGGAGGCCGCCTGTGGGAACAGGTGAAGCTCCTGCTGGCTGGGGTGCAGACGAGTACTGGTTGCGCCCGGCCAACACACATCGACAAGATCGCGACTTCTCCGCCGTACGAGGAGGCCGGCGCCGCACACGGCGGCGTACAGCACCGCGGCCAGGACGAGGTCGAGTCCGTTGCGGTCACTGAGCCCGTGCAGGCTGATGCCCTGCAGGAGCTGCCAGGCGGCGAGCGCCACCACGCACAACACGGCGGTGGTGGCGTCGCGCTCGGTCGCCACGGTGAACAGGGCCGGCGCGACACCCGCGGTGATGTCTCACGGGCTCGACCTGCTCGTCAAACCAGTTCGAGTTGCGGTTCCGGTTGCTGCGCTGGTGCTGCGGCCTTCAGTTCCCACAGTTTGGTGGTCCGCACATAGCCGTAGATCACTGAGGCCATCGCCAGAATGAGAAGTGGTCCAAACACCCACGGATGTTCGGCCATCTCCATCGGCAGATAGCGATATGACACCAAGAGCGCAGCGAAGACCGCTGCCCCGTAAGTGACCAGCTGGATTCCTGGCCGGTCCCAGCCGCGGTCGAGCGAGCGCAGCGCTGCCTCGATCGTGAACACGAACACCACGCCGGCAACGAGATCCACGCCGTAGTGGTAGCCGAATCCCAGCGTTGCGCCGAGCGTAGCAACCAGCCAAAACGTTCCTGCTAATCGCAGAATCCGTGGGCCCTTGCGGGAATGAATGAAGATCGCGGTAGCCCATGCCGTGTGCAGGCTGGGCACGCAGTTGCGGGGCGTGATCTCGTCGTACGGCATCGGGTGCGGGGTGTTGATCGGCGGTGGCGTGTCCGGCCACAGGCTGGCCACCGCCCAGTGCTCGCCGCCTGTGCCGAAGGCGCCGGAACCGTAGGCGAAGATCGGTCCGACCACCGGGAAGATCATGTATATGCCCGGCCCGAGGAGGCCGATGACCAGAAAGGTGCGCACCAGATGATGGCGCGGGAAGCGGCGCTCGACTGCCACGTTGCGCAGCTGGTACAGCGCGACGACGACCGCGGCCACCGCAAGCTGAATGTAGACGTAGTCGAGAACATGGGCGCCGATCGGGCCGGTGGCCCTGACAATCCGGCCCACCAGCCACGACGGGTTGCCCAGCGCGTGATCGGCGGTTGCCAGGTACTGGTCGAGCACCACCGGGCGGGTCTTCGACGTGATGAGTAACCAGGTATCGCCTGTCTTGCGGCCGGCCACCAGCAGCAGGCCCAGCCCGACACCCTTCAGCAGCAGGACACGTTCCCGGCCGGTGCGGCGCGTGATGGCGATGACCGCATGGCCCAAAATCACCCATAACGCGCCGTTGCCGAAGGGATGGCCGTCGGTCATCTTGGCGTCGACCGCCCACCGCACCAGCAAGAAGGCGACATCGATACCGATCGCGGCACCAGCCGCGATGAACCGTTGCCGCCAGGTGAGCACCACCATCATCAACGCCATACCGGCGTACAACAGCGGCCCCGATTTGGGGGCGAATATCACCTCTTGCGCCTGATTGGTGATCGGCCCCGGCATGCCGTAGCGACGCGCGGCAATCTCCAGCGCGACGAGGAATCCGAGGGCCGCCACACCCACCGTGGCCCACAGCATCGCCCGCGGCTGACGCCACGCAGCGAACATAATTCTGCACTTTATTCGCGAAAACACCCGCGACTTTACGGATAACAATTATTCAACCGGTTTATTGGATTCCAGGGCATTCGCCGCGAGTTCGATCACGTTGTTGGAGCGGGTGGGTTTCGCCGGCCTCAATTCGTCAGGAGGGTTCGATCGCTGGTCGGTCCGGCGGTTTGCTCGTAACGTCCTTGGCCGGTGCAGGACGGGCCGTGACGTGACGCCGCGGCTGCGCCGGGTTAGAGGGGCCCGGAGACTGCGAGGTTGCTTCCTTCCTGATTTTTGTCAGGGCCGCAGCGTCCTGTGCCTGCTTCTGTGCTTCCTGGCGTGTCCACGGCGATGGTGCCCGGCCACTCAACCGTGGAGCTGCCGGTCGACGACCGGTACGTGGCCCGCTGAACGCCAGGCCCGCGCGACTCGGTGCCCGGACGCAGTGCGGCCGGGCACCGAGGATGCACACGCATCCGGCGTATACGGATCCCGGCGTGGGCGCGACGACCACCCCGGGACGTGCCGTGGCGGAGACCGAGTCGGTCAGGCTTTGGTCGGCAGTTCAGCCGGGACGGGGGCCTGTTCGTGATCGGCGTCGCGGTCGCCACCGCCCGGCCGGCCTCTGAGCCCTCTTCTCAGGGTTGGCGTCAACTACCGAGCGAAGTACGGCAGTTGACGGGGCTGATGCCGTACCGTGCCTTGAACGCCCGGGAGAAGTGTGACGGGTCCTTGAAGCCGACGCGCAGGGCGATGTCGGCGATCGTCGGGGCGTCCTGGCCGGGCGGCCTCAGCAGCATGGTGCGGGCCCGGTCGAGTCGCCGGTCGTAGAGCCAGGTCCGGGGCGTGGTTCCCGCTTCCTGGAAGAGCTGGTGGAGATAGCGCAGGGAGAAACCGAGGGCGTGACCGGCGGCGAGCAGGGTGAGTCCGGGATCGTGCAGCCGTTCGTCGAGGTACTCCTTGGCACGTCTCAGGTCACGGCGGTGAACGGCCGAACCCGCTGCGCCGGCGCTGTCGGCGTGGGCGTCGTACACAGCGGCGAGCAGGTCCAGGACGTTCGCCGTGACCGAGCGGGCCAGCCCTTCGTCGAGAGCGCGGCCCTCTTCGGCGAGCGCGCGCAGGACGGGGCTGACGAACGCGCCCGGGCCGCTCGTGGCCCAGAACGGCACTGCTGTGATCCGTTCGGCCGCCGCACACCGGGAGGTGAGCATCCCGCGCGGTATCTGCAGGACCACCGAGCGGAAGCGCTCCTCGAACCGGAAGACGTACGGCCTGGCGCTGTCGACCAGCGTGAAGTCACCCGGCCCCATCGCGCCCGAACGGTCGTCCTGCCGCACGGTCCCCGACCCCTCGCAGATCAGCGTGAGGAAGAAGTCCTCCCCCTCCGCCCGGCGGACAAGTGCGGGGGTACGGGCGGCCTCGTGCGGGTCGGCGCTCACCGTGCTGAGTCGCAGCCCGCCCGTCTCCCGGGCCACCGCCCTCGCGTCGAAGCCGACCGTTCGCGCGGCGGTGGCCGGTGCGGGCACCCCCGCCGCGAGCATCGCGACGAACGCCGTACGGGTGACCTCGTTCCAGTAATCCCACTGGTCACCCCCGTCGAGACCGACCGTGGAGAAGCTCCGCTCGGCCGTGGCCGTGCGCTCCGGTACCGGAGACCGCGCGCTCCCAGTCATGTCGCTCATCATCAGGTTTCCTTAGCGTTACGCCACGGCTCAGAGCATGGCACGGCACTGAGCGGGACGAAACAGGCCGCATCGCAAAGGACTGCCCCATGCTGACCACCATCTACTCGCAGGAGCGAGGCGGACTCCGCTTCGATGTCTTCGCCGGCTCCGAGCCCGCCCTGTCGCCCAACTGCGTCCTCATCAGCGGCGAGCGGGACGCGATCCTGATCGACGTCCAGTTCGTCCGCGACGAGGCGCGCGAACTGGCCGAACGCGTCCGCGACACCGGCAGGAACCTCAAGGCCGCGTACATCACGCACGCCCACCCCGACCACTACGGCGGCATGGCCGAGATCCAGGCCGCCTTCCCCGACACCCCGATCTTTGCCAGGCAGGGAGTCATCGACGGGATCCTGGAGTGGCCGGCCAAGCGCCTGCACTGGCAGGAGGCCTACGGGGACCAGATCCCGGACGAGATGCCGGTTCCCCGACCGCTGACCGGAGAGCGCGGCTCCCTCGAAGGACACGAGGTGGTCTTCGTGGACCTGCCGGTCGCGGAGACGGTCCACGCCACCGCCTTCCACGTGCCCGGATCGGGGGCTCTGATCGCCGGGGACCTGCTCAACCACCACTCGCACTGCTACATGGCGGACACCAACAACCCCGGCTCCTGGCTGACCGCCCTGGACCTGGTGCAGGCACTGGGCGAACTCACGATCGTCGTCCCTGGCCACGGCCCGGTGGGCGGAACGGAGGTCATCGACGACACCAGGACCTGGCTGCAGGACTACCAGGAGGTCGCGAAGCCCCGGGTGCCCGTCGCCGACATCGCCCGGGAGATGGGCCGTCGGCACCCGGACCGGGCTCTGCCCATGCTGCTCTGGCTCACCCGTGGGCCCTCGTTCGGCCTGGTCGGCCCGAAGGAACTGGGCGTGCCACCGGAGGTCTTCGGGGGCTGAGCCGGAGGCCCTGCCGGGCAGAAACGGGGGCGAGCCTCCGACCTGAATGCTCGGGGCCCCGGCGGCCAACAGATCTCCTCGGACTCCGCCGCACGGCCCGTTGGCAGAAACGCTGGGGTCCGGGCGAGCCAATATCTGTTGCCACGAAATGAGAAATAGACGCCACGCTCGATGAAGGTTCCTTGCTCGGCAGGTGGAGCAGAGTTATCCAGCGCATACGGTCGATCGCACCGTGCTACTGTCGACTCCAGTTGCAGTTGTGGTTCCCGAACACTTGGGAGCGTCCTCACCGGTTTCATATACCGGTAGAGCTCCTTACATAACCGGTTGTTTTCCGGCGGGGTGATCATCACGGCGACGCGGAGTCCACACAGTGTGGACTCCGAGCACCGTCCCAAAGGAGATTCAACATGGCTGCCGGCACCGTGAAGTGGTTCAACGCGGAAAAGGGCTTCGGCTTCATCGAGCAGGACGGCGGCGGCGCCGACGTCTTCGCCCACTACTCGAACATCGCCGCTCAGGGCTTCCGTGAGCTGACGGAGGGCCAGAAGGTGACCTTCGACATCGCGCAGGGCCAGAAGGGCCCGACGGCCGAGAACATCGTTCCCGCCTGACGCTGACACGTACTTCGCAGCTGGGGCCCGCACCTTGGGGTGCGGGCCCCAGCTGATCGGTTTTCAGGGCGCGGGCTCTCCGTCAGGCCGCTCCTCGCAGTTTCAGCCGCAGGCTGATCCAGGGGCAGGTTCCCCTTGATCCCCGGCTGCCGGGATCTCACCATTTTCGTGAGAGACAAATCCCACACGCATTCCCTGCACATTCCCTTCGGGATCAAATTCGATCCCGCATTTTCTTCGGCTCGTTCTCGCGATTCTCTGCGCTGCTCATTTGCTGCGGGAATTCCTTGATACGTGCCACATCAAGGAAGGTCCCGCATGAACCGCACGCGTACAAACGATCGCTTCGTCCGTACTCGCACCGGAAGTTCTCCCTCCAAAAGGGGCGGCAGCCGTTACGGAGCCGGAACTGGAGCCGCGGTCTCCGGCCGTTCCGGTGCTCCGCGCCGTCCCGAAGGTCACGGACGCCGACAGGCCGCGCCTCAGGGCGAGTTCGCACTGCCGAAGACGATCACCCCCGCGCTCGATGCCGTCGAGACGTTCGCCGATCTCGCCATGCCGGCGCAGTTGCTGGCCGCACTCGGCCACGAAGGCGTGACCGCACCGTTCCCGATCCAGGCGGCGACCCTGCCGAACTCCCTCGCGGGTCGCGACGTACTCGGCCGTGGCCGCACCGGTTCGGGCAAGACCCTCGCCTTCGGCCTCGCGCTTCTCGCCCGTACGGCCGGTCAGCGCGCCGAGCCCCGGCAGCCGCTGGCCCTCGTCCTCGTACCCACCCGCGAGCTCGCCCAACAGGTCACCGACGCGCTCACTCCGTACGCCCGCGCTGTGCGGCTGCGGCTGACCACCGTGGTCGGCGGGATGTCGATCGGCAGGCAGGCCGGGGCACTGCGCGGCGGTGCGGAGGTCGTCGTCGCCACGCCGGGCCGGCTCAAGGACCTCATCGACCGCGGCGACTGCCGACTCGACCGCGTCGCCATCACCGTCCTGGACGAGGCCGACCAGATGACCGACATGGGCTTCATGCCCCAGGTCACCGCGCTGCTCGACCAGGTGCGTCCCGAGGGCCAGCGGATGCTCTTCTCGGCCACCCTGGACCGTAACGTCGATCTGCTGGTCCGCCGCTATCTGCACGACCCGGTGGTCCACTCCGTCGACCCGTCCGCGGGGGCGGTCGCCACCATGGAGCACCACGTACTCCACGTACACGGCGCGGACAAGCACCGGACAACCACCGAGATCGCGGCACGCGAGGGCCGGGTGCTCATGTTCCTGGACACCAAGCACGCGGTGGACCGGCTGACCGAGCATCTGCTGAACAGCGGCGTCCGTGCCGGTGCCCTGCACGGTGGCAAGTCCCAGCCGCAGCGCACACGGACCCTGGCCCAGTTCAAGACCGGGCATGTGACGGTACTGGTGGCGACCAACGTCGCGGCGCGCGGAATCCACGTCGACAACCTCGATCTGGTCGTGAACGTCGATCCGCCCAGCGACCACAAGGACTATCTGCACCGTGGCGGCCGCACGGCACGCGCGGGCGAGTCCGGCAGCGTCGTCACTCTGGTGACCCCCAACCAGCGCCGCGACATGAGCCGGCTGATGGCCGCCGCCCGCATCACCCCCCAAACCACCCAAGTGCGCTCGGGCGAAGCGGAGTTGAGCCGCATCACAGGCGCTCAGGCCCCCTCGGGCGTCCCGGTCGTCATCACCGCGCCGGCCGCGGAACGCCCTCGGCGCGGCGCCTCTTCCTCGTCCCGGGGCCGCCGCGGCCGCAGCGGCCAGGGCCGGTCCGCCGGCCAGGCGGCACGCCGCACGGCACAGCGGCCGTCCGCCTCCAACCCGGCGGCCTGAAACCCTCGCGGGCACAAAGCCCACCCGACTTCCTTCCCTGTGAGGCATCATGCGCTGTGTCATCGCCCGGTTCCCGTTCGACCTCTTCAAGCACGAAGTACTGGCCTCCATGAAGGGCGTCAAGCCCGAGCCCATCACGGGTGAGTCCGTGCTCATCGGCCGCCGCCACTACCCCGTCAAGCAAGTGGGCGAAGTCATCACACGGCAGGACCGCCGTGACTTCACCAGCGGTGAGGTCACCCGTGCCATGAGCCGCCTCGGTTTCACCTGCCGCGGCGGCGAGGAGAGCGCAGCACCCACCGCGCCCGTCCTCACCCCGCTGCAGACCGCGTCAGCCCTGCTCGGCAGGCCCACGGACTGAAACCATGAGAACCGGCGGAAGCCGGCACCACAGCATCGATGAGGGCCCTGCCGACACACGTCGGCAGGGCCCTCATCGCGTGGCGCCCTACGGTTCGGAGTAACTGAAGTCGCCCACGGTCCAGGCACTGACGTCGCTGATCGCGACTCGGTACATTCCACCCGTCTCGGGGATCCCGACACTGCCCTGCAGGATCCGGGCGAGATGGAAGTGCAGATGCGTGGGCGGCTCGCCGCGCTCGGGTCGGTCCTCTGTCCGGTCGGCTGTGAAGACACCGGAGAACCGGCCGAGACGGTCCGAGTCCTTCAGCACCTCCGACACTCGCTCCCTCCACACGGCTTCGGGAGCCAGTCGGCCGGTGATGACAGCTCCGCCGACCACCACAGTCAGCGACATCTGATTGCTTTGCGCGGACTCCACCATGGTGGCGATGTCCACGAGCAGGTCGTCAGGTTTCGACATGAGAGCCGATTTTATGCAGCGGTCGGTCCGCTGTGCTCGTTTCCTGTACGTGACTGCCGGCGCCGACATGAGGCCGGTGAACCGGCGCGGTGAGAGACCGGCGCGCCGGAGCCCATGGTCCACCGTGTCCGCGCTGTCGGCTGCCGCAAAATACCTGCGCCTCAAGGGCGCCGAAATCTACTCTCGCCAGAGTAGACATTTGCCGGTGATCTAGCTAAGGTTCCTTTCGTAGACACGGTCAAGGAAGCCCGGCAGACACGAACTGCCGGGCAGTAGTACACGAAGTTCGCAGGTCAGAGTGACTGTGGAGTTCCGGAGCCAGGTTGTTCGCAGGACGGTGACGGGGCTGACAGTCGCACTGGGTGGCTCGCAGGTCGAGGGGCCGCCGACAGCAACACCAGTAGTGCATCAGCAGTTCAGAGGAAGCACGAAGGGAGCAGACGCCATCAGGATCGCCCGGCCCAAGAACATTCGGCCGGGTACCGCAAGACCCCGGATTGGAAGGTGGTCCCCGGTCACGTATCCACGGTCCCCGCACTCCCGCCCCTCTTCCGGGCCGGATAGCGGAAACAGCAGGTCGGCACAGCAGTAGAGCCGACAGATGGTGTACAAACCCTTCGGGGCCCTGGTGCCATATGGCACCAGGGCCCCTCGACGCGTCGTACAACGAGGTGTAAATGACAGCAGATACTCCGCTCAGCGGTCGTCTGGACGACGACGACTACCCCGCATACACGATGGGCCGGGCCGCCGAAATGCTCGGCACCACCCCCGGCTTCCTCCGGGCCCTCGGTGAGGCCCGTCTGATCACTCCGCTCCGCTCGGAGGGCGGGCACCGACGGTACTCCCGCTACCAACTGCGGATCGCCGCTCGCGCCCGCGAACTCGTCGACAAGGGGACCCCGATCGAGGCGGCCTGCCGCATCGTCATCCTTGAGGACCAGCTCGAAGAAGCGCAGCGCATCAACGCCGAGTACCGCCGCGCCGCGAAGGAAGAGTCCGACGGTTCCAACTGAGTGCGCCTGCGCGGGCCTGTGGGCGCGAATCGAGTCGTCGACGTACATGCCCTGCCGTGAGCGGTCGAGGGCGTTCGGCGAGCGTGCAGACGGTCGCGTCGTCAGAGAGCCTTGAGCTGGTCGATGCGGACGGTGCCGCCGGTGGTGACGGACTCGATGGCGGCGAGGGCGATGGACAGGGCGGCTCGGGCGTCCTCGCCGGTGGCCGTGGGGGTGCGGCCGGTGCGGACACTGTCGGTGAAGTCGGCGAGTTCGGCCACGTAGGCGTCGTGGAAGAGGTGCTGGTCGTAGGTGACGCACTCGGCGTTGGCGCCGTCGGGGCCGTATGCGGTCAGGTGGGTGCGGCGGAGGTCGCCCATCGTGAGCATGCCGGCCGAGCCGAGGACTTCGGCGCGTACGTCGTAGCCGTAGACGGCCTGGAAGCTGGCTTCGGCGGTGGCGAGGGCGCCGTTGTCGAAACGGACGGTGACGACGGCGGTGTCGAGCAGGCCGTGGTCCTTGAAGTCGGGGCGGATCAAGGCGTCCGCCAACGCGGAGACCTCGACGGGTTCGGCGCCGGGGTTGAGGTGGCGCAGGATGTCGAAGTCGTGGATGAGGGTCTCCAGGAAGATCGTCCACGGGGGTATACGGGCCGGGTCGGCCAGTTTCGGGTCGCGGGTGAGCGAGCGCAGCAGCTGGGGTGTGCCGATGGTGCCGGCGGTGATCTTCTCGTGGGCGGCCCTGAAGCCCGGGTCGTAGCGACGGTTGAAGCCCACCTGGAATGGCACGCCGGCATCGGCGGCGGCCTTGATAGCGCGGTCGGCCTCGGCGAGGGTGACCGCCATGGGTTTCTCGCAGTAGACCGCCTTGCCCGCCCTGGCCGCCGCCTCGACGAGGTCGGCGTGGGTGCGGGCCGGGGTGGCGATCACCACCGCGTCGATGTGCGGGTCGGCGAGGAGGTCGCCGATGTCCGTGTGGGCGGCGGTGCAGCCGAGGCGGTCGCCAAGGCTCTGCGCGGTGCCCGGGGCGGGGTCGGCGATGGCGGCGAGCCGGACGCCCGGGAGGCGGTGGGCGAGGGTCTCGGCGTGGAAGGCGCCCATGCGTCCGGCGCCGATGAGGCCGACGGCGAGAGGCTGTTGGGTGGGCATGGGGATGGTCATGGGGTGCTCCGTACGTCATGGTCGGAGGGCCGCCGGGATCGCCGGATCCTGACGGTCAGAAGCCGCGGGATCGTTGGATCCCGGCGAGCAGGCAGAGGGCAGAGGGCTTCAGAGGGTGAAGGCGGAGCGGAAGTGCTCCAGGGCGAGTTCGCTGTCGCCGGAGGCCCACGCCTCCATCGCGACCGTGCCCTCGTAGCCGAGTTCTTTGAGGGTGCGGGCGACGGCGGGGTAGTTGATCTCGCCGGTTCCAGGTTCGCAGCGGCCGGGGACGTCGGCGACCTGGATCTCGCCGATCAGGCCCAGGACGTGGGCCTTGCGGACCAGCTCGATCAGGTTCCCCTCGCCGATCTGGGCGTGGTAGAGGTCCAGGTTCATCCGGAGCCCGGGCCGGTTCACCGCCTGGACCAGGGCCAGGGTGTCGGCGGCCGTTGCGAACGGCACGCCGGGGTGGTCGACGGCCGTGTTGAGGTTCTCCAGGGTGAAGGTGACTCCGGCACTCTCGCCCAGCTCGGCGAGGCGGGTGAGTGTGCGGCGGGCGGCGATCCACATCTCGCCGGTGGCCGCACCGGTCACCGGCGCCACCGGCAGGCCCTTGTCATCCAGGCCGGTGCCGTGCAGGTTCAGCCGGGGACAGCCCAGTTGCTCGGCCGCCCGGAGTGACTCCTCAGCGGTGCGCAGGAGTTCGGCCGCACCCTCCTCGTCGGTCAGACTGCCCCGGATGTACCCGGTCATGGACGAGAACTCGGCCGGAGTCCGCGCCAGGGCGTCGAGATCGTGCCGGGTCCAGTCCCAGATCTCGACCTGGAAACCGGCGTCATGGATGCGCCGTGCCCGTTCGTCGACCGGCAGATCCAGGAAGACCATCTCGGCACAGACCGCCAGTGTGTACATCGCCACCCGCCCTTTCTCCGCGTACGGTTTGGATCTAGAACGTTCTAGTAACTAGAACGTTCTAGATCTGCCTGTGAGCAGAAGTACGCCAGTCGCCACGCAGACCTGTCAAGACTTCGGTAGCCGACGAATGCTAGAACGTTCTATAGTCGGCTTCCGAGGAAGCGACTCCGACCAGGGAGGACAGGTGCCAGGAACCCCGGCGGTCCCCGCCGGAAAGCGACCGACGCTCGCGGACGTGGCGGCGCGGGCGGGCGTGTCCACGGCCCTGGTCTCCATCGTGATGCGCGACGCGAAGGGCGCGAGCGCGGCCACCCGCGAGCGCGTCCTTCAGGCCGCACGGGAGATCGGTTACCGTCCGGACGCCCGGGCGCGGCTGCTGCGCAGCCAGCGTTCCCGGCTGCTCGGGGTGCAGTTCGGCCTCCAGCATCCGTTCCACACCGACCTGGTGGAGGGCCTCTACGCGGCGGCCGAACCGGCCGGCTACCAGATCGCGCTGAGCGCCGTGGCCGCCGGGCGCGGCGAGCAGCGCGCCGTCGAGTCGCTGCTCGCCGACCGCTGCGAGGCGCTGATCCTGCTCGGCCCGCAGGCCCCGGCCGCGCGGCTGGCGGAGCTGGCCGGGCAACTGCCGGTCGTCTCCGTGGCCCGCCGGCTGCGGCCGTCCGTCCCCGGCCTGGAGGTCGTACGGACCGCCGACGACGAGGGTGCCCGGCAGGCGGTGGACCACCTCGTCGCTCTGGGCCACCGCGACATCGTCCACATCGACGGCGGCCGGGCACCGGGCGCGGCCGACCGGCGCCGCGGCTACCGCACCGCCATGAACCGCCACAGCCTGACCGAACACATCCGCATCCTCCCCGGCGGGCTCACCGAGGAGGACGGCGCCGACGCCGCCCGCGTCCTGTCGGCCGACCGCCCGCACCCCACCGCCGTGATGGCCTTCAACGACCGCTGCGCGACCGGCGTACTCGACGTCTTCCTCCGAGCCGGCATCGCGGTCCCCGACGACATCTCCGTCGTCGGCTTCGACGACAGCCACCTGGCCCGACTGGCCCACATCGACCTCACCACCGTCGGACAGGACATCCCCCGCCTCGCCCACCTCGCCGTCAGCCGGGCCGTCGCACGCCTGGAGGGCGACAAGAGCCCCGCCGGGGAAGACGTCATCACCCCCCGCCTCGTCGTCCGGAGCACGACCGCCCCACCCCCGCTCTGAGCTTCTTCTTGTCCACGGTGTACATGAGGAGGTACATCCGCTGCGGCAGGGTCATGTGCATGGGTTTCTCTCCCCTTGCGATGGCCAAACGAGTCCCGCCGAGCCGACGCGGTCCGGCCGGGGCAAGGCACTTCGTGTCATCGTTCCCCGGCCGACTGCTGGATGGCCTTCAGCGTCTGGCCCGCTCCGTCCTCGGTCGCCATGTGGTGCGCGGCGGTCGCGGCGGCTCGTGTGTATGTCTGCTGCTTCACGACGCGGTCGAGTGCGTCGGCAAGCCGTTCGGCGGTGAGAGACCGGAAAGGGATCGGGTCGGTGGCGGCGCCGATCGAGGCGAGCCGCCCTGCCCAGAACGGCTGGTCCGCGGTCACCGGCACGGTCACCGTGGGAACTCCGGCGCGCAGCGCGGCCGCCGAGCTGCCCGCCCCGGCGTGGTGGACCACCGCAGCCAGCCGCGGGAACAGCAGGGCATGCGGTACGTCCCCGATGGTGAGGACGTCGTCGCCGTCGGCCGCGAGCCCGGCGCTGCCCGCCTGGAGGATGCCACGCAGCCCGGCGCGCCGCAGGGCTCGTACGGCGATCTCGCTCAGCCGTTCCCCGTCTCCGACCGCCATGCTTCCGAAGCCCACGAGGACGGGACGGGGCCCGGCCGCGAGGAAGTCCTCCAGGTCCGGGGGCAGCCGATCGGCGGCATCGACGTGAGGCCACCAGGTTCCGACGACCTCCAGCCCGGGGCGCCAGTCGGTGGGGCGTGGCACCAGGGCCGTACTGAAGCCGTACAGGACGGGCCAGTTCGCCCGTTCCTGCCGGCCGCGCATCGCGGACGCGGAGAGCGGAGGTAGCTGGAGGCGATGGCGCAGCTCCCGGGCCGCCTGCTCGTAGACGCGGTCGGCCATGCGGAGCGCGAAGCGGCCGACCGCACGGTTGCCGGGGCCGCTCAGCGAACGTGAGCCCGTGACGACGGGCGGGAAGTCGCGGGTCGGTGCGGAGGGCTGGAGGTACACGCCGAGGCTCGGTATGCCCGTGGCCTCGGTGAGATGCCAGCCGAGCGGTGCCGTGGTGGTCGACAGCAGGAGCAGATCCGTACCGTCCGCCACCGCGTCGGCGAACCCCTGGCCCAGTTCGTTGATGAACGCGGCAGCGGTGCGCATCAGGTCACGTCTGCCCCTGACGCCCCCGGGAGCTCGCGTGTCGGCAGGGAGAGTGCGGAATTCCAGCCCGGCCTCGCGCACGAGGGGCGCGAAGGCGTCCGTGGTGGCCAGGGCGACGTCGTAGCCGGCGCGGCGCAGTTCGGCGCCCAGGCCCGTGTAGGGCGCGACGTCGCCGCGCGATCCGGCCGTGGCGATCAGGATTCTCATCGGTCTTCTCGGTCTTCCTGGGGGTCGGTACCGGAACCAGCGCGACGGAAAGCGTTGGCGTGGACCGCCTCGCGCAGGTAGGCGGCGAGGCCCGGACGTTGCTGCGACGGCGGTACGACGAGGGCGAAGGCGCGCGGATCGGTGACGAAGTCGTCCGCGATACGTCGGTGCATGTCCGGCGGACAAGGGGTGAACCAGCGGGTGAGGTGCCGCCGGTGTTCCTCGGCGATGTCCATGGCCCGCTCGCCATCGCTCGGTTTCCCGTCGTCGAAGGCCACGAGCAGCGCCGCGCGCCAAGTGGCCGCCTCGCCCATGAGGCGCCGCCAGTCTTCCTTTGTGTGGGCGGCCGCGCGCCCGATCGCCTCCTGATGCGCGTCCGAATGCCCCCACTTCAACCGGGCCTCAGTGGCGTAGCTGAGGTCGAAGGCGATCTCACCGAATACGTCGAAGCGTTCGGCGGGAGTCAGCGACACCCCCGTCCGCTGGACCTCGATGGCCCGTTCCGCCACCTCGGCCAGCCGCTGCAGCCTGGCGATCTCCTCCCTCAACTGCCGCTGCCGGGCTCGTAGATGCTCCAGAGCATTCGCCTGGGGATCCTTGAGGATGGCGGCGATCTCGTCGAGAGAGAAACCCAGTTCCCGGTAGAAGAGGATCTGCTGGAGCCGGGCCAGGTCGGCGTCGCTGTAGAGGCGGTAGCCGACGTGGCTGCGTGCGCTGGGTGAGAGCAGCCCCGCCTTGTCGTAGTGATGAAGCGTACGCACGGTCACCCCGGCGAGCGACGAGACCTGACCCACGGAGTAGCCCATGCACCTGCCCTTTCGTCATGCCCCAGCCTCAAGCCTGACGTAAGGAGAGGGTCAACTGGCTCGCGGGCATTGCCACAGTCAGGTGGCGTCCACAGATGTGGTGTTGTGGAGGCGGGCGCAGCGGTGGACCCCAGGAGGTGCTGGTCCCACGGCGCGAGCACTTCGACCCGCCGTGTTCACACATCGCTCGCTTGAGCGCCTGAAGGACATACTCCCCCTCACTGTTCACGCTTTTTGCGGGATAGGTGTCGTGGGCCTGTGATGCGTGTACGTCCTGAGGTCGCCCATGCTTCCCGGCCTGCCGGTTTTGTTGTGGTTAGCGGTGTAGGCAGAGTGCGGGCCGCGGGGCAGCATGGACCACCGGCAGCCAAGGGGGCACGCCGGGCGCCGACGGAAGTGAGCGCGAGCGATGGGATTAGGCCGAGAGCTCGGCAAGGACGCGGACAGTTCCGCGACCATCGACAGTTTGTTGTTCAACGCGCCTTCCGTACCGCTGAGTGTCGCGGGCGGCATGCACGGCCAGGGAGCGGAGCAGACAGAGACGACACGGCTGTTGAGTGCGGCGGCCTACCTGCGACCTGACTCCACAGCGGAGTTCCGCACGTGACAGAAGAAAGAACGGACCAAGTTCAAGAAGAAACTGACGCCCGAGTTCGTGCGGAAGTGGCTGGACAAGAAACAGAAAGCGCAGAAGGACGCCGACGCGGACGAGGTGCCCGAGAAACCACAGCCGAAAGTGATCATCGGACACGGCTATGTTCGCTGAGTACACAACCGCGTCGCCTCCGGCCGCCCTGTGCCGTCGTTCGGTTTCGAACTCACGCCGGTCATCGAGCGCTGCGCCGCCGCCGAGGATCTGCTGTATCTCCGGCGGGCCGTGACAACCCTGGCCGTACTGGCCGGACTCGCAAGTCTGCTCACCACAGCCACCGAGCTGGCCCCGGTCGTAGCGGTCGCGGGCTTATGGGCCGCCTTCTATCTTGATCGGCTCCTCGCCCACCGCCGCCTCGTGCGGATGACCGGAGATTCCATCGACACGGGCACCCGGGTACGCGGCATCACCCGGAAGAGCCGTCGCGCTCTGGAAGCCGTCAGGCAGCTCAAGTTCGGGACGGTGATTCCGTACATCACCGAGATCCGCGCGGGCAGCCCCAGATACCACTTCGTCGGAGCAGGGAAAGTCTGGTACGAGGCCCCGATCGGCATCGACGTCCTGCCTGCCCGGCCAGAGCCCGAGAACGACGACAGACCTGACTCTGCCATCCCGGGCCCCCGCGCCGATGCTCTCTTCCCCCCGACCGGGCCGGAGCCGGTCGGCGTCAAGCGGTTCACCCCGGACGAGCTGCTCGCGCATGTCGTGCGCGACCTCAAGCGCGGTACCGCGCCCAGCCCCGACTTCCACCCGGACAGCCGGCTCGAGGCGTACGGAGTCGCCGCGATCTCCGCGGAGCGCTGGAAGGGCATCACTCCTGAGCAGTGGACGTCAGGGACAACCTGTCGGGCGGCGGAAGTGCCTCAGGCGATGTCGTGGACGTTGTGCTCGGTCAGGTCGGATGCGTGCCGGGCGACAGCGCGGTAGTCGGCATCGTCGTGGAGGACCGCCAGGCCGTGGTGGGCCGCGGTGGCGGCGATGACGAGGTCCACCGCCGAGGCACTGCGATGCTGCCCAGCGTGGGCCATACGGTGTTGCACCGCGCTGATCCAGCGTGCGGAGTTCTTCGGCACCGACACGTCGGGGTAGAGATCGGTGAACATCTCCGCGATCTCGTCGTACTCGCGTCCGTTCCGGGCGCTGTGGAGAAACTCGGTGCGTTGCACGTAGCAGGATGCGATGGCCCCGACGTCGATCGCGTCGTACCAGGCCGATTGCAGTTACGGCTCGCGGAGCAGGCGGACCAGGCCGGATGTGTCGAGCAGGTAGATCACCGGCTGTGCTTCTCCGCCCGGTGCAGGCGCTCGGCGTCCTCGACGGCACCCCACCCACGCGCACGCTCGAAGTGACGGCTGATGCGCGCCGCACGCTCCTGCTGCTCGGCGTAGAAGTGCAGAGCGAGATTGACCGCCTCCTTCTTGGTCCTGACCTTGGACAGAGCCATGACGCGTTCCAGAGCATCGTCGTCGATGTCGATCTGGGTCACAGACACACCGCACCTCCTGCACAACGTTGGTGATGTACGTAGAAGAAACGTCACCCACATCCGCGGGGCCACGCCTGAGTGTCAGCTCCGGTATGTGCCGTCGCGACGGACACTCCCGAGCAGCTCACGACCGCCTCAGAGGGAAGGTACCTGCGCCATCAAAGCCACGGAGCCCGCCCAAGCGCCGTCGCTCCCCAGGCCGAGAGCGCGAATTCCGTTCTCGTCACCCACTCCACGGTCAAGGCCCAGGTCATCGACCTGGGCCTTGGCCGGTGCGTCACCACTTCAGGGCGTCGGCCATGGTCGACTGCCAGTACGAGACTCGGATCGAGTCGTCGACGTACACGCCCTTCGCGGGGAGTGACGGGCGGGCGGCGCTCTCGCTCTGGTCGAGGTAGACCGCGAGGGACTTGGCCGTGTAGCCGCTCGAGCCGCTGCCGTCCGCGGACGTGAGAAGGACGCTCGCATAGCCCGACTCGCCAGGGGCCAGCGTGACCACCGCCTGCGGCTTGGAGTCCTCGAAGGGCGGCGGGACGGACTGGGCCTCGTCGAATCGGACGGCCGGGTAGCCGGTGAGGTCGTGGCCGGTGAGGTCACAGTTCTTCGAGCCGGTGTTGGTGACGGTGAGGAGGAGGTGGTTCAGGGGGCGGGAGACTTCCGTGGCGGTCATCCGCGTGGTGGCGCTGGAGCAGGGGGTGGAGGTGGACACCGAGTCGTCCTTCGAGCCCGTGGAGCCCGAGGCGCCCGTGGAACCCGAGGCGCCCGTGGAACCCGACGAGCTCTTGGAACCCGTCGTGCCGCTTGAGCCGGCCGCGCCCCCTGCCGAGCCTTCGGAGGCCGAGCCCTCCTGGTCGGTCTCGCCCGCCCCGGTGGAGGTTCCCCCGCCCGTCTTGGCCGAAGGCGTGGTGGAGGCCGTGGACGCGGATCCTGTCGACGCCCCCTCGTCCTGGGTGCCCTCTCCGTTGTTGCAGGCCGTCAGTGTCAGCGTGGCGGCCGTGAGCGCGGCGGCGACGAGCATGCGGGTGCGGCTGGCGCGTATGGACATGTGAATCCCCCTTGTGTGGAACGGGCGTTGGCAGGGGCCGCTCGACCGGGTGCCGGGAGCGGCGTGTTTGGATGGCTGAAGCTTGTGCGGTGATCCGTCCCGGGCGCCACGACTGCCGGGCCATCCGGGACGCTGGAACGCTCGCGATAGCTCCGACCTGGGGGAACGACCTCCCCCTGGAATGGCGGTCCGGGACATGAGGAGAGGGAGGAACGGTGGCGGGGGACGAGTTATCCGAGTTCTCGGAGCTGTTGGGCCGGTTGAAGGAGCGGTCCGGGCTCAGTTACGGGGTGCTCGGGAAGCGGCTGCACACGAGTGCGTCCACGCTTCACCGGTACGTCAACGGGGATGCCGTACCGACGGATTACGCGCCTGTGGAACGGTTCGCGCGGGTGTGCAAGGCGACGCCCGAGGAACTGGTGGAGCTGCATCGGCGATGGGTTCTCGCGGACGCCCGTCGGCGGCAGAAGGCGAGCGGGGCCCCCGCGGAGGAGGAACCGCAGGCCCGGACAGCGACGGAGGCCGGGACCGGGGCGGAGGCCGGGACCGAGGCGGACGTCAAGACCGGGGCGGCTGAGGCCGAAGCCACGGCCGAGGCCACCCCCGAGGTCGAGCGGTGGCCCCTGACGGAGGCTCCCGTGGCGCGGCGGCGGCGTACCGTCGCCCTCGCCGGGGCCGCCGCCTTCGTAGCGACCGCGCTCGTGGTGAATCTTGTGCCCGACAAGGGCGATGACGGCCAGGGCAGGACGGGGGCCGTGGATGCCGCCTCCCCGTCCGCCGACCGAAGTCCCGGCGCCTCCAAGCCGTCCGACGCGAAGGGCAGGTCGCCCTCGCCGTCCGCCTCGCGCAGCGGCAGTCCTACGGTTTCCCCGTCCGCCTCCGCCTCCCGGAGCGGTGGCGCCGGGGCCGAGGACGGGGCTGGGGCCGGGGCGGGCCAGGGCGGCGGTGCCGAGGACGGGGCCACCGCGCCCTCCGTCGTCGTCGACCCGTACGAGTGGGAAGGGCCGTGCAGCCAGCACTACCTGGTCGACAAGGAGCCCGAGCAGGTGGTTCCGCCGCCGAGTGAGTCGGAGGCCCGCGGGTGGGTCAACGCGCTCGGCGCCGTCGCCGGCGGGCAGCAGATGCTCGAGCTGACCGTGCAGGGCACCGGGAGCGCCACCGTCGTGCTGGACGAACTGCATGTGCGGGTGGTGGAGAAGAGCGCGCCGCTCGACTGGAACGACTTCGCGATGGGCGTCGGGTGCGGTGGCAACGTGGACACGAAGGCGTTCAAGGTGGACCTCGATGCCGGGCGGCCCGCGGTCTCCCCCAAGGCCGGTCAGCGCGACTTCCCGTACAAGGTGAGCCAGTCCGATCCCGAAGTCTTCTACGTCTTCGCGGACGCACGGGCGCACAACGTGAGCTGGTACCTGGAGCTGGACTGGTCCAGCGGCGACAAGCAGGGCACCGTACGCCTCGACGACAACGGCAACCCTTTCCGTACGAGCGGGAACGTGGGACGGCCCGCGTACAACTACCAGCTCAGCAGCTCCGAGTGGGCGCGGGACGAGTGGGACCCCAACATTCCCGGCTGAGCGGGCAGCGGGCAGCGGGCAGCGGGCAGCGGGCAGCGGGCAGCGGGCAGCGGGCAGCGGATGATGGCCGGTATGCGCATCCGTATCGACGCCGTCGACCTGCCCGGCCGCACCGCCCGCCCTGCCCCCGCCGACGACGGCACCGTCCCCACGTACGCCAACCTCCATGTCGCCGTGCAACGCCGTGACCGTCCGGCCGAACTCCTCGACCCACAGCCCGGCGACGCCGCGTCCGCGACGTGGACCCTGGAGTGCACCGCGACCGTCTCGCCGACCGGCGTCGACGTGACAGGCCCGTACGTGCAGGACCGTCTGGGCCGCCGGTTCATCTACCTGTCGTGGGGCACGGTCGACGACTCGGGCCGGTTCACCATGTTCCGCCGGGCCAAGCTCATGCTCGACGTCATCCCCGCGGACATACTCGCCGCCGCCGCACATGACGGCCTGCTGGTCGGACGCCTCGGCCTGACCGACCACGGCGGCAACCCCCTGTACGCACGAGTCGAGCCCCCGCACATCACCTGGACCGCCGAACCCGTCAGCTGAGTTCCGGGTGTCCTGCCGGGTGTCCTGAAGAGGGCGGCCTCCCGCCTCCTGGCGGGCGTGAGCACGCCGACGACCGCAATCGCCCCTGGTCAACGCAGGTTGATCACCCTGTAAAAAAGTTGCTTGACTTAAGTAACGTGAATATGGTTACCTAACTCAAGCAATCGAACTGCCGCTTCTCCCGAATCCTCCCGAAAAGGAAACTCCCATGAAGGCTCTGCTCTCCTCCCGCCCCGCCCTGTGGTTCTTGTTCCTCTTCAACCTCAGCGTCGCCGCAGTCGCACCCTTCGCCGTCGACGGCACACAGGGCCTCCTGACCGGCGTCGGCATGGGCGTCGTCTCCCTCGGCGCGGGCGTCGGCCTCCTGCGGAGTCGTACGCAGCGAGCCTGAACGCCTCTCCTTTCACTCCGCGCTCTGGTCGGGCGGGGCCTGACCAACCGGCAGATCGCGAGGGAACTCCAGGTGAGCGAGCAGACCGTCGAGAACAACCTCACCCAGGTGTTCGCGAAGACGGGCTGCCGCTCACGGCTGGACCTGGCTCTGGCCGTGATGGAGGGCCGCCCGGCCGTGGTCCTCCCCTCATCAACTTCTGTACCTCTACGGGGAGTTCACCGCACAGGTCACCGCGGAGCTCTGCCCTGCTCCGGTGACGTGCGGCTCTCCGCACAACCAGTTGTCCCTCTCTCACACCTCGGGGCTCCTCGCCCCCAGAAAGGAAGACCATGAAGGACCGGGCCAAGGCTGAGGACCTGCTCGTCGCGTCGGATCTGCAGGTGCAGAGCTCCGAGACCGCGTGGAAGCACGTCAGGGCCGAGTACGTCGACGTCATCGACGACATCCTGGCGACGCTGGCGCCGAGCGGCCCCTACGCGTACACCGTCAGCCCCTCGGTCGAGGAGGGCAAGGAACTCCCGACCCAGCGCATCGTCACCACCTTCGACGAGATCGCCGCGTCCTACCGCGGCATGCACCGGTTCGCCGCCGTGGTGGCGATCCGCCCCGTCGCGGAGATCAACGGCTCCTGGTACACCTTCGTCAGTGGCCTCGGGCGCGGGCGCCTCAAGACGACCGGTGAGGAGAGCGAGCGGCCGGTCGTCGTGATCTTCCCGACGATGGGCTCCGAGGGCATCACCGGTGAGCTGTTCTGGGGCAGGACCCAGCAGGGCAGCATGCCGGGAGACCCGGCCGACGGGGTGCTGGCCAGCCGGTACGCCGTGGCGGGACTGCACGAGACCCTGCTCGACGCGTACCGCAAGGGCGACATCGACGCGATCGTCAAGAGGGCTCATCCCGAGATCCAGGGCGGCGTGCGTGACTACGTGTCGCATTCCGGGACCCTGCCCGCGATGCACACCAAGGACGACCTGCGAGCCAACCTCGAGGCCTTCTACGCCGCGTACTCCGTCCGCTCGATCGAGGTCGTCCACCAGCACTTCGACGACTGGTTCTTCTTCCACGAGCTGCGGTGGACGGTCGAGGCCCGGCAGGGCGCGAACGCCGGACACAGCTTCCGCTACCACACCGCCGAGTACGCCGAGGTGTCGGCCGCCGGACTCGTCGTCGCCCACATCGGCCACGGCACGGACCAGATCAAGCTCGGCTGAATCAGCGTCCGGGTCAGCATCCGGACCGTAGTGACGTAGTGACCACCCCTGCGTAACCACCCCTGAGACCCGGGGGCGCCTTGAGCGGAGGCGCCCCCGCCGCGCCGAAACCCGTGGGGACGGGGAACGGCGCTCCCTTCGGGCCCGGCGGCCGGGACAACTCCCCCTGCACGCTCGGGCGTTCCCGTCGCCGGGCCCGATGTCGGAACTTCAGAACTTCAGAACTTCGGAAAGAGAGTCTCCTCATGGCCACGATGAAGTCCGTCCAGACCGGTGGCGTCGGCAAGATCGACGTGATGGACGTCGAGCGTCCCGTGCCGGGACCGAAGGACGTTCTGGTGAAGGTCCGCGCCTGCGGGATCTGCGGCACCGACATCACCTTCCTGCACATGGGCGGCATGCCGGCCCGCGCACATGCGGGCGGCGAGCTGATCCCCGTGGCCCTGGGACACGAGCCGGCCGGCGAGATCGTCGAAGTGGGCGCCGAGGTCGCCGACTTGACGGTGGGCGACCGCGTGGTCGTCAACCCGCAGGACGCGCCGACCGGGATCATCGGCTGCGGCGGGAAGTTCGGCGGCATGAGTGAGTACCTGCTCATCGAGAACGCCGTCGTGGGCAAGAGCGTCGCGGTGTTCCCCGACACCGTGCCCTTCGACGTCGCCGCGCTGAACGAGCCGATGGCGGTCGCCCGGCACTGCGTCAACCGTTCCGAGGCGGGGCCGGCCGACAAGGTCGTGGTGTTCGGTGCCGGGCCCATCGGCCTGGGCGCCACCATCTGGCTGAAGCTGCGCGGCGTCGAGCACGTCGTCGTCGCCGACGTGATCCCGTCGCGTCTGGAGAAGGCACTGGCGGTCGGCGCCGACGCGGTCATCGACTCGGCGAAGGAGAACGTGACGGAGCGTCTGACCGAACTGCACGGTCAGGCCGCCAACGCGCTCGGTCAGCCCCGCGCCGGCACCGACATCTACATCGACGCCGCCGGTGCGCCCGCCGTGTTCCAGGCCGCCGTCGACTCCGCGAAGTGGAAGGCCAAGCTGGTCATGGTCGCCGTACAGAAGAAGGGGTCGGACATCGACCTCGGCGACATGCTCCGCAGCGAACTGACCCTCGTCGCCTCGCAGGGCTACCCCACGGAGATCTTCGAGGTGACCCCGGAGATCGTGGAGCACCACGAGCGCTTCGCCAAGCTGATCAGCCACCGCGTCCCGTTCGCCGAGGCGGGCCACGCCTTCGAGCTCACGCTGACGCCGGGTGCCGCGGAGAAGGTCGTCGTCACCTTCGACGAGTAGCCGCGGAGGGTGGGGAGTTCTGGGTTCGTGTCGTCGGCTGCGGGGCCCGGCGACGCGAACCCTGGTCGGTCGGGTCACCGACTTCAGCCGGCGTACTTGTTCAACCAGATTATTTGCTTAACTCAACCAATAATATTATGTTTGAGTAAGTCAAGCAACCCACTTGCTCTCTTCGACGGAGGCCGTCTCATGCCCGACACCCCTGCCCGATTCTCCGACGCCGGGCATTCCTCCCCCACTGCCCGAAAGGCGTGGGAAGTACCCCCATCGCAGAGGTCGAACGCCGTGGTGGCGGTTCTGGCCTTCGCCGGCATCGTCGTCGCGCTGATGCAGACCCTCATCATCCCGATCGTCCCCGAGCTGCCCCGGCTCCTGGACGCCTCGGCGTCGAACACCGCCTGGGCGGTCACCGCCACCCTGCTGGCCGCCGCCGTCGCCACCCCCGTGGTCGGCCGGCTCGGTGACATGTACGGCAAGCGCCGCATGCTGCTGGTCAGCATCGTCCTCCTGATCGCCGGCTCGGTCGTGGCCGCGCTGAGCGACTCCGTGATCCCGATGATCGCCGGACGCGCCCTGCAGGGCCTGGCGGCCGGTGTCATCCCGCTCGGCATCAGCATCATGCGCGACGTACTGCCCGCCGAACGGCTCGCCGGCTCGACCGCGCTGATGAGCGCCTCGCTGGGAGTGGGCGGTGCCCTCGGCCTGCCCTCCGCCGCCTTCATCGCCGACAACTTCGACTGGCACATCCTGTTCTGGACCTCGGCCGCCCTCGGCGCCGTCGCCCTCGCGCTCGTCCTGGTCCTCGTACCCGAGTCGAAGGTCCGTACCGGTGGACGCTTCGACTTCATCGGCTCCTTCGGCATGGCGACCGGCCTGGTCTCCCTGCTGCTGGCCATCTCCAAGGGCGGCGACTGGGGCTGGACCAGCGCCACCACCCTGGGTCTGCTCGCCTTCGCGGTCGTCGTCCTGCTGGTGTGGGGCTGGTACGAGCTGCGCACCGCGCAGCCGCTGGTGGACCTGCGCACCACCGCCCGCCGTCAGGTGCTGTTCACGAACCTCGCCTCGGTGGCGTTCGGCTTCTCGATGTTCGCGATGTCACTGGTCCTGCCGCAGGTGCTCCAACTGCCCGAGGCCACCGGCTACGGCCTCGGCAAGTCGATGCTCATGGTCGGCCTGGTCCTGGCACCGCAGGGCCTGGTGATGATGGTCATGTCCGCCGTGTCGGCGAGCGTCACCAAGGCCAAGGGCCCGAAAACGACCCTGATGCTCGGCGCCGTCATCGTCGCCGCCGGCTACAGCCTGAGCCTCGTGATGATGTCCGAGATCTGGCAGATCGTCCTGATCGCCTGCGTCATCGGCGCCGGTGTCGGCTTCGCCTACGGCGCCATGCCCGCCCTCATCATGGGCGCCGTCCCGCCCTCCGAGACCGCCGCCGCCAACAGCCTCAACACCCTGATGCGCTCCATCGGAACCTCGGTCGCCAGCGCCATCGCCGGCGTCATCCTCGCCCAGATGACCACCGACTTCGGCGGCTTCCCCCTCCCCTCCGAGAACGGCTTCAAGGTGGTCATGGCCATCGGCGCGGGCGCGGCCGTACTCGCCTTCTTCGTCGCCTCCTTCATCCCGCGCCAGGGCACCACCGCCCAGGAGGCACCGGCCACCGAGGGCCCGACGAACGCCGCGGAGGTCGCCGAGGTGAAGGTCTGAGCCACCGCGGACACCGACTCCAGGCGGTCGCCCCTCGCACTCGCGGGGGCGACCGCCTGGCTGTTCCCCACGTTCCGCACCGTTCCCGGGGATCAGTTGTGCGCCGCCCGAGAGCTGGGCGGCTCGTGCGGTTCGCGGCGCTGGGAAACCGTCACGGACACCGCGGCCAGTGCGGCGACCGCCACGCCGGTGGCAGGCACCGGGACATCGGTGAAGGTGAGGGCGAGGACCACTACCGCGGTGCCCGGGATCAACAGCGCGTGCACGGCCAGGGCGTGGTGCGGGCGGATGTGCAGCAGGTAGAGGACGAGCAGGAAGACCGCTACCGGCACCGTGACCGCCGCACCGGCGGCGGCGTCCGAGATCTCCGAGTGGTGCGTGACATGGTCGACGTTCACCGCCAGGCCCGCGCCGACCGCGGCCGCCGAGCCGAAGACCAGGTAGTGACCGTAACCCCAGGGGAACGCGGCCCGGTCGGAGGTCAGGAAGAGGGCGGCGGGCTTGGCGAAGTACAGCCACCACATCGACAGGACGATGAGCAGGCCGCCCGCCGCCACGGCGTAGAGGCCGGCGGGCGCCTCCCGCGCGTCCAGGGCCTGCTGCACGGCCGTGGTCGCCGCCAGTACCGACTCGCCCAGGACGATCAGCGTGAACAGCCCGAACCGCTCGGCGATGTGATGCGGATGCCAGGGCGTCCGCCCTGCCGCCTCGGCCCAGACCGGGACGGCGAGGTCGAAGAGTGCCAGAACGGCGAAGAGCGGCATGCGCGAGTCGTCCGGCAGGAAGAGCCAGCCGATCCAGGCGCACTGGACCACGACGAGACCGGCGGCGTAGCGCACAGCGGTCGCCCGGGCTTCCGGGTGGGCCCGGGCCGCCCGCAGCCACAGCGCGACCAGGCCCAGGCGCATGACCGTGTACCCGACGACCGGAATGGTGAAGTCGTGGTCCGCGAAGGCCCGCGGCACGCCGGAAGCAAGGACGAGAACCCCGGCGATCTGAACGAAGACCGCCAGCCGGTACGGCACGTCATCGATGTCGTACGCCGATGCGAACCAGGTGAAGCCCATCCAGGCCCACCAGATGGCGAAGAAGACGGCGAAATAGCTGGGGACCCCCGTCGAAGCGTGGTCCTCGCTCACCGCATGGTGGAGCTGCGCGGCGACCTGCGCGACGGCGACGACGAAGCACAGGTCGAACAGCAGCTCAAGGGGGGTGGCCGCGCGGTGTGACTCGGCGGGGTCGCGCGCCCTCATCGTGCGGAACCACGGTCTGAGAAACGGGGCTTGTTCGCTCACGCCTCATTCTGCGATACGAGGGGGGCCGCCGCCCTGTGGTTTCCGGCCTGCGCGGCAGGGTTGTCGGCCTCCGCCCTCACCCGGAAACCGCACGGGGGACACGGCCACTCACGTGCGAGCACGTTGACCAGGGGGAACGCCCCGAGGGGGCTGATGCCGCGACCGGTGTTCAGTTCGTCCCTCGTTGCCGCCGCCACGCCTCGTAATGGTCCAGGACGGTCTGCCCGATCGGGCGGTAGGTGATGCCCAGTTCGTGCACGCTCCTGCTGTTGTCCACCCGGAACCGGATACCGAGGTGCTTGCGGATGTAATCCTGGGTCAGGCCGAAGGCCGGGCCCAGGATGCGTACCGGCCAGTGCGGGAGCGCGATGCGAGGGAGGCGGAGATCGCGGGGATATCGGGTCCGGATGATGCGTGACATCTCGTGGAAGGACGTCATCGTCTCCGCCGCGACGATGTAACGGCCTTTCGCATCAGGGTTTTCCGCCGCCGCGATGTGCGCGTCGGCCACCTCTCGCACATCCGCTGTCGTGAAGCTGAAGTCCGGTGCCCCGTAGAAGAAATAGCCCTTGAACAACTCCTCCAGCAGGAACAGGCTGCCGGATTCGGATGCGGGGGTGAGCGAAGGTCCCAGTATCAGGCCGGGGTTGACGGACACCATGCGCCAACGGTCCTGAGCCGCCTCCGCGTCCCATGCCGCACGTTCCGCGAGCGTCTTCGCGTAGTGGTAGGGATTGCTCTCCACCGTGCTGGTGGTGTTGAAGTACTTCTCCGACAGCACATGGTCGTCCATGCTGCGGACGTCGATGTAGTCGCCGAAGATCGCACCGACGGTGGATGTGAAGACCAGTCTTTGGACCGTCGACGTCCTCTCGATGCTTGCCACTACGTTGCGTGTGCCGAGCAGGGCCGGATCGACCATGTCCCTGCGGCCGTCTTTGATCTTCTCCGGCATGAAGAACGGCGACGCGGCGTGGAACACCACGGTGCAGCCACTCATCGCCTCGTCGAAGGAGCCTTCCCTGAGCAAGTCCGCCTCGAACAGGGACAGTCGGCCGGGATACGCCTCCTGCATTGCCCGAAGTGGCCGCACCTTCGCCGTGTTCGCCGTGCTGCGCACGGTGGTGTGGACCCGGTAGCCCCGCTCCAACAGCCGCCTGACCAGATGGCTGCCGACGAAGCCACTGCCGCCGGTCACCACAACGGTTGTCTCCGCGCTTCCGTCCACGCTCTCGCTCCTCGGTCCCGGCCAGTGTGCCCTTTCCAACCTTGCGTGTCGGCTGGGCAGTTGGCCTTGGCGGACGGATGAAACCCTATCCTCCGCTTCCTTGCCCACCTCCGCAGCGGCCGGCGTTATGCCCAACTCGTGGCCGTGAGCTCGTGGTCGTGTCGACACCCGGAGAACCTTGCCGACGGTGGCTTCCCGTCGAAAGAGAGGTCGGCCATTACTTGCGTTACTCAACCAAATAAGCTTATGCTTGAGTAAGTCAAGCAAGCTTCATGGTCGAGCAAGTCGGCCCCCGAGGCGCGCCCACCTCTACCCCGGAGGGGCCCTGATGAAGTCGCTGCTCCCGTTGAAGCCCGAGTCGGTAGCCCCGGCGGCCCCCGCCGCTTCCGGTCCGCTCGCCTCCTTCGCGCGGTTCGTAGTGTTCGGCGGCGGCATCGGCGTCCTCTCCAGCGCGACCGTGCAGCTGCTGGCCGCGGTGATGCCCTGGGCGGCGGCCAACGCGGTGATCACCATCGCCTCCACCCTCCGGTGCACCGAGCTCCACGCGCGCTTCACCTTCGCCAAAGGGCGCAGCGCCGGATGGCGCCAGCACTGGCAGTCCGCCGGCTCGGCCACCGCCGCCTACGTGGTGACCTGCGCCGCGATGTTCATCCTCCACGCGGTGCGGCCGTCACCCGGGATGCTGACCGAACAGGTCGTCTACCTCGGCGCCTCCGGCCTCGCCGGCATCGGCCGCTTCGTGGTTCTGCGCCTGTTCGTCTTCGCCACCGGGCGCAACCGCACCCAGATGCTGGTACGGACGAAGAGCCCGGCACGCGTGCCCGCCCTCGTTGCGGCGTAGTGGAAGACCGAGCGGGACGCTCAAAACATCCAGATTGGTTGAGGAGCGGGAACTGCTCACGATATCGGGAACTGCTCACGATATGAGGTGGGCCGCACATCAGTGGATTGCCTCATCCATGAGCACGTACAGCAGGCCGACGAGCGAGCCGCTGCTGACGATCTCGCGACGGTCGATCATGCCGCGTACGTCGGCGAGGGGGATCCATTCGATGCGGTCGGACTCGTTCTTCTCGGTCGGCGGCCCCATGTAGGTCGCACCGTCGGCCCGGAAGACGTGGTGCTGCGAGTCGGTGATGCCGTTCGCGGGCTCGGCGTAGACGAGCGGCTTGATCGGTCCCGGACGCCAGCCGGTCTCCTCCAGGACCTCACGGGCAGCCGCCTGCTCGGGTGTCTCCCCGTCTTAGATCAGGCCCATGGGCAGTTCCCACGCCCAAGCGTCGGTGATGAACCGGTGCCGCCACATCATCAGCACCTCGCGGCGGTCGTTGATCACGGCGGCCACGGCGAGGTGCCGCAGGCACACCACTCGGGACGCGTTGCGGCGACCGACACCCAGAGCTTCAGCGCGGTGTGGGCGACAGCTACGCCAGTACAGGAGAAAGGGTGACCGTGGCACGGACCGAGTACTACGACGATCCGAACGCGCCCGAGCCGAACAGCATGGTCGTCGCGGCTTCCGCTGTCGTCACCGACGAGCAGGGGCGCATCCTGCTCCAGCGCCGACGGGACAACGACCTGTGGGCATTGCCCGGCGGCGGCATGGAACTGACGGACTCCTTGCCGGGTACGGCAGTTCGCGAAGTCAAGGAAGAGACCGGCTTGGATGTGGAGATCACGGGCCTGGTCGGCACGTACACCGACCCGAAGCACGTCATCGCCTACACGGACGGCGAGGTTCGGCGTCAGTTCAACGTCTGCTTCACCGCCCGCGTCGTTGGTGGTGAACTCGCGATCTCCGACGAGTCCACGGAACTGCGATTCGTACAGCCAGACGAACTGGGCGAACTGCCGATGCACCACACGCAGCGGCTCAGACTCCGTCACTTCCTGGAGCACCGAGAACAGCCACATCTCGGCTGATCAGACAGGACACAGCCGGAAGTGTCCAGTCCCAGGTGATGCTGAGTAACAACTTTCTCTACGGGTTCGAGCAGACGCGGCCCATGGCGTCCAGGTCGTTCGTACAGTGGCGCGCTCCACCTGGACGCCATGAACCACGCCCGCTCCACCGTGTGTGGGTCGACGGCGGACGGGATGGGAGCTGGGGAGAGTGGTGGGAAAGGAGCGTAGCCGTCTCACCGACCACCCAATCGACCGTCAGCCCTCAGTGCTAGAACACCTGCATGACATACAGGTTCACGGCGCTGATTGCGTGCGGACTCGATGATCCAGAAATAGACGATTGCATGATGGCAGGAGTAGCCGAGTCGGACGACGAGTATGGATTCTCGTTGTTGTTCATGTGCGACTTCGACGAGCCCGACGCGCAGGAAGTGTCCCTCGGCATGGACACGCACTGCCTTGTCACACCTGACCAGGGCACTGCCTACGGCTGCGTACGCGAAGTACGGCTGGACAACGACGTGCTGCGGGTGACCTTGGATCCTGAGTCGCTGGACGACCTCGGACTGACTGACCCTGTCGTCGAGGCGCTGCTTCGTGCCCCAGCAGAGGACTTGGCGCGCATGCGTGAAGTCCTACCGCGCATCCTTCAATACGGACGTTCAGAGGCCCGTCCCAGATTGATCAGTGCGTAACGAGAGCTTCGTGCCCCATCCGTGCCCGATCGAGCGGGGAACACCGGGGAACGGCAGTCACC
The DNA here is from genome assembly GCF_000716805.1 of Streptomyces yerevanensis. Classification (NCBI taxonomy): domain Bacteria; kingdom Bacillati; phylum Actinomycetota; class Actinomycetes; order Kitasatosporales; family Streptomycetaceae; genus Streptomyces; species Streptomyces yerevanensis. The sequence continues at coordinate 168,634 of NZ_JNWJ01000011.1, read as the reverse complement.
CACGGACAGCGCACAGCACGACGGCCCCTGACCGATTCACCTGGTCAGGGGCCGTTCTCGTCTTCCTCAAAGCGGAGGCGGTGGGATTTGAACCCACGGTGACATCGCTGCGACGACGGTTTTCAAGATCGCTCAAGCGGGTTGCGTCGCTCATTGAGACTCCACCGGCCTCAGTTCGTCGTCTGCCGCTGGGCCCGGCCGAGCCCGAGGGCTACTCGGCAGGAAGGGTCTCTCGCATCGCCTTTGCGGTGGCAGTCGGGTCGTAGCCCTCCGGGACGCCTTCGACCAGGATGATGTCGCCCTCGATGTGCCGCGAGCGCAGCGGTGCGATCTCCTGGTATGCGGGTGAGTCCCACCAAGCCCGCGCCTCGGCGATCCCGGGGAAGCCAATCATCACGACATGCCCGGGCCAGCTGCCCTCCTTCACCTCGTGCTGCGTGGCGTGCACGAGGAAGCGTCCGCCGTACGGTTCGAAGGTGGCGGGGATGCGCTCGATGTACTCGACGATCTCCGGGTGCGGAGCGGCCTCTTGCAGGTGAGCTATGGCGTAGGCGGGCATGGCGTCCTTCCGGTCGGTCGAGCTCCGTACGCCGGGAGCATGGCATGCCGACGTATTGGGGTCGATGACCTGACAGGTAAGCGGACCCCGCCCGCACCCCGGACTGGCGGCGCACATGCCCCCTGCGTGCCCGATCGGACGGCGAATGACGGGGACCGTCGGCGAGCGTTCTGGGAACGCACAGGTCAGCGTCTTCCCAGGTCAGGCCCAGCCTGGTTACGCGATCTTCCAAACTGGTGCTCCGATACCCCGTTGCGCCGGGCCTGACTCGGTCATCGAGCCCCACTGTCCGCGGGTCCCTGACTCACTCACTCGTCCCTTGGGGCACAAGCACGCTCAACCGGTAGGTAGTCGGGTGCTTCAGCCGCCCGCACAGTGTGTCGATTCGCACTCGGGAGGGATCGGTGCCAGGTCGTTCCTCTTGGAGGCTGCGCAGCCGCGCCCGGAGCTGGTTGGAGTCCTCCGTTTCGCAGATGACTTCCCAGCGCCATCCGGCCGCCAGGGCCGCGGAGGCTCGCTGGCGTTCCTCGCGTGCTTGCCGATTCCTCTTCCTCTGTCCAGGCATAGGCATCATCATGATGGCTGCCAATTCCCCGGACAACAGCGACGACGCGTTGCAACAGCCCCTGAGTGTCCAACTGCGTGACAACGCCTGCGTACAGCGATGGACATGGGCGCACACCAGCGGATCATGGCAGCAGGTGCGGGGCACCCTGGCCCATGGTCGAGGGCCCTGAGGAGTTGCTTCGGGACGAAGAGGTCACGTGTCACAGTCCGGGTTGCGATGGTCGGCGACGACTCTCCGTTGCCCTACAGCCCTGGACGCCGCATCCTCGGCGTATGCCGGTCTCTCCTGACACCCGCGGCCTCTGCCAGTCCGTCTTTGAGCCGGGCCAGGTAGAGCTGGCCGTCATGGCTCTGGAGACCTACGCCGGGCCAGATGAGGTGTGGGTTCACCAGGCCGCGATCAGGCTCAGCGATGGGCAACTTCACCGTTTTGCCCACTGGTTGAACTCCGCCGAACGAGAACTGGGCACCTTCCGCTGGTACGCCGACGAACCCGCAGACGTATCACCCGAATCGCACCGGTTCGCAGTCGAGTTCATCAACGGACTGATCGACAAGGATGCCCCCAGGCCACCAGAGCCACGCTAAGCCGCGTGCCATACGCGTGCCAGGTCATGCGGGGAACCACGGGGAACAGCGGGAACTGGCCACGCGTGCGCCCGAGCTTCGACACCGCTCAGCCGCAGGTCAATACAGAAACTGCCGCCAAAGAACCCGAGCTTCCCAAGCTCATGCGCCTCAAGAACCTCCGAGCGGTCGCTACCCGTCCAAGGCCTAGGCAATCACGACGGGTGCCCCCACACTCGCCTCATGGATGCGGGGGCCGTGGCCATCGTCGGTGCGGTGGCTGCCTTGCTGGGTGCAGTAGTTGGTGCCGGCGGAGCAATTGCCGCAGCAGCGGTGACGGGACGTACGCAAGTCCGCGGGCAGCATGCACAGTGGCAGCGTGAGTTGCGTCGGGATGTCTACGTGGAGTTTGCGCGTGTTTGTCGAGCCTTGGCAGGCGCGACTATCGAGTTCGCCTCATACGCTCAGGCTGCTCGTGATCACGGATTCGATGACCAGGAAGACCGTCGCTCTAAGATCGCCGAACTCTTCGACCTCTACGACGAATGTTTTCGCGCACAAAGCCTCCTGGAGCTTGAGTGCAGCTCGCGCGAGGTGAGGTCAGTGGCCACCGCGACGGTCGAAACCCTGACGGGCATGGCACGGCGCCAAGTCCACTACTGGGACCCGGACTACATGGACCAAATGGAGGCCATTTTGCCTACTTTGCGCGATTTGCGTCGACGGACTGACAGTCTGAGGCCCATGGATATCGAGGGGCAGTTGAACCTCGCCTTCGAGAAGATCGACGCCTTCATAGACGTGGCTCGACGAGATCTGGCTACAGGCTCCACATAGACGGCAGACGGGGATCATTCGTCAACTCCTCGCCGGTGAAGCTCCCCGTCTCAGTTTCCGTCTCATTCAGCGACGTTCACGGCCGTTCAGCGACGGTTACGAAGCCACCTGTGTCTGGCGATCAACCGCCCATGAACGCAGGTGAACGTACCCGCACACACGCCACGACTCCACCACCACAGTTGGAAAGCGTGCGCCTGCCCGCGGCCCGCGCGAGAAGTTGTGCGCGGCCGGCGCTGGCAGGTCGTTCCCTGGCCATCGACGAAGCCCGGCCGTCGGTTAGGTCCCGGACGTGTCTCCGGGCCGCCCCCAGACAGGCCGGGGATGCAACCATTCCCTTCAGAGCTGGAACCCCCGGAAGCCGACCGCGCGCTTGAGAACATAGCCGCAGGCACTGACAATGACTCGCCAGTGATTGACCGTTACCTGCAGCCAGTCAGCCCCACCCACCCGACCGCCGACCGCCCGACCGGCGGCAACGGGCACAGCTCCCGATCAGCTGACGGCAGCGCCGAACCACTTCGGCAGGTGGCTGAGCAGTTCCTGCTGGTCCTCGCCGACCCACGCCACGTGGCCGTCCGGGCGCAGCAGCACCGCGGGCACGTCCTCTGTGTCGAGTGTGTCGAGTTCCTCGCTGACGTCGATGACGTGGTCGATCCGGTCGGCCCATCCGGTGACCGAGAGCCGGCCGGTCTGGTCGAGCAGCAGGCCGCGGCCATCGTGCATCCGCTCGTAGAGGCGGCCCTTCTTCAGCTTGATGTCTCGCAGGCGTCGGCCGAGCAGTTCGTGGCCCGCGCCGAAGTCGTAGCGGACCGAGATCGCGGTGATCTTCTCGGTCAGGTACCGGTTCACGTCCTCGAAGTTCATCAGTTCCGACAGCAGTCGGCGTACTGACTGGGAGCCCGGATCGGTGGACACCAGCACCGTCTGTGCGCGGGTGTTGTCCAGTACGTCGGCGGCCACCGGGTGCCGTTCGGTGTGGTAGCTGTCCAGGAGTCCCTCCGGGGCCCAGCCGCTCACCTCGGCGGCCAGTTTCCAGCCGAGGTTGAACGCGTCCTGGATGCCGAGGTTGAGGCCCTGGCCGCCCAGCGGCGGGTGGATGTGCGCCGCGTCGCCGGCCAGCAACACGCGGCCGGTCCGGTAGCGCTCGGCCAGCCGGGTGCCGTCGCCGAAACGGGACAGCCAGCGCGGTGAGTGCACGCCGAAGTCGGTGCCGGCGTACACCCGTAGCTGTTGCTTGAACTCCTCGAGGGTCGGCGGGACCGTACGGTCCTCGGCCACCCCCTCGGCGGGTACGACGACTCGGTACGCCCCGTTCCCGAGGGGCCCGAGGCCGAACCGCTTCTCGGTCTCTCGGACTTCCGCGACGATGGCGGCGATCGTCTCCGGGTCCTCGGTCACCTCCATCTCGCCCAGCAGCGTCTCGGCCCTGGCGGGCTCGCCGGGGAAGCCGACGCCGAGCAGCTTGCGTACCGTGCTGCGGCCGCCGTCGCAACCGACGAGGTAACGCGAGCGCAGTTGCGTGCGGTCGGCCAGTTCGGCGGTCACGCCGTCGTCGTCCTGGCTCAGCCCGACCAGTTCGCAGCCGCGCCGGATCTCGGCGCCGAGTTCGGTGGCACGCTCGGCCAGCAGGCGTTCGGTGACGGGCTGCGGGATGCCGAGGACGTAGGGATGCGTGGTGTCCAGCCGGTCCGGTGACGGCTTGGGGATGCCGGCGAAGAAACCACCGACCGGGTACTGCTTGCCGAGCGCGAGGAAGTGCTCCAGCAGACCGCGCTGGTCCATCACCTCGATGCTCCGCACGTGCAGGCCGAGTGCCCGGACCACCGGGGTCGGCTCCGGCTCCTTCTCCAGCACGACCACGTGCACGCCGTGCAGCCGCAACTCGGCGGCGAGCATCAAGCCGGTCGGCCCGCCGCCGGCAACGATCACGTCGATCATCACTGTCCCCCATTTCCGCAGGTCCTGGCCTTGGCCGGGTAATTCTGCGGTACGACGGGGGCCTTGCCGCAAGCCCCCCACTGCGCTATACGTTGAGAGTGGCAAGGAGTGGGTGACCCTCCTTGCCTTTCCTTTTGGCCCGCCGTCTCGCGGTGCCGCCGTTGCCATGGAACTTCGGTGGGTTGGGGGGAGTTGGCGATAAGGACGTGCGGAACGCACGCGGACGACCGTAGTGACAAACGACATGGGCTTAGGCCGAGGTGGCACGGATGGCGATGTGGGACAAGATCAAGGACCAGGCCAAGGGTCTGCAGCAGGCGCAGGGGTCGAGGGGCTCCGGTGGACACGGGCATAGTGGCTCTCGGTCCTCCGGGGGATCGAAGGCCCAGATGGTGAGCATGCTCAAGTCCCAGCTCACCTCCCTCAAGACGGAGTTGAAGAGCGGCTCGTACCGGGACGCCAGCATGGCCATGTGTGCCCTGGTCGCCGCAGCCGACGGAAGCGTCGACCCGGCCGAGCGGCAGCATGTGGAAGGGCTGATCGTCCAGAACGACGTCCTCCAGAACTTCCCGCCCGAGCAGTTGCGCCAGCGCTTCAACAAGCATGTCGACCAACTCTCGTTCAACTTCCAGCAGGGCAAGACCGAAGTCCTGCAGGAGATCGCCAAGGCCGCGAAGAAGCCGACGGAGGCCAGGGCGGTCGTACAGACCGGCTTCGTCGTGGCGGGTGCGGACGGGTACATCTCGCCCCCCGAGGAGCAGGTCCTGCGTGAGGCGTGCTCGGTACTCGGGCTGTCCTCCCAGGAGTTCGGCCTCTGACGAGACGTACAGCCGTCGGTGACCGGACCGCTCCCGCGCGTTTACGAGCGGACGGTCACAGCCAGGGCGGAAGGGTCACCGGCTCAGGGCGTGGCGCCCGGCCGGTGGTCCAGGCCGGCAGGTTCGCGGGCCGGGGCCTCGACGACGGCCACGGTCACGGCCGGAGCCTCAGCCGTCGTCGGCCCGAACCGTCAAGTGTGGTCCTGGCCGGACAGGTTGAGGCAGGCCCGGCGGGCAGCCGGGCGGGTGGACGGTAGGGCCTATGCGGCAAGTGCGGCGGGCTCGCCCAGATGGGAAGCGGCCCTCCGCCATGCGGTGGTCACCGCGGTACGGGCCCTTGCCGTCCCTGCGATGCGGTCGCCGGTCAGCTCCAGCGGCGCACCCACGTGCACGTGCAGGTCCGGCCGGCGCAGAGGCGCTGTGACGAAGCCGGCGAGCTGTTTGACGGCGCTGCCCGAGGTGACCCGGCGGGCACCGGCCTGGCCCACGGGTACGACGGGGGCGCCGGTGCGCTCGGCGAGCCGGGCCAGGCCGCTGTGGAAGGTGCCGGGTGCCGCTTCCGCAGCGTCCTTGCGACGGGGCAGGCCCCCCTCGGCGTAGATGAGGACCAGCCGTCCCTGCTCCAGGGCTCCTGCCGCGAGGTCCAGCGCGTCCGCGGCGCGCTGGTCTCCGCGGAAGACGGGAATGTGCCCTTCGCGGGCGAGAGCGCGCCCCAGCAGCGGGACGCGCCACAGTCCTGCGGCCGCCATGATGACCGGCTCGGCGCCGAGGCTGCGCAGGGCGGCGACCACGATGGCGGGGTCGGCGAGGGAAGTGTGGTTGGCGGCGATGATGCTGCCCGGCGCGAGTTCGGCACCGGGATCGGTGGTCACCGACAGGCGGCCGACGGTGGGCACCAGGATGTCGGCGATGCGGCTGAGCATGAGCGTGCTCCCGGTCTCGACAATGTTGATCTTCATCGTCGCGGACAGGCGCCGACCGGGCCTGAGTCGTCGTACTCATCTTCTCGGCCGGTCTACCCATGGTGGTCAGCCGACTTCCCGCGGACCGCTGACGCGCGGTACGTGGGCTGACACGCAGTACGAGGGCTGACGCGCAGTACGAGGGCTGACGCGCAGTACGAGGCGAGCGCCGAAGTTTCGGCGCTCGCCTGCCAGGCTCGCTGGAGGAGTTGCCGCGCCACCTCGGCCGGGACCTGCTCGTCCAGATGTGGCCGGTGCTGCGCACCCTCGTCGGGCGCACCGTGCGCACTGTGCGGGAAGACGCCTCGAAGACGCCTTCCCGCAGCTCGCCTCCCGCCGGGCGGCTTGCTAGGGGCGGGTGTAGGGCCGGGTCATGATCTCCATGTTGTGGCCGTCCGGGTCGGCGAAGTACGCGCCGCGACCGCCGAACAGACGGTTGATCTGGCCGGGTTCGGTGTGGCTGGGATCGGCGTAGTAAGTGACGCCGACTGCCTCCAGGCGGGCGATCATGACGTCGAACTGGGCGTCGGGCACGAGGAAGGCGTAGTGCTGCGACTGGATCGGCTCGTCACGCTTCTCGTAGTAGTCGAGCGTCACGCCGTTGCCGAGGTCGACGGGCAGGAACGGCCCGAACGGGGCGCCGACCTTCAGGCCCAGGATCGCGGCGATGAATTCGGCGGACAGCTGCCGGTCGCTGGCGTAGACGACGGTGTGGTTGAGCTGGACGGTGGCCGTCGAGGGCTCGGGTTCGTGCGGGGACTGCTGGTCGTAGGACATAGGTGATGTGTCTCCGGGGCTTGGGATCCGCTGGGATGGGGCGCCGCAGCGGGCGCCGGGGGCAAAGACGCGGAGATGGGGGGCGGGCCTCTCGCCCTCACCCACTCTCGGTGTTGCTCGAGCGGGGAGACCCCCACCGCGCTCACGCCAAGGCCGGGACCCTCACTCGTGCATGGCCCATGGCCGACCCGGCAGTCACCTGACCGACCCTAGTGACCACCACAGGGCTGAGGCAACGCCGTTTTGTCGCGCGGGCTCGCCGACTGCTTCCGGTGCGGAGGTGGTGTACCGACCGGCGGGGCGATGGTCGGGACAGTGCCACGTGGACGCGCCAACTCCCAGGATGTAGACGCATCGCGGAGTACAGCCTGCTGTACCCATGCTTGGGGCGTGCACGGCAATGATCTCCGGAGCCGTGGTTGATGTGCTGAACACGTCACATCAGCCGTCTCCGAAGGGACACCACGGTGAGTTCCCGAGCACGCGTCATACCCGTCACCATCGACACCCGACCGGCCCCCACCGGCCCGGAGGAGGGCCGCGGCAGTCTGCGGGACAGCATCCGTCGCCGTCCGTTGACCTGGTTCTTCTCGCTGGCGTTCCTGTTGAGTTGGGCGGCTTGGACACCGTACGTACTGTCCGAGAACGGCCTGGGCGTCTGGCACTTCGCCTTCCCCGGGGCCGGCGGCAGCTCCCAACTCCTCGGCGTTCTGCCCGGCGCCTACCTCGGCCCGATCACCTCGGCCCTGCTGGTGATCGGGATCACCGAGGGACGCCCGGGGCTGCGGGCCTGGCGCCGCCGGATGACCAAGTTCAAGGTCAGCTGGCGCTGGTACGCCGTGGTGCTCGTCTCGGTGCCCGCGGCACTGACCCTCAGCTCGGTCGCACTGGCCGACCGCGGTCCCGAACTGCCGTCCGCCACCGTGCTGGCCGTGTTCCTGCCAGGCCTGCTCCTGCAGATGATCACGACCGGGCTCGCCGAGGAGCCCGGCTGGCGCGAGTTCGCCATGCCCCGTATGCAGCGCCGCTACGGCCCTGTGATCGCCACCCTCGTCGTCGGTGTCCTCTGGGGTGTCTGGCACCTGCCGCTGTTCCTGAGCGACTGGGGCGGCTGGCCGGACGTGGACGCCACCGAGCCGCTGGAGTTCGTGGGCTCGGCGATCGCCCTCAGCTTCGTCATGACCTGGGTGTTCAACCGCTCCGGCGGGAGCATGCCACTGGTCATGCTGCTGCACTGCGGCGTCAACAACTACATCTCCATCGCCTGGTCGGACATGTTCCCCACGCTGTCCTCCGACGACACGACACACGCCTTCCTGCTCAGCTCCACCGCCGCGGCCCTCGTCCTGCTGGTCGCCACCCGCGGCCGGCTTGGTTACGTGCCTGACGCCACGAAGGCCGCGAACGCCACGCAGCGTCTGTAACGCTTTCCGCGCCGCGGACCAAGAACAGGTGAAGTGCCGGAAAGCCTTCCCTCCACCGGCGCGCGGAGGCGCCGGTCAGCGCCACTCGGGCGGGATGTTGGCGATCTGCTTCAGCAGGTCCCAGTCCTTGGGTTTGAGGGGCGGAGAATTCCATTGCGCGCCATGCCCGACCCAGCACCCGCGATAGTCACGAATCCCCATGACGCTCAGGTCCTTGATATCGGACTCATTACCGCAGCACGGACAGATGGCGTTCGTCGGCCAGCCGCCCTCCCAGAAGAGCTCCTCGTCGTATCCGCAGACACGACAGACGCTCTCCTCCTCGGGGCTGGGCGGCGGCTCGAATCCCTGTTCCGTCGACATCGTCATCTCTCACTTCGTACGGGTCCCGGTTCCTGCGTCTAGCGTTCACGCTGTCCCGGGGCTCGCAGACAGTTCTGCGGAGTTGGCCAGATGTCCGTTCTGAAGCTGCGCGGATTGCTCGGGCTCCTCGGCGCAGGCCGGTTCATGGTCTTCGGAACCCCGTCGGCATCGTACGAGACGAGGGTGTTGGTGCTCATCTCATATACGACGTAGCCCGCCGAGTCGCCGTTGTTGTGCACGCGGTCCCAGACCCGGTAGCCCGCTGGAGGTGTCGGCGAGTCGGCCACCGAGCGGTACCTGTGGGCGAGCTCGACGTACTGCTTCGCCGAGGTCAGCTCCGGGAACTCCGCCTTGTGGTCGGACCAGTAGCGCGCCGCGTTCTGCGCGTTCGGGTACCTCCTGTTCGCCGCCCAAATGTGCGGCACCTTGCCCTGAGCCCACTGGGCCTTGGCGAACGCCTCGATCGCGCCGAGCCCGCTCTTGCCCCACTTGCCCGCCATCGCCCCCAGCCGATGAACGGAACCGCCACGGCGCAGGACAGGACGCATACTTGCCCTTCTCGTCAGCAGGAATACGCGGTGCCCCGACTGGTGGTCGGCATACCGGGCGAGGCCATCGGCACGGTGAAGGACGCCGGCGCCGTGCACGCCCTGCCCTGGGTGAGCCCGATCGGTACGACCGGAGCGGTGACGACGTACCAGCCCGGCCAGAACGGTCTGCCCGCCGCAGGGCAGGCCTTCGGTACGGCCATCCGATAGCTGCGCCTGCCTCTGCCGCCGCCTCCCCGGTCACGTCCACGAACGTGACCGGGGAGGTTCGGCCTCTGCCGGACTCACGGCGGCCGAACACGTCGTGCCAGTCTCCGGCCCCATGCCTGGCCCGGCGCTTCGATGTAACGGTGGGTCAGTGCGCACAGCGGCAACAGCACGGCGAAGAACGTCACTTCGAGTACGAGACTGTCCCGCCGCCACCGGCCGATCGTGCCGTCGCTCACCGCCAGCAGCACCGGATGCACCAGGTAGACGGAGTAGCTGATGGTTCCCAGCCATGTCAGCCGGCGCGGGATCCGCCGGCGGCGCAACGCCAGTCCGATGCCGAAGGTGAGCACAGCCAGCAGGAACGCGACGATCCAGCCGCGCCGGGTGAAGAGGGCGCCGTCGCCGTACCGGTACGCACTCCCCACGGCGCAGGCCACCACCACGGCGGCAGTGCCGACCGCGTACCGCCAGGTGCTCTGACCGTGCTCGGCCCGGTAGATGGCAGTGCCGAGGAACATGACGGCGAGGATGAGCAGGCCCTCCCACAGGGGAACCGTGCCGTTGAGAGGGATCAGGACGAGGGCCAGTATGCCGCCCAACACCCCTCCAAATACGCGAAGTTGGGGTGAGCTGGCGCTCGCACAGCAGATGGCGACCACCATGGCGATGGAGGCGAGCGCGATCAGCGGGCCGGTGCCGATCGTGCCGGAGAGGGCGGCGGCCGGGAGTGTTGCCCCTGCTGTCACGCTCACGGCGGCGAGCACCGCCAGGGTGACGGCGACCACCGCCGAGCGCTGGTGCCGGCGGACTGTGAAGAGGGCGACGACCAGCAGGTAGAAGGCCATCTCGTACGAGAGCGTCCACAGGACGAGGAAGAGATTGGGCGTCCCCAGCAGTTCCTGAAGCAGGGTGAGGTGGGCGGCCACCATGGCGGCGCTCTGTCCGCCGAAGTCGGTGCGGATCTCCGCGATGCCGATCAGGTTGAGGGCGAGGACCGAGATGACCACGGCCGCACACAGCGGGTAGATGCGGAAGACCCGTCCGATCCAGAACGTTCGGACGCAGCCCCGGCGTTCGAGCGAGGCGGGGATGATGTAGCCGCTCACCAGGAAGAACACCATGATGCCGTACCGGCTGGTGTTGAACTCCGGCATCAGCTCGCGCCGGAACTCTGGCATGTAGGAGTAGGCGGAGTGGTCGAAGACCACGACGAGGGCGGCGAGGCCGCGTAGGGCGTCCAGCCAGGCCGAGCGGGGCGGGCTGGTCGATGCATTGGCTGTGAGTAGTCGCGTAGGCACGGAAAGTGATTGATCTGGCCACGGAGGAGCCAGAGGTAGGGAGTCCACGTAGATGCGCCTCGGCTAATGCGTCGAGGAGTTGCCGGGCGGGGTGGGCTTCACGGCAACGCAGGGCTCGACCTCGTGGCGCGTGATCTCGTCCTGGGTCAACGGCCTGGCGGTGTTCTCGAGGACCAGCTCTTGGCCCCGATGCAGGGTGACTGGGACTGACCAGCTGTGGAGGGGTACAGCGACGCCCTGCTTGGTGATCGCCTTAAGATCGAGGACTGCGTGGGTGCCCCACGACTTGGACTCACAGGTGGGAGCAACCACCTTCACCTGAATGCCCAACGGGCGCATCTGCTCTGCGAGTGCGTACTGTGCCTTGATGCCGATGGTCCGGTCCTTGATGGTGAGCGTGACGCGGCCGTCGTCGTGGCGTTCCACCGCGTACGCCTTCGACTCGGCCGCCGAACCGGGCACGAACACGACGGCGAGCCCGGCCAGCGCACAGGCCGCCGCAACCACGGCGATCCGGCGCGGCGTGAACGAACGGCGTGCGGAAGGATTCGGCTCGGCCTCGCGCAGCTCGATCTCCCGCTTCAGCTCGCCGAGCAGCCGGTCCTCGAAAGTCGGCCTCGTACTCATGCCTCTCCCCTGATGACGTACAGCAGCGATGCGTCCGGCATCTCCACGGCCCTGGACTCCGCCTCGACCTTGGAATCCACCGCCGCCTTGGAATTCGCCGCGACCTCGAAGTCCCCCTCGGGCCTGGCCTTGGCGTCCGCCTCCCCCCGCAACGCCTTCCGCGCCCGATGCAGTCGCACCCGAGCCGTGACCTGGCGGATCCCCAGCGCGGCAGCGGCCTCCGTGACCGTGAGCTGGTCCACCGCGATCAGCTCCATGACGGCCCGCTCGCCCTCGGGGAGCCTTGCGAGGGCGGCCAGTACGCGCCGCCCCGGGCTCTCCGCGTCGAGCTTGTCCTCGAGGCGGGCGATGTCGTCGGCCTCCAGCAGGCGTCTGCCGGATAAGCGGAGATCGCGTTCGGCCTCGCGGGCCACGCGGCGGCGCTCCGAGGAGACGACGTTGCGGGCGATACCGTACAGCCAGGCCGTCTCGCTGCCGAGGCGCGGGCGGTAGGTGTGGGCCGAGTCGAGAACGGCGAGGAAGATCTCGGCCGTCAGGTCCGCCGCGGTGTGCGGGTCGTCGACGCGCCGGGCCACGAAACGCAGCACCGCGTCCACATGGCGCCGGTAGAACGCTTCGAAGAGCTCCGGGTCACGTGCCGCCGCGGCGGGCCCACCCCGTATCCGTTCCCGTTCCGCGCCATCCACTCGGCGGCTCCTTCTCCTCGGACGTTCGGACGTACTCCGGGCTTGCTTCCTACGGCACTTCACCTGTTCTTGGTCGGAGGCGCGAAAAGCGTTACAGACACTGCGTGGCGTTCACGGCCTTCGTGGCGTCGGGCGCGTAACGGAGCCGGCCGCGAGTGGCGACCAGCAGGACGAGGGCGCCAACGACTACCGCATCAAGGCCGCGCAAGGCGACGGCGGAGCACCAGCCGATGGAGGACGCCTTCGGCGACGCGGCAGCCGAGGACGAGGCCGACGGCGTCGAATATGAGAAGAACACCAACACCCTCGTCTCGTACGATGCCGACGGTGTTCCGAAGACCATGAACCGGCCTGCGCCGAGGAGCCCGAGTAATCCGCGCGGATTCAGAACGGACATCTGGCCAACTCCGCAGAACTGTCTGCGAGCCCAGAGGAGAGGACGGCGACGTCATGACGAACGCACAGGACACCGACGACGCCGAGGACTTCTGTCGCGTTTGCGGATACGACGAAGAGCGCTTCTGGGAGCACGGCGTCCCCACCAGCGCCATCTGCCCGTGCTGCGGAATCGAGTCGGGCATCGAGGACATGGGGGACCCCGGTACCTGGGAGGGCCTGCGCGGGATCCGCAACTTCCGCGGATACTGGGTCGGCAACGGTGCCCTGTGGTGTTCCCCGACACTCCGGCCGAAGGACTGGGACCTGTTGAAGCAGGTGGCCAATATCCCGCCGGAGTGGCGTTGACCGGTCCCTCCGTGCGCCGGTGGGGTGTGGCGGATCCCCGCGGCGGCGATCTTCGTAATGCGGCTGGGGTCGAGACTGACCCTGCGCAGGGCCTTGGAGATGGTCTTGAGCAGGGAGTTCATCGCCGACCCCTCGTCCGACTGGTTCAACCTGGTGACCCGGGATCTTGCCGTGGCCGCGCTGCGGCCGGGGGGACAGGAAATCGCGGTCCTCGCGGCCACGGACACCGACTGAGTACGGAGCCGGTGGCACGGTCGCGGGATGACGTGCGGAGGCTCGCCAATGACACGATCGACACGATGGGCGGACGGAATGGATCTCGAGCGTCTGGACGCGTATGCATCGGAGATTTCCTCAGGCGGTCATTCCGATGTCTCCGGTGTCCTTCGAGAGTTGCGGACTGCTGGATTCTCTCCGGTTGAGGCGGCCTATGTGACGGCACGGGTCTGCGGACTGACTCTGGCCGAGGTGAAGGCCGCCCTCTTCGAGAGCGATGCCTGGAAGGATCAGCACTCCACCTGGAATGTTCTCCACGAGCGTCTCGAAGACCAATGAGTGCCCAACGGGATGTTCAGATCCCCAACCACTTCTCCCACGCGGACATCTCGAAGATCGAAGTTGCTGCTGCGATATCTCCGGAGGGATCTCTCTGCTCATAACCTCGTTGAGAAGGTAGGCCACATGCCCAGAATCGCCGCACGTCGAGGCGACGGCGCCCGGCTCATCGCCTACGGGCATGCCGGCATCATCCTTGACGCAGAGGAAACCGCCGCCAGCCCCATCGCCAGCGTCCAATCTGGCTGGTCGCTCCTACGCTTCGGGGACTGGCATCCGATCAACGAGCCTGTGCCCGACGGCATGCTTCCAGCGAGTGTGATCGTATCGATGGCCAACTTCGAACGCGATTGGCTTCTGGGTTTCCCTCCAGAGGAACGGGCCCAGTGGTTGGAGGACCGGCCAGACACGGGCGACCCCCCACCCCAGCTCTGATCTTTCAAGAGATACGTGACTCACTGATGTGGTTCTCCCCTGACGACGTGGTCTTCCGCATCTGCTTCAACCTGGAAGAGGTGACCACCGCCGAGGCCGCGCTGCACGCCTGGCTGCCCCTGGTCGCTGAACTTCGCCCTCGTGCGATGGAGTTCGAGGAAGCAAGCCCGGACGGTCTGCGCCATGGCTTCCTGGCCGAGCTGGTCTTCGTCTCCCCTCTCACCGGAGCGGGCGACCTGCCGGACCGGCTGCGCGCCTCGGTCAAGCCGCTCATCGAGCGGCTGGGGATGGACGCGGCGAAGTTCGAGCTCAACGACGAAGGCATCGGGGGTTTCGTGGACTCGAAGGACGCCGAAGGCACGGCTTACGGCGCGTACCTCATCTTCGCCCTGATCGGCGCGGACCCCTTCAACCCCGAGGGCGAGGAGATGGACTACGAGGACACGGGCGAAGACCTGCTGCCCGAGTGGCCACGCTGACCGGCGCCTCCTTGTCCGGGGCGACTCGGGGACAACGGCTACTCCTCGTCAGCCACCAGGTCGGCACGACGCGTTCGGTCGCCGTGACCGGAAAACGACCCCACGTCAGGTGCGTGGCTCTCAGCGACCGCGCGCGCCCCCGGCCCCGGCGGGCGGGCCCGGGCGATTGGGCACATGGTTGGGGGCCCGGTTGTACCCACCAGGATCGACGCTGCCGGACGACGACCCCTCCGGATCCCGCAGCCAGGAGATGTCGATGACCTCCAACTGCTGCAACACGCCCAGCACCGTGAGCGCGAACAACGCCGCGCAGAGCAGGGCGAAAAAGGCCCAACCAAGTAATGGCCATGTGAGCTTCATCAGCGCTTCTCCCCCGTGCGCCAAGAACCGAAAAGTCCCGTATAGATACGGACTGCGCCCCCGCCAGGCCGGTTCCCGAATCAGCGCAAAACGCTACGAGCGCCACCAGTCCTGATGCTGCGGCGGCCCCTGGGAAGGACCGTAGTCCGGTGCGTCGTAACCCGGCTCCCCGTACGCCCCCGCGCCATAGCCACCCGCCGACCCGTAACCGCCCGCCGGACCGTAACCCTCCGCCGTGCCGTACCCGCCCGCTGTGCCGTACCCGCCCGCCGGGCCATAACCCCCCGCCGCGCCGTACCCACCCGTCGCGCCGTAACCCCCCGCCGTGTCGTAAGCCGCCGCCGTCTCCCGCTGCCCCGCCCGCGGCATAGGCGTCGCGTGCTCCATCGTGCCCTTCCATGTGCGCGCCGGAGGACGGCCGACGTACGTTCCGAAGACCAGCGCCGCAGCCGTGGCGGCCAGCACCCCGGGCACCATCTCGTAGATGCCCGTCTCCAGCGGGCCGAGGAGCGGGTCGATGTCGTCCCACAGGAAGACCGTCAGCGCGCCGGTCACCATGCCGGCCTTCGCTCCGGCCGCCGTCATGCCCGGCCAGTACAGCGACAGGAGGACCACCGGGCCGAAGGCCGCGCCGAAGCCGGCCCAGGCGTACGCGACGATGTCGAGCACGGCGCCGCCGCTCAGGGCGATCACGTACGCGACGACCGCCACGGCCACCACGCTCAGCCGGCCGACGAGCAGCAGCGAGGTGTCGGAGGCCCGGCGGTTGACGAACGCCCGGTAGAAGTCCTCGGTGAGGGACGTGGCCGAGACCAGCAGTTGGCTGTCCACCGTGGACTTGATCGCGGCGAGCACCGCCACCAGCAGGATTCCGGCGATCCAGGGGTTGACCAGCAGGGTGGCCAGTTCGATGAAGACGGTCTCGGGGTTGTCGAGCGGGTCGGGGAGTACGGCGATCCCGGCGAGGCCGATGAACGAGGCGCCCGTCAGTACGACGGCCGCCCAGCTCACGCCCAGTCGGCGGGCCCGCGGTATGTCACGGGTGCTGCGGATGCTCATGAAGCGGCTCAGGATGTGGGGCTGGCCGAAGTAGCCGAGGCCCCAGGCGAGCAGAGAGATCATCGCTACGGTGCCGAGCGGGCCGCCGGTCGTCCATACGTTGTCCGCGAACGATGCCTCGGTGGTCGGGTCGAGCAGGGCCGGGCTCGCGTCGGTGACCGCGTCGTGCAGCGCGCCGGGGCCGCCGACCTTCCAGAGGGCGATCAGGGGGAGGGCGATCGCCGCGAGGAACATCAGCGTGCCCTGGATGGAGTGCGTGATGCTCAGGGCCGTGAAGCCGCCGAGGATGGTGTAGACGACGATCACCACGGCGAAGATGGTGAGCCCGGTCTCGAAGTCGGCGCCGAAGATCTCGTTGAAGAGGAGACCGCCGGCGATCAGCCCGCTGGCGACGTAGACGGTGAAGAACACGACCGTGACGACGGCCGAGAGCGAGCGGAGCACGTGGCTGCGGTCCTCGAAACGTTCCTCCAGGTACGAGGACAGGGTCACGGAGTTACCGGCCTGCTCGGTGTAGGTGCGCAGGCGGGGCGCGACGAGCCGCCAGTTCAGATACGTACCGATGATCAGGCCCACGGCGATCCAGGTCGCCCCGATCCCGGTCATGTACACGGCGCCGGGGAGGCCCAGGAACAGCCAGCCGGACATGTCGCTGGCTCCGGCGGACAGGGCAGCCACCGGGGCGGTGAGCCGGCGTCCGCCTACGGTGAAGTCCTCGAATGTACTGGTCTCCCCGTGGGTCACCACCCCGATCATGACCATCGCGATCAGAAACACTCCAAAGGTGATCATGGCTGGGATGGTCAGGGTGATCATGGGGGTTCTCCCTGCGAAACGACGAGCCAGGGCATATGCCAAACGTGCGCACAGGCCACTTTTTCGGGCCGGAACGGCGCAGTTTAGGGGCGACGGTCCGTATCGGCGAGGGCACAGACGAGACAAGCGGCTCCATCAGTTCCGGATTGCGGCGGTTACGGATGGATACGCGAATGCGAAGGTTTCTTGAAGATTATGGAGGTGAGGTGGGCTCAGGTCCGGAGGCGATCCTGATGCGCCGCCGGGCCTGATGCGCCTCCGCTGAGCCGCGAGAAACGGAACCGTCAGGCCATGTGCACCTCGAGCGCCGCCCGTACGCCCGACTCCAACGCATCCGCCCTGACCGGCTGGCGCAAGTCCAGCTACAGCGGAGGCGGTAACGGCGACTGCCTCGAAGTGACCGACGGACACACCACCGTCCCCGTCCGCGACTCCAAGAACCCCCACGGCCCCGCCCTCCTCATCCCGGCGTGCGGCTGGTCCTCGTTCGTCGACGCCGTCAAGGGCGGGCAGTTCCCCGTCTGAGCTCCACGCGTCCCCCGACCAAGTGGCCCCTGTCGTGCCTGACAGGGGCCTGCCAGGCAGGGGCAATGCGGCGAGGTCGGCTCAGAGCGCGAGGAGGCCCGCGGTCGTCGGCTTGAACCCGCAGGCGTCGAAGTAGAACGACCGCAGGTCGTCTTCGAAGTCGACGTGCAGCCATGCGCACTTGGCCGTACGGGCCTGTCGGGCGGCCTCGGCGACAAGTCCGGCTCCGATCCCGGAGCGGCGGTGGTTCGCTGCGACCACGGTGTCCAGGATGAACGCGTGGACGCCGCCGTCCCACGCGACGTTCACGAAGCCGACGAGATCACCGTCCTTGCGTGCACAGACCCAGCCGAGACTGTGACCCCGCACCCGGGTCAGCCAGTCGACATCCGAGGTCCGATGGTCGAATCCCGCTGCATGCAGCGCATTGACGGCTGCGTTGTCGAAGTCGCCCCGCCACTCGTACGTGATCGTCATGACGGGAGCGTAGACCGCTGGTTCTGACCGCTGGTTCTGACCGCTGGTTCAGATGAACTGCCCCTGCTGACCGCGGGATTGATCGTCCGTGCGGGGGACGTACCAGTGGTGTCCCCGGAAGTGGCGGTCGGTCAGTGGGCGCGGTGGTGGGTCCATGGGTGCTGCTCCACGGCGTGAGCATTTCTCCCCGCGGTGTTCAGGCATCGCTCATTTGAGCACCTGAAGGGCATACTCCACGTCACTGTTCACGCTTTCTGCGGGCCTGCCTCCGCACCCGCCGGTACTCCCCGCCGCCGGGTTCACGTTCCGGGCGAACCACCCACCGACCGAGCGTGCGGGCGGACTCTCGCATCGTCCAGAGGTTCCGCCCGGCACCTGACACCTTTTGCCGACGCCGTCGACGAAGGCGCGTCAGGCATTGCTGAGGCCGGCGCGCTGCGCGGGCCTCCCCCGGAACCAACGGTACGCGGCGCCGAGCGCGAACGCCTGGGTCACGGCTCCGACTGCGACCCCGATGAAGGGCAGCCCGCCGGGAAGCGCCAAGAACAGGAACGAGGTCGGGGCGGTGACGACGAAGAGCCAGACTGCCGCGAGACTGGCGTCCGCGTGCTCGACGAAGAGTGCGTCCACCCCGACCCAGACGCCGACGGCGGCCACGACAGCCAGATAGCCGAGGGCGGCGGGGTTCACCAGGTTGTGGCGGAGGTTCTGGATCAGGGAACGCGAAGAGGCAGCCATTTCCGGACTCCTTTGAGACGACATGGTGTTGCTCGGTTTGTTGAGGTCAACCATGTCGTCGGGGAGCGGCTGCCGCCTGAGTACCCGTACCTATGTTCATGTCCGCGATCGGACCCGACTGGGGCCCGGGTCGACGACCCGGGCCCCACGCCGTCCGCGAACCGTCAGTCCGCGGTCTGCGCCGGATTCGCCGTGACCCTGCGCAGCAGTGGCCTGCTACCGCTGATCGCCATGAACATCGCCAGCGCGCCGAGGAGTACGCAGGCGGTGAGCTGGATGGCACCGGAGGTGTTGATGGTGGAGTCGGCCAGCTTGTTGAGCTGGTAGGCGCCGTAGACGCCCATCCCCGTGGTGCCGCCGGCCAGGACGACCAGGGGGAGTACCGTTTCGCGGATCCTGGCGCGGTCCAGGGTCTTCAGCGGGGTGCCGGACAGCCGCAGCAGGCCGTAGACGCGGCGGCGGTCCAGGACGTTCGCCGCGGCGGTGAGGCCGGCGGAGGCGGTGGCGATGAGGAAGCTCAGGGCCAGGGTGGCGGTGCTGGCCGCGGCGACGCGGTCGGTGATCGTGTCGTCGCTCGCGTTCACGTAGTCCTGGGTGAGGGGGAGGCGGCCCGCTGCGACGGGGGTCAGGGCGGTGACGGCGGCGTCGATCTGCTCGGGGCCGCCGGTGACGTGGGCGATCACGCCCTCATAGCCGCGCAGCACGGTGTCGAAGTTGTCGTCGCCCGGGGTCGCGACCTTCGCCTGGATGCCCGCCTCGCGCAGCAGCGTACGGGCCTCGGTGGCGGTGTGGCGGGCTGCGGCGGCGTCCGAGGTGGTCACCCCGACCTGGCCCGGAGTGTCGGCGAAGCCGATGTCCAGCTGGCTGACGGAGAAGAAGCCGGCCACGAACCCGGCCAGCACCAGACCGCTGACGGTGCGCCAGGCGCCGCGCGGGTCGTCGCTGAGCCTGCGTGCGGCCAGCAGGGTCGCAGGGCGGCGGGCGAAGCGGGCCACGATCCGGCCCAGCCGGTCCACGACCCACGGGCCGAACAGCCAGAACGCGGCGTAGAACAGGATCAGGAGCGTGATCAGCTGCCGGGGGTTCAACTGGCCGCCGCCCGAGCTCATATAGATGTAGATGAGGGCCCCGACGAACAGCACGAGACGGATCGCGCGGGTGCGGCGCGGGTTCGACTCCTGGGCGACACCCAGCGGTGAGGTCGCCACCTGGCGCAGCATCGACACCGCGCTCACCGTGATGAGGACGGTGACCGCCGCCACCACCGCCGCCAGCCACGGCAGCCCCACCCACAACTGACCGGTGTACCAGCCGCCGACGCCGTACGGGATCTCGGCGAGGACGGGCAGCAGCGCCCCGTACGCGACCGCGCCCGCCAGGGCACCGGCCGCGCCGACGCCCGCCGCCTCGACGGCGGTCATCGCGAGGATCTGCCGCGGGGTCGCCCCGGCCAACCGCAGCGCGGCGAGCCGCTGTTCACGCCGGGCCGCGCCCAGCCGCCCGGCCGCGGAGGCCAGTACGACCACAGGCATCACCAGCAGCACCACGCCCAGCAACGCCGCTCCCTGGTCGCTCCCAGTGAACAGGCTCGCCTTGGGCTTGGCCGCGGAGAAGTCGGAGATCATGGCGCGTTCGGTCTGTCCCGCGTCGTACCAGCCGTCGCCGTCGGCCGCCTTGGAGAGCGCCGGGTCGGTCGGGGCACGTCCTACGACGGCGACGAGTTCGTCGGGCGAGGCCAGTCCGGCCGCGCCGATCGTGCCGTACGACTTCACCTTCGGGAAACGGTCGGCCAGTTGGCCGGCGGGCAGCTTCCCCATCAGCTCGGCCAGGGCGGGCGAGACGTACATCTCGCCCTGCTTCGGGAACGAGCTCAGTCCGGGCGGTGCATCGGTCGCCCCGCGGCCGGGCAGCTGGGCCAGCGAGACGACGGAGACGGGCTCGTCGCGTACGTACGTCGTGGCCAGGGCCTGGACCGCGGTCGCCTCCTTCGCGGGTACGGCGGCCGGGGTACGCCAGGTCGTGTGGTCGGCGCGGGCGCCGGAGCCGAGCGCGGCGGCGACCATCACCAGCATCACGAACGCGCCGACGGCGGCGGCCCCGGCCGCGAGCAGCTGGCTCTGCAGGCCGCGGCGGCCGGAGGACCTGGCGAGGTGCCAGGTCAGGGGCAGGACAGGGGAACGCATGAGGTCTCCGGGAGGGGAGGGGCGGGGAGGGTGGGGAGGGTGGTGACGGGGGGTCGGTCGGGCGACCGTGCACTGGCTGGGATCCGGGCTGTGTCCGGGAGGGCCGGGTCAGGCGACCGTGTACTGGCTTGGTACGGACTGGATCCGGGCTGGGATCCGGGAAGGGGCCGGGTCGTCAGGCGACCGTGTACTGGCTGTGGCCGCTGATCAGGCCGTCCCGTACCTGGAGGATCCGGTGGCAGTGGGCGGCGACGTCGGCGTCGTGCGTGACCATCACGAGGGCGGCGCCCTGGGAGCGGGTGACGGAGGTGAGGAGCTGGACCACTTCGGTGCTGGTGTTCTGGTCCAGGGCGCCGGTCGGCTCGTCGGCGAAGACCACGTCCGGTTCGACGACGAGCGCGCGGGCGATGGCGACGCGCTGGGCCTGGCCGCCGGACAGCTGGCCGGGGCGACGGCCCTCCAGGCCTTCGAGGCCGAGCGGCGCGAACCAGCGGCGGGCCCGCTCGACGGCTGCCTTACGGGGTACGCCCTCCAGCATCAGCGGCAGGGCGACGTTCTCCTCGGCGGGCAGCTCCGGCAGCAGCTGCCCGAACTGGAAGACGAAGCCGAAGCGCTTGCGGCGCAGGGCGCTGAGCCGGTTCTCGCCGAGGTTGTCTATGCGCTCGTCACGCAGCAGCACCTGGCCGCCGTCCGGGCGGATGATCCCGGCCAGGACATGGAGGAGGGTCGACTTGCCGGAGCCGGACGGGCCCATGATCGCCAGGGAGTCGCGTTCGCGGACCTCCACGTCCACGCCCGAGAGAGCCATGGTGGAGCCGTACTTCTTGATGAGGCCGTGACCGGCCAGGACGGTGCTCATGATGTGTCTGTCCTCTCTCAGCCGGCTTCTCAGCGCTCGAACTTCCAGGTGACGGAGGAGTCCGTCGCCTTCATCACGGACACGGGGATGGAGACGCTCTTGCCGGCGTCGTCCTTGGCGGTGCAGGTCACCTTGGTCCCGGTCACGGCCTTCAGTCCGGTCGGGCAGGTCACGCCGGTGACCTTCTCCCCGACCCAGGGCAGCGGGTTGTACTTGCTCTGGGTGCGGCCCGCGACGATGTCCGGCGACAGAGCCTTGTGACCGTCCACCGTCACCACGGTGTATTCGTCGAGAGAGGTGGTGGACTCGGTCCCGGAGAGCAGATAGGTGCCGACACCGCCCAGGGCGACCACGGCCGTCGCACCGCCGATGACGCCGGTGAGGAACTTGCGCTGCATCACGTACTCCTGAAGTCGTAGGAATGGAGCCCCAGTTGGCCTCAGGAGCGGAACCTCTGTCGGCCGGCGGGAGGAAGTGGCTCCACTCTCGCCCGCGGGCCCGGGCGCGCGCCTCAGCCGAACGGTCAGGGTTCGGGCGGTCCGCGCGGCGGCTCCTCGGCCGTTCGGCCGAGGACGGCGGCGGCGGCCTCACCTACCGTTTTCGGCATGAGATCCCCTTCCGCCCGTGGCTGCCTCCGGGGCTTCGCCGTGGGTGTCCTGCTCGCGGCTTCGGGCCTCGACCTGCTGTACGCGGCCACCTCCGGCCCCAGCCTCTTGCCGGAGGCGGTACTTCTGGCCGTCGGGCTCGCCGCCGTGCTGTGGCCGGCCGAGCGTCGGCCGGAGTGGCTCACTCCGCAGGTGCGCACCGCCGTTCCCGCCCTCCTGTCGCTGCTCTGCACGGCACTCGCGCTGCTCGCCCCCTGGGAGACCTTGTTCGGTCCGGGCGAGGCGATGATCCTGCTGTGTCTGCTGTTCATCGCCGTACGGCACTGCCCGCCGCGCCGGGTGCTGGCCTGCGCCGTACTGGACGGCGGCGCCCTCCTCGCCATGCCGATGCGCTACTTCGACCCGGGGCGGGAAGAGGTTCTGGCGTTCGCGGTGGTGGGGCTGGTCCTGATCGGCCTGGTCGCCGGACTCGCGGGCTACCTGCGCACGCTGGACTACCGCAGGACGGTGGCGGTCACCGAGACCCGCCGGGGCGAGCGTTTCGCCATCGCCGCCGATCTGCACGACTTCGTCGCCCACCATGTCACCGGCATCCTGGTGCAGACCCAGATGGCCCGCATGATGGCGGCCACCCGGCCCGACGAGCTCGACCCCGTCCTCGCGGGCATCGAACGCGCGGCCACGGAGGCCCTGGCCTCGATGCGCCGCACCGTCGGCGTACTCCGTGACACCGGGCCCGAGGCGGCCGACCACCGCCCGGTGGGCGACCTGGCAGGCCTCACCGAACTGACCGAACGCTTCGCCGCCCCCGGCCAGCAGGTCACCCTGCACCGCGATCCCGCACTCCCCGACGATCTCCCGCACGAGGTGCAGGCCGCGGCCTTCCGGGTCGTCCAGGAGGCCCTGACCAACGTACGACGGCACGCGTCCGACGCCACCGAGATCACCGTGAGCGTGCGCCTCGACCACGACCACGACCGGCTGGAGGTCAGGGTGACGGACGACGGACGGGGCGGCACCCAGCTCCCGGCCGCCGCACACGGCGGCGGCTTCGGCCTGGTCGGACTGACCGAACGGGTGACCGCGCTGGGGGGCGAGCTGCACGCGGGGCCGCGGGGCGGCGGGTACGGGTGGGAGGTGCGGGGGGTGTTTCCGGCGGCTGCTGTGCACAAGTCCTGGCGGCTGCAGAAGTCGTGAGGGGTGCGCAAGTCGTGAGGGGTGCGCAAGTCCTCAGGGGTACGGAGGCCTGACGGTCGCGGAAGCCCTGCGGTTGTGTGCTGTTGTGTGCTGTTGGCCACGTACGCGCGGCCCTCTCCTCGTCATGCACGACAGCTATCGTGTCGAAGCAAATCGAACGTGATGTACGTGAGCAAAGTTGGCGGAGGCTGGCGGTGTCGGACGAGGGACGGCTCGTTGCCGGGCGATACCGGTTGGTCGAACGGATCGGCCGGGGCGGCATGGGCACGGTGTGGCGCGCCGAGGACGAGGTCCTGGGCCGCCAGATCGCGCTCAAGCAACTGCACTCGCACCACCACCTGTCCGGCGAGGAACTCGCCACGCTGTACGAGCGCATGCGGCGCGAGGCGCGCAGCGCGGCCCGTATCGCCCATCCCAACGTGGTCGTCGTGCACGACGTCGTCGACGACGAGGGACTGCCCTGCGTCGCCATGGAGTACGTACCCTCGGTCACACTCGGCGACCTGCTCAAGAACGAGCAGACCCTCCCGCCCGCGGAGGCGGCCCGGATCGGCCTCGGCATGATCGCCGCCCTGCGCGCCGCCCACGCCGCCGGAGTGCTCCACCGCGACGTGAAGCCCGGCAACGTACTGCTCGCCTCCGACGGCCGCGTGGTCCTCACCGACTTCGGCATCGCCATGACTGACGGCACCTCGACGCTGACGAAGACCGGCGAGTTGGTCGGTTCGATCGACTACATGGCGCCCGAGCGGATGCGGGGCCTCACCCCCGGACCGGCCTCGGATCTGTGGGCGCTGGGCGCCACGCTCCACCAGGCGGTGGAGGGACGGCCACCGTTCCGCAAGGACACGGCGATGGAGACGGCGTACGCCATCGCCACCGACCCCTTGGGCCCGATGGAGCAGGCCGGTGCGCTGGAGCCGCTCATCGAGGCGTTGCTGGTGAAGGACCCGGACGAGCGGCCTTCGGCGGAGCAGACGGAGCGGGCGCTGCGGACGGTACGGGCGGGGGAGCCGACGGAGGTGCTTCGGTCGGCGGCGTTCGCGGGAACGGGTTCGGGGACGCGGACGGGTTCGGGCACGGGCACGGGCTCAGGCTCGGTGACTGGTTCGGGGACGGGCTCGGCAGCCGGTCGGGGCCGGAGGCCGGACGTGCCGGACGCGTCAGAGGTGCCGGGCACGCCGGACGCTCCGGGCGTACCCACCAGGACGGACACCGGCGGGAACGGTCGAGGCCGGGAACGCAGCCGGGCCGGTGGCCGGGGCCGCAAGCGCCGCCGCGCCCTGCTCTGGAGCACTGTGGCCGCGACGGTGGCGGGCGCGGCCGTCGCAGGCGTGCTCTACACGACGGCGTACGACGGCGGGGCGACGGACGACGGCGCCGCGCGAAACCCCGGTACGACCGCCGCACCGCCGTACAAGCCGCCGCCCGTGCCCGAGGGATACCACCTGGTCCGCGACAAACGCCTCGGCGTCTCCTTCCCCGTACCGGACGGCTGGAAGGCCGCCAAGAAGACCCCCGACGAGGTCAGCTACACCGACCCGACCAAGCTGGCCGAGATCACGGTCGGCGTCGTGGACCCCGCCGGCTCGCACCCCGTCGAGCACTTCAAGACCATCGAGGCCAACACCAAGGTCAACTACCCGAACTCGTACCGCAAACTGCGCATGCAGAAGACCACGTTCCGTGGACAGCCCGCGGCGGTATGGGAGTTCACGTTCCAGGGCCGCGCCCGGGCGTTCCGCGCCATCGACCTCGGCTACGGCCGGGAGGGCGCCAAGGAGTACGACATCTACCTCTCGGCCCCGGACGCCCAGTGGGCCACCTTCCGCCCCGTCTTCGACAAGGTCAGGAACGGCTTCACCACGACGAGCTGAGGCGAACACGTACAGCCGCAGCACCAGAAACCGCCCGATTCCGGCGAGCCCGGCAGCGCTGAGGTACACGGCCTGCTCGGTCAGCGTCCCGGGCGACGACTGCACCGTGTGGAGGCCGAACATCGCGGCACAGGTCACCAGATAGGCGGCCGTGGCCGATCCCGCGGACTGCCAGTGCTGACGCCATCCGGCCCGCCGCCCGGCCCCGAAGGTGAAGCGGGCGTGCAGCTCCGTGCACAGGAGGGTGGAGCCGACGGTGACCAGGGCGTTCGCCACCACCCAGGGCATCAGCTCGGCCAGCAGGCCCACGACGCCACTGGAGAGGACCCCGACCCCGCCACCGCACAGGACGAACCGGGCGAAGGAAGCGAGGGGACCGGGAGGAGAGGGAGGAACGGGAGAACCGGAGGCGACCGAAGTCCGGCGTATGTCGGCCGCGTTCATGAGGGTTTCCTTCCGGCGGGTGGGAGCGGTGAACCCCTGAGATCCACCGGCTCCAACCCTGCCGCCACCAGCCCACAAGCACGATGACGCCCACTCCCGAACCGAAGGTAGGGCTGGCCCCACCATGGGGGCGGGGGCTGCTCCTCAGCGGCGCGTCAGCGACCCGTCGCCTCCTTGCGCTCGGCGAGCGCGGCCAGGTCGCCGAGGAGCGAGTCGGCGACCATCTCCTCCAGTACGGACGTGCCGTGTTCCGTCATCGCGGGCGTCAGCGCCGGGTCCCACGGGGCCTCGGTCAGCCGTCCCGGAGGCGGTCCGTGCGGGGCGCGGGCGAGGGCTGTGCGGTAGTCCTCGGTGGTCATGCGCCAGGGGGTGGCGGGGGTTTTGTCCAGGATGTACGCGGCGATGCGTACGCCCTCGCCGTCGAGGTCACCGTGGTAGCGCAGGGCGGCTCCGTGGTCGGCGAGCAGCCGGAGGAGATGGATCACCGCGCTGTTGGGCCAGCCCGAGGTGCAGACCAGGGGCGGGCAGCACGGGCCGAAGCGGCGCAGGGAGAGGGCGAGGACGCTCGGGTTCTCCGTGATGTGCACGGGTACGGTGGCCGGGAATCCGAAGTCCCCTGCGGCGGAACGGAGTTGGGCCAGGGTGAGGGACGCCGCGTGTCCGGTGTCCGCGCAGAGGCCCGCGATACGGCTGAGCAGGCCGTCCCCGGAGGGGCGGAGCCCGGCGGCGAGGACGGTGGCGGAGAGTTCGTCGTCGGCGATGCCTGCTCGGGCCCAGAGCGTACGTCTCTGTTGGGCGCTGTCCGGTGCGTCGATGCCGTAGATCGTCGACAGGGCCCGTAGGACGAGGGTGGAAAGGCGGGTGCCGTCGTCCAGGGCGTGGGAGTCGCCGTGCAGCAGGCGTGCCGCGAAAACCGGCAGCGGTTCTCCTTCGGCGGGCAGGGCGGCCAGTACCGCCAGTGCCGAAGCGAGCAGGTCACGGGTGCGGGTGACCGAGCCGTCGACGAGGCCGCCGCTGCGGCAGTACGCGGCCCAGTCGGCGAGCTGCGGCTGCGAGCGCACCGTTTCGTGGGCCGACAGCCAGGCCCACAGCGCGGCCCGTTCGTCCTGCGCGCGCTGTCGTTCGGCGGCGCGGTCGTCGAGCGGGCCGACGAGGTCGGCGACGACCTCGCGTACCGTACGGCCGTCGATCTCGGCGACGGCCTCTTCGAGGCGGGTGAGCGTCACGAAGGGCCGGGCGTCCGGCAGCCGGTCGAGGCCCAGCAGGTCGGCCAGCGCCGCCCGCTGGCCGTCGTCCAGTGGGCCGATGCGCACCCGGCTGACGGGCCGCCCGGAGGACAGCCGGTCATGGACGGCCAGCCAAAGGGGACGCAGCTCGGGGCGCCGCAGCGCACTGTTCCTCGTCCCGCTCACCCGGAGGCTCCCTCCTCGGCCGGCTCCACACCCACCCCGTTCCACACGAACCGCGCGCTGGTCACCGCGTCGTCCCCGTCCGCCCCCGTGATCAGCTGGTGGATCGCGATGCCGGGCAGCTCCCGGTAGGTGCCCCACTCGTGGTCGGACGTCAGCATGAGGTCGAGGTCGAGCGCGCTGAGCAGGGCGAAGACCTGGCCGCGGTTGACGGTGTCGACGCCGACGAAGACCTCGTCCAGGAGGATCGGCCGGGGCGCGTCGGGCACGGCCTCGTAGTGGGCGGCGACGGCGGCGAACAGCGGCAGATGCAGGGCGATCGCCTTCTCCCCGCCGGACAGCGCTCCGTGCAGCTTCTTGGTCAGCGGCTGCCAGCCCGCGCCGTTCGCACGGTCGAGTCTGACCACGAACTGGTGCCAGGCGGTGTAGTCGAGCACCTCGGCGAGCTGCTCCTCCCAAGTGGCCGCCGTGTTCCGGGCCTTGGCCTCCTCGATACGGCCGCGGAAGAAGGCGTGCAGCGCTTCCCGGTCGGCTTCCGTGACCCGACCGGGGTCCTTGAGCAGCAGCTCGCGGGCGGTACGGGTGCCGGGCGGGAGGTCCGGGTGGATCTGCCACACCAGCTGGACGGCGACGTTCGACGCGGTGCGGACCCGCTCCAGGTGACCGTTCATCCGGTCGACCAGCTCGCCCGCCTGACGGATCCGGGCGGCGAGATGGCGCCGGGTGTCTCCGGTGAGCGTCTGGTCGAACAGGCGCCGTTCGGCGGCGGTGATGTCGTCGCGGCTGCTGTCGCGCTCGGCCGTGAGGGTGTGGAGCAGTTCCGTCGCCCCGATGCGTACGCCGTCCATCGTGGCCGTGAAGACCTGTACGTCGTCGTCGACCTCCAGGTCCAGGTCGGCGCGGCGGCCGAGGAACTGCCGGGCCTCGTGCACCGCTTCGGACAACCGGTTGACGGCGTCGCCGAGGTTACGGGGCTCGTGCGGGATGTTCGCCCACTTCGCCGCCACCGCACGGGCCGCCTCCAGGGTGGCGCGTGTGCCGTCCTCCCCGCTGAGTTCGAGATCGATCCCCGCGTCCTCTGGCAGGCCGAGCAGGCACAGGCGCCTGAATCTCCGCCCCGCCGCATCCCTGGCGGCGATGGCCTGGTCGCGCTTCTCCGCGTCCTGCGCCATCGTCGCGGTCAGCGTGCCGATACGCCGCTCCAGCTCCAGCAGTTCACGGGCCTTGACCTTGAACTCCTCGCGGCTGAGGCGCAGTTGGCCCTTCATCTCGCTGATCCGGGCGGCCACCTGACGGAAGTCCTCGCCGACGGTGCTCTCCACCGCCTCCAAGGTCGCCCTGAGCCCTGCCGCCTCCGACGCGGCGGTCTCGGCTTCGTGTGAATGCTCGCGCGCGGCCTCGGCCGAGCGGTCGGCCCGGTCGCGGGCGGACGCGGCCCGCCCGACGGCGGACGCCCAGTGCAGCTGGGCGTCCGCCCAGACGTCGGCCAGATCGCGGAACGCGTCCACGGCGGACGACAGATTCCCCAGCAGCCCGCTGTCCGTGGGCAGCCCGTTCTCCGAGGACAGCCGGTGGAGGGCACGCAGGGCTTGCTGCGCTGCCGCCTCCCGTTCCTCGAGGAGCCTGGCAGCAGTGCGTACGGCGTCGTCGCGGACGCCTATCCCTTCCTCCGCCCGGTCCCAGTCCCGGCGCCGCTCGTCGAGGTTGCGGTAGCGGGGGCGGGACGTGAGGTCGGCGTCCAACCGCCTGCGGCGCTCGCGGAGTTCGCGCACCGACGCGTCCAGCGTGGCGATCGTGCCGTTCACCTCGCCGAGCCGCTCGGTGAGTTCGGCGATCCGCCGCCGCCTCGCCCGCTCCCGCGCGAGGGAGCCGATGTGCGCGGGTTCCTTCTTGCTCCACGTCCCCGTCGCGGAGGCCAGCCGCCAGCCGCCGTCGGCGCCGACCGCGGCCATGTGCCGCTCGGGCAGCCGCGGTCCGTACGCGATACCGCCGAGCAGCCGGGCGATCGCGTCGACGGGCACCGGGACCCCGGCTTCGGGACGCAGTACGTCCAGCAGGGAAGGGCCCGGAGCGGGCACCGCCCAGGCGGCCTCGGCCAGCGTGTCGTGCCCGGGCAGCTCGATCCCGTCGTACGGGCTCACCCAGGCGTCCAGCAGCCCGGACGCCTCCAACGCCGCCTCCACGCCTGCCTGGACGGCGGGCGGCACGTCCTCGTGGAAGGCCACCAGGCGCCAGAGCGGGGCGCCGATCATGGTCGAACGGTCCGTGGTGCGGGTGGGCGGCACGGCCGGGGGCAGGTCGGCCTCGCGGCGGAGCGTGTCGAGGGTGTCGGTGAGCGCGGTCCGCTCGGCCAGCGCGGCCTCGCGGGCGGCCTCCGTACGCGTCTCCCGTTCGGCGATGTCCCGCTCCACACCGCGTACGGCGGACTCGACGAGGGACATGACGTCGCTCTCGACCGCCGTCCGCGAGACCAGCTCCTCGACGTCGTCGATCCGCAACTCCACACAGCCCGTGGCCCACTCGCGCAGCCCCTCCGCCTGCCGGGTCAGGGCTTCCTCGTACGCACCGGCCGCCTCGTCGCGCCGTACGACCGCCGCCGCGAGCGCGCGACGGGCGTCGTCCAGCGTCGTCTCGGCGGCCGTGCGGTCGCTCACGGCCCGTTCGTGACGGTCTATGGCGGCCGAGACCTCCGTGATCTGGTCTCGCCGGGCCCTGACCGCGCCACGCAGCAGACGGCGGGGCCGCCGGATCCGGTCCTCGCCCGCGGAGCTCGCGGAATCGGAGGCGGCGGTCGGTGCGCCGAACATCGTCGCGGCTTCCAGGTGCACGGATTCCAGACCGGCCGTACGGGCCGCCTGCCGGGCGTCCTCGGACGCGTCTTGTACGTGGTCCTCGGCGGCCTCGGCTCGCTGCTCGGCCTCGGCGGCGAGTTCCCGGTCGTCGTCCGCCTGGCGCTGCTTGGTCTCGGCGGTGGTGCGCAACCGTCGGGCCTTCTCCTCGGCGTCCTCGGTACCGCGGCGGAGCCGGCTCAGCTCTTCGCCCTGCTGGTAGGCCTCGCTGTTCACCAGGCCCTCGATGCCCGCCTCCAGCTCCTGCCCGCGCCGCTCGCACTCGTCCTGCGCCCGCGTCGTCGACTCCTGGTCGCGCAGGGCCTGTTGGTGCTGCTCCGTGCTCTCCTTCGCGACCCGGGTGAGCTTGTCCATCTCGGTCGTGGCCGAGATCAGGGTCGCGGCACCTGCGCGCAGGACCCGCTGGGCATAGCCGCGCTGGCGGTGCGCGATGGTGCCCGCCGCCGTGACCTCCTCGTCCAGTTGCTTCAGCTGTTCACGCTGCCGGTCAAGGCGCTCGAAGCCCTCGGCCAGCTCGCTGATCTCGCCCTCCCCGAGCGGGGGCAGGGCACGGGAGAGCAGGGAGGAGAGCAGGGACGGGTCGAGGCGTTCGGAGAGCTTGGGCTGGCGCAGTTGCAGCAGGGCGGTGATCAGGGCCTCGTACCGCTGCTCGCCCATGCCCGCGAAGAGCGCCCGGCGGACCGTGGTGCGGTAACTGTCGGCCGAGGCGTGGATCTCCCCGTGCCCTTGCAGGGCGTCCGCGAGGGCGGCCCTCGTCAACGGCTGACCGGAATCGTTGGCCAGGAGCAGTCCGCCGGGCCGGGCGATGCGCCGGGTGGTCGTGAAGTAGTCGGCCTGCGCACCGCTGGTGTGGACGCTGGCCTGGAGGCGGGCTCCACAGGTGAACCAGTCAGTGCTGCCGTCGCCGCCCTCCTCGGCAGGGCGGCCGAACTCCATCCACACGTACCCCACCCGCGTCTTGCCGGACGCCCCTTCACCCATGAGGTTCCAGTGCATGGTGCGTTCCGAACCACCGAAGGTGGACAGGCGGTTGGGCCTCAGGTTCGCGTCGAAGAGGAAGGGCAGCAGCAGTTCCAGGGCCTTGGACTTGCCCGTGCCGTTCTGGCCGCGCAGCAGCAGACGTCCTTGGTAAAAGGTGAACGTCTCGTCGTAGTAGCGCCAGACGTTGAGGATGCCCGCGCGATACGGCTGCCAGCGGGACCGGGACCGGGGAGCGCGCTCCCCGACTTCCCCGGCCTCTTGGGCCGAGGCGCCCGCCGCACCGCGCACCGGAAGATCAGTGACGCTCAACTCGAGCCTCCCTCGGCCTCGACATCGACATCGACATCGACAGAACTGTCCTCCGCCGTCGTCGTGGCCCCCACGACCCGGTACCGCGAAGCCGCCGGACGCACGACCGTACGCTCGCCGACGCGCTGCGCCAGACCGAAGTCGCACAGGACCCGCACCGCGTCGTCGGCCAGCCGCCCGGCTCCGTCCGTCGACTGGTACGCCTTCGCCCACCGCGGAAACCGGCGCAGCAACTCCGAGCCGATCGCGACGAGTTGCTCGGGCGTCGCCCCGCCAGGCACGTCATGGATCCGCTCCAGCAACAGCAACGCGGCGACCCTGGCGGTGGACGAGTCGTCGGGGAACCTGGCGTCGGTGGCGACGGCGTCCGGGTCGATGAGCAGGAACCCCTCCACCCGCTCCTCCAGCACGAAACCCGCCTGCTCGACCGAGCGGCGCAGGATCTGCCGGCCCGTCGGGGAGGCCACGTAGGCCAGCTCGTCCTCGGTGAGGTCCTCGCGGTAGAGGACGGGGTCGTCGAAGAGGCGGCGCAGTACGGAGTGCCGCAGCCACAGGTTCCGCTGCGTCTCGGAGGCGACGGCCTGCTCGCCCCCGGACGCCGCCCCGCCGTAACGCCGCTCCCGCGTCAGCCCCGTCATCAACTCCTCGAAGCGCAGCGGCACTTCGTCCGGTGGCACGGACAGCCGCGAGGCCCCTATGGGCGCCGCGGGCAGCCGCATCAGCAGCGTGGCGTCCACGCGGTACAGCACCTTCGCGTCGGCCGAGTCGACGAAGGTGTCCGTCACCCCGTCCACGGCCACCAGCGCTCCGTACGACTCCAGCAGTTTCAGTACGTCGACGAAGGCCATCCGCTCCTGCTTGCCGGACGTGTCGAAGGACGGGAGTGCCGGATCGGCGGCGGTGGCCTGGACGACGCGATCGGCGAGCAGCCCTATGGTCGTCACCGGCACGGACAGCAACTCGGCCGCCACGACGCACAGCAGCACATAGCGCCGCCGGTCGAACGGCGCCCGCCCCGAGCGCAGCCGCCGGGCCGGACGCGAGGCGTCGGCGGTGGAGCGGACCTTGACGAGTCGCGCATAACCTCGCCGTGGCTCGACCACCAGGCTCCAGCCGCAGGTGTAGTCGAACCACTTGGTCAACGGCTCCTTGCGGCGCCGGACAATGCCGAAGGCGGCCGGGTCGGCGCGCTCGGTGATCAACGGCCGCGCCAGCAGGAGACGAATCCCCCGGGCGACCTCCTCCCGCTCCGCGACGACCAGCTGATTGGCGAGAGTACTCATCCGGCGGCCTCCTGGCGTCCCGCAGACTCGTGGCGGCCCGCAACGTCGTGGTGGCCTGCGGCCTCATGGCGGCCCGCAGCCGTCTGGCGTCCCGCGACCTCCTGGGGACTGTGCCGCAGGATCGGCGTCGAAGCCGGGCCTCCCCCGACCACCGCGTCACCCCAGACCACCGCGTCGCCCCCGGCCACCGTGTCGATGTGCACCAGGAAGTCCGGCCCTCTCAACGCCCCCTTCGCCGTCCGCAACACAGCGATCCGTCCGTCAGCAGGCGGCGTCAAGGTGATCTCCACCCGCCCGTCCGAAGTCCCGGCCCGCCGCGCCCCCGAACGGTCCGGACGCGTCGACAACGCCCTGCCGAGCAGATCGAGCAGCCGCTCGAAGGACGCCTCGTCCAGCATCCCGAAGTCGGACAGCCGCAGCGGACCGCCATCGGTGCGCAAGGTCCGCCACGCTTCCTGGAGCTCGGCCCGCTCCTGCCGGGCCCGCCCCGCCCGCGCGGCCTTGAGGGCGGCGACGTCCCGCACCCTGCCCGTACGGGTGAAACGCTCCGTACGACCGCTCGTACGCAACAGTGCCGACACCTCGACCGGCGGAGCCTCCTCCCACGTCCGGGACGAGGGGACCAACTCCGGGTCGGGGTGCGCGAGATGCGCGTGGCGAGCCGGGCCGAGCCCGAAGGCCACCGTCCACAGCCTGTGGAGATCGTCCTCCCCGGGGGCCGCCGCGAACCAGCGCGCCAGCTCCCGGAAGTCCTGTACGGCGCTGGAGGACCGGCGGCGCGACTCCGTGATCCGGTCGAGCACCTGAAGCAGCGAGACGATGGCCCGCCGGGCGACGTCGTGCAACTGGTCCACCCGCGGTCGGCCCCCGTCCACCGGCAGGAACCACGCCCGCAGCCCCGCCCAGCGCGCCCGCCGCCGCTCCAGCCAGGCCGCCCCCGGATCCTCCCCGGACACCGGCGGCAACTCCGCCCCGCGCAGCGCCCGTTCGTGCAGAGCGGCGACCCCGCGCTCCTCCACCCGGGCCACGGCCTCGGCGACACCATGCCCGCGCTGATCGAGATTGACCAGGAACTCCTGGAGGTACGCCACGGTGGCCGCCTTCACCTCCCGGAACACACCCAGATCGGCGCCCTCGGCACGCAGCAGCCGCTGAAGCTCGCCGTTGAACGCCTTGGTGTTGTCCAACAGGGCCTCGAGATGCCCCTCCAGCTCCTGGAGTGTGCTGAAGATCCGCCGATCCACCGACGCCGGCTCACCGGCCAGGCCGTACAACTCGTCGAGCCGGTCGGTGATCGCTTCCAGTACGGCCGTCTGCAGGGCGCCCGTCGAGGCCAGCACCGTCAGCGCGTGCTGGACACCCGCGAAGGCGGCCTCGCCGCGCCGGGTCAGGGAGTACTGGAGGTTGCGCCGCTCGTACTCCTCGGCCGTGCGGTAGTTCTCCGCGTGGTTCTGGACGACGTCCAGCAGCTCCCACTGGCGCAGTTGCTTCAGCGCCTCGTGCAGATCCTCGTCGGCGATCGCGTCGAGCCAGCCCACCGTGCGCAGTCGCGTCCGTACGTCATCCAGCCCGAGCGCCGTCTCCAGGCGCTCGTTGGCCGCGCCGAACGCCCGCAGGATCGCCCCGTACAACTCCGCCCGGTCGCCCGTAGTGAACCGGAACATGTCCGGCGGCACCCTGCGCACCCGTCTCCCCCTCCTCAGCCCACGATCGGCTCCTCGGCCCACACACAACCGTAGGGCTGCCCACAACCGTAGAGCCGAGCGCTGACATCGGAGTCGGGAATGACGGACTCGGCCCTGTTCACGGCAGGACTACTCACGACTGTTCACGGCCGGACTATTCACGGCCGGCGAGTGCTTCGGCGGGAGCCGTACGCAGGGCCCGCCGGGTGGGCACCTCGATGGTGACGAACGCGAGGCTGATGATCGTGAGCGCCGTGGCGGGCAGCAGCCAGACCGGGCCCGCGGGCCAGGGGCGGTCCAGGAAGCCGATGCCCAGAAGGGTGAGCGGGATCGCGGCCAGGACCAGGCCCGTGGTGAGGGCGGCGGCGCCGATCATCGCGGCCTCGCGGCGCATCATCGTGCGGATCTGACGCGGGGTGGTGCCGTTCAGGCGGAGGGTGGCGATCTCGCCGCGACGTTGGGCGGTGGTGGCGACGAGCTTGTTGGCGATGCTGAGGAGGAGGTAGCCGAGGAGTACGACGATGGTCGCCAGGTTGACCCACACCTCGGGCGGAGCCTCGGTCAGGCTGCCGCCGGTTCCCGTGTCCGTGGGTTCCACCGTCAGGCCCGGCCGGGACTCGGCGAGCGCCGCGAGCTCACGCTGCGCCGTCGCCGTACCGTCCGTGCGCACGAGGATGCTCTCGTCGAGACCCGTCGTGGTGTGGCCCGTCGTGAGGTCCCGGGAGAGCGCGACCGGGCCGAAGCCGAGTCCGCGGTCGTAGACGGCGACGACCTTGGCGTTCACGCGGGTGCCGTCGCCGAGGATCAGGCCGATCCGCTCGCCCAGTCCGGCGCCACGGGAGCGGGCGACGTCGCTGCTGACCGCGACGGTGTCGCCGCTGAGCCCGGCCAGGCTGCCGAACCGTACGTCCAGGTCCAGGACGCTCCACGCGTCCGGAGTGAGGATCATCGCGGAGGAGGATTCGACCTCGTCCTCGCCGAGAAGCTTGTAGGGCCAGACCACGGTCGTGCTGCCGACGGGGGCTGCCGCCCGCACGCCGGAGGTCTCCCGTACCGCGTCGAGGGTGCCCTCGGGCAGTCCGCCGAGCGCAGGTGCGCTCAGGCGTTCCTGGGCGAGAGTGCCGGTGCGGACGTCGTCCGAGGTGGCGGTCATCACCGTCGTCTGGGCGAAGGTGTACGTCAGGACGAACACGACCGCCATGGCGAGGGTGCTGACGACTCCGGCGATGCGCAGGGCGTATCCGCGGACGTTGGACACGGCCAGCCACGTCGGTGCCGAGACACCGGGTCGCAGGCGCCGGGCCAGTGTCTCGCCGGCGTGCCGGACCAGGGCGGGGCCCGCCATCGCGAGGCCGATCGCGCCGATGACACCGGCCATGGAGGTCGCGGCCGCGCCGAGTACGGTCCTGGCCAGCAGCGGTACGACGGAGAGGGTCGTCGCGGCGAGGATGAGCAGCAGTCCGGCACGGGTCCGGATGCGGGACGGGTTACGGGGTTCGGTGCGCGACTCGGCGACCGCCTCCGTGGCCGGCATCCGCGACGTACGCCACGCGGCGCCCCTCGCCGACACCTGAACGGCGAGAGCCAGCAGGAGGGCGGTGGCGAGCGCGGGCAGCGGGCTGAACGTCAGAGGCAGGGTTTCGGGGAGCACACCGCGTTCAACGAGCTGTTGCCGGAACTGTCCGGCCAGCAGATAGCCGAGGGCCGCCCCGGGCACGAGCGCAACGGCCGCGATCACCATGGCCTGGGCGGTGGCGAGCCGGCGGATCTGCTTCGGGGTGGCGCCGACGGCCCGCATCAGGGCCAGTTCGCGGCGCTGCCCGGCGATCGACACACCCAGCGCACCGGCCATGACGAACCCGGTGATCAGCACGACGATCCCGGAGAGCGAGCCCGCGAGCAGGATGAGGAGTGAGCGCGAGGCCACAGCGTCGGGCGCCGCCAGGTCACCCCGGTCTTCGCCGGTGGCCACCACCAGGTCCGTGCCGCGCAGTTGATCGCGGACGGCCGCGGCGACGGAGTCGGTGGCGCCGGTTTCGGTACGCAGCCCGATCAGGTCGACGGTCCCGGCGCGGGGTCCGCTGTCGCGTCCGGCCAGCTGCTCGGCCGTCGGATCGGCGAA
Organism: Streptomyces yerevanensis; assembly: GCF_000716805.1. NCBI lineage: Bacteria > Bacillati > Actinomycetota > Actinomycetes > Kitasatosporales > Streptomycetaceae > Streptomyces > Streptomyces yerevanensis. The sequence continues at coordinate 132,459 of NZ_JNWJ01000011.1, read as the reverse complement.
GAAGACTCCGGCTCCGGGCGCGTCGACGACCCCGGAGACGCGGTACTCGGCGGCGTCCCGGCCGGCCGCGACGACCTCGACCCGGTCGCCCGCCTGGACACCCGCGGCGGCGGCCATGTCACGGTCCACGGCGACCTCACGCGAATCGCCCGGCTTCCTGCCGTCTACCGGGGCGTCCTGAAGCAGCCCGGTGGAGGACCAGCCATGCCCCGCCGTCGTGGGATCCTCGCCCGGTACGACCCGGCCGTCCGCGTCGACGAGGGCCGCGGGGAAGCTGACGTCACCGACCACGCCGGTGACCCCGTCCAACTCGCCCAGCCAGTCGGCCAATTGGGCCGGAACCGCCCCCCGCTCCGGCAACGCGATCGGCAGATCCCCGCCGGGCCGGAAGGTCTGGTCCGCCGACACCACGACGTCCACCCCGCCGAGCCGCCCGGCCGGCAGCTGCGACCGCAACCCGGACTCGGCCAGCACTCCGGTACCGGTGACCAGCACCGCACCCCCCAGCACCGCACACGCCACCGCCACCAACGCGGCGACCCGGCGCCGAGCCATACGCACCGCGAGATACAGCATGACCTTCACCCCTCTCCGAGTGCGACGAGACGGGCGGCCAGATCGGCGGCAGTGGGCGTGTGCAGCGTGTCCACGACCCGCCCGTCGGCCATCACCAGAGCCTGGTGCGCCTGGGCGGCGGCGGCCGGATCGTGGGTGACCATGACCACCGTCTGCCGCAGCTCGTCGACGAGGTCACGCAGCAGGTTCAGGACCTCGTGGGCGCTGCGCAGATCCAGTGCGCCGGTCGGCTCGTCGGCGAACACGACAGCGGGCCGGGCCGCCAACGCCCTTACGATCGCGGCCCGTTGCTGCTGTCCGCCAGAGAGTTCGGCGGGCCGGTGCGTCAGCCGGTCGGCAAGACCGACGCGCTCGATCAGCGTCCGCAGCCACTCCTGGTCCGGGGCCCGGCCCGCGAGGCGCAGCGGCAGCGTGATGTTGTCGGCGACGCTGAGCGAGGGCACCAGGTTGTACGACTGGAACACGAAGCCGATGCGCTCGCGGCGCAGTTCGGTGCGGCGGGTCTCGTTCAGGCCCGCGATTTCGTACCCGTCGATACGGACGCTGCCCACGGTCGGTGCGTCCAGACCCGCCGCACAGTGCATCAGCGTGCTCTTGCCGGACCCCGAAGGACCCATCACGGCGAGGAAGGTGCCGCGTTCGACGGTCAGGGACACGTCGTCGAGGGCGCGTACGCCTCCGGGATACGTCTTGCCGAGGTGCGCCAGCGCGATGGCGGGGGTGTGGTCCGGGGAGGCCGAGGAGGCCTCAACTCCCTTGAGGAGCTTGCTCATCGACGACCCCGCAGGCCCTGAACGACCAGTCCGGTCAGGCAGAGGGCGGTGACGGCGCCGCTGGCGAGGTGCAGAGGCGTGCTGGCGGTGTACGAGGCCACCATGTTGCCGACGACGCTGATCACCAGCACCATCCAGAGGAGGGTGCGCGCGACTCGGGACCTGGTGACGACGGGAAGCGGCTCACCGACAGGAAGCGGCTTGCCGATGGTCTCGGCGTTGGGGTCGACGGACGGGTTGGCGTACGTCCCGGAGGCGGTGGTGAGGCGGTAGGGGTCGGTCATTTTCGGGCTCCTGTTCCTGGTTGCCGCGGAGGCTTGCGGCCTGTTCCGCTGTCGTCTCCGACGCTATGAATCACGACCCCTCGCGGCCGAGCCCGCCTGCCGCCCGGTTCGAGGTACAGCAGGCTGTACCTCTGCGGACTTCCTGGGGCCTTGAGCTGACGGCCAACTGATCCGCGTCTTAGGGTCGTTGCCCTAGGAGGAACCCATGTCGAGCCAGCAGTACGCGTCTGACGGCGCCCCAAAGACCCGTATCCGGGACATCGTCGTCCGGTCGGCCGGCGCCGCCCTCGTCGCGCTCGAAAAGCTCGCCGGCGGATTCGGTACGGCCGTGCTCGCACTGGCCGTCCTGCTCCTGGTGGCCGTCACCGCCGTGACCTCCCTGGTGGGAGTGGGGCTGCTGATGGCGCCCGCCGCCCTGCGCGCCCTGCACGCCGTCGCCGACCGCGAACGCGACCGGCTCACCCGATGGGGCCCGGAGCTGATCGGCCCGGGACCCGCACCGACTCAGCTGCGCCCGGCCCTTGCCGACCCCACCACCCGGCGGGAGCTGGGCTGGCTGGCCACGCACGGGACGCTGGGGCTGCTCCTTGGCCTGCTCGGCGTGTTCCTGCCGCTCGTCGCGGTCCGCGACACCGCGTTCCCGCTGCTGTATCCGTTCGCACCCGAGGACGCGAACAGCACGTCCATCGGGATCGGGGTCGCGCACACCTGGCTGGACGCCCTCGCCGTGGTCCCGCTGGGCCTGGCCTGGATCGCCATCATCGTGGGGCTCGGGCCGGGCATGGCGCGGCTGCAGGCGCGGCCGGGACGCCGGCTCCTGTCGGCAGGACCCGACGCGGACCTGTCCCTACGAGTCGCGGAGCTGACCGCCACCCGGGCCGCCGCCCTCGACGCCCACGCGACCGAACTGCGCCGTATCGAGCGCTCGTTGCACGACGGCACCCAGAACCGGATCGTCAACGTCACCGTCCTGCTCGGCGCCGCCCGCCGCATGGTGGCCCGCGACCCGGCGGGCGCCGACGAACTCCTCGAACGCGCCCAGAGCGCCGCCGAGGGGGCGCTGGCCGAACTGCGCTCGGTCTCCCGGAGCATCCTGCCGCCGGTACTGGACGACCGCGGACTCGAAGGCGCACTGGCCGGGCTGGCCGCGGACTGCCCGGTGCCCTGCCGCGTCGACGTCGAGGCAACCGCGAGGTGCGCGGCCTCCGTCGAGGCGACCGCCTACTTCATCGTGGCCGAAGCCCTGACCAACATCGCCAAGCACAGCCAGGCCCGGCACGCCACCGTCACCGTCCGCAGCCACGACGGCCGACTGCACCTGCAGATCAAGGACGACGGCCGGGGCGGCGCGGACGAAGCCGGCGGCTCCGGCCTGACCGGCATGCGCCGCCGCATCGCGGCCCACGACGGCAACCTCACCCTCACCAGCCCGCCCGGCGGGCCCACAACCCTCGAGGTGGACCTCCCATGCGGATCGTGATCGCCGAAGACGACCCACTGCTGCGCGAAGGGCTCGCCCTGCTGCTGCGGGCGGAATCGCTCGACGTGGTGGGCACCGCCGGTACGGCCGACGGGATCCTCGACGCCATCGACGTACACAAGCCCGATGTCGCCATCCTCGACGTACGGATGCCCCCGACCCACACGGACGAGGGCATCGTCGCGGCGGTCGAGGCCAGACGCCGGCGGCCGGACCTGGCGGTGCTGGTGCTGTCCGCGTACGTCGAGCAGAGCTTCGCCACGGAGCTGCTCACCGGCGGCGTCACCGGCCTCGGCTATCTGCTCAAGGAGCGGGTCGGGCGGGTCGAGGAGTTCCTGGACGCCCTGCGGCGAGTGGCGGCCGGAGGCACCGCCATCGACCCCGAGGTCGTCGCGCAGCTCTTCACCCGCAGCCGCCACGACAGCCGCCTGGAACGCCTCAGCCCCCGCGAACGCGACGTACTCGCCCTGATGGCCGAGGGTTTGGGCAACTCCGCCATCGCCGAACGCCTCGTCGTCACGGACGGCGCCGTCCACAAGCACATCCGCAGCATCTTCGCCAAGCTCGACCTTTCCCCCACCGACCAGGTGGACAGGCGCGTCGCCGCGGTCCTCCGCTACCTCGAGGACGTACGCCGCCGCGCCTGACCACCCTGCGGTTGAACTAGGCAGGCACAGCAACGCCGTTGAACGTCGTCTCCGGCGTCTGCGGGCTGGTGAACCGCGCGTTGACGAGATACAGCCGGTCGCCCCAACGCGCGGCGGTCGTCGGCACGTCGAACCGCGGATCGGTGATCGTCCGCTTCAGCGTGGCCGTGGTGACCTTCGCGTCGAGGTCCCAGACGCTGATCAGGTTCAGCCGGTTCTGCACGACGTACAAGGTGCGGCCTATACGGAGCAGACCGTCACCGTTGGCGACATCGGCCTGTCCGTTCAGCGCGATCTTCTTCGCCTCACCGGTCTTGATGTTCACGTGGTAGAGCTCGCCCGGCGTGCTCTTGACGACGATCAGGCCACGGCCGTCGGGGGTTTCGACGATGCCGTTGGCGTTGTTCACGTTGGGCGTCTGCGTCCAGTCACCGCCGAGCGGCAGGCTGCGCACCTCGCCGCCCCGGCCGCGGGGTACGCCGTACAGCGTGGCGCCGCGCGAGTCGGTGAACCAGGCGCGGTCGCCGAGGAGTATGACGTCGTTGATGAACGTGGCGGCGGGGTCGGTGAGTTGGTACGTGGCCTTGAGCTTGCCGCTGCGGGAGTCGACGATGCGCGCGGTGCCGCCGGCGCCTCCGGCGAGGTAGAGCAGACCGTCGTGGTCCAGCTTCAGCCCGATGGATGCCGTGCCGGTGGCTCCCTCGAAGAGGACGCCGCCCTTGCCGGTGCGCAGGTCGGTGCGGTAGACGGCGCCGTTCGCGCGGGAGCCCATGTAGGCGTACGGCTTTCTGCCGATGGTGATGCCCTCGGGCAGCCAGCCGTCCGGGAGCGGGAACTCGGTCGGCCAGGCACTCTTTACGGTTCCGGCGGCGGCACTGGCCGTGCCGGCACCGGCAGCCAGCGTGAGCGCGGCGGCGGCCCCGCCGAGAACGGTGCGCCGGGACGGCCGGGCTTGGTTCTGGGACATGTTCCGGGCCTCCATGAAGGTGGGGGTGAAACTCTGCGAACTCGGCAACTCAGCGAACGAGTAGTGCACTTGGGGACATCGAGAACCAAGCCGAGCTCAGCTCCCGAACTCTGTCCGCTCGAACGCCCCACCCCACACAAGAGTTCCCCTATGAACCCCCTGTGGCCCCGCTGTGCCAGGGGGCAGCCGGGGCGCTCCCCGACCCGCGGACCACACCCGCACGACCTTAACTTGCTTAACTAAATCAACGTACTTACATTTAATCCTGTCGCGCATACCCGACCGCCCACCCGGAGGCCCGACCATGTCCCACGCACAACCCCGCACCGCCACCACCGGGGCGGCAGCCCCACCGCGGCCGAACGTCGTGGTCGCGGTGCTGGCCTTCGGCGGGATCGTGGTCTCGCTGATGCAGACTCTGGTCATCCCGATCGTTCCGGAGCTGCCCACCCTCCTGAACGCCCCGGCGTCCGACACCGCCTGGGCCGTCACCGCCACCCTGCTCGCCGCCGCCGTCGCGACCCCGATGATGGGGCGGCTCGGAGACATGTACGGCAAGCGCCGGATGCTGCTGGTCAGCATGGTCATGCTGGTGGCCGGATCCGTCACGGCCGCGCTCAGCGAGTCCCTCGTCCCGATGATCGTCGGGCGCGCACTCCAGGGTCTGTCGGCCGGCGTCATCCCGCTCGGCATCAGCATCATGCGCGACGAGCTGCCCGCCGAACGGCTCGGCTCCGCCACCGCGCTGATGAGTGCCTCGCTCGGCGTCGGCGGCGCCCTCGGCCTGCCCGCCGCCGCGCTCATCGCCGACAACTTCGACTGGCACGTACTGTTCTGGGCCTCGGCCGGCATGGGTGTCGTCGCCCTGCTGCTCGTACTGGCCCTCGTGCCGGAGTCCCGGGTGCGCACCGGAGGACGGTTCGACCTGATCGGCGCGGTCGGGATGGCGGCGGGGCTCGTGTGCCTGTTGCTGGCGATCTCCAAGGGCGGGGACTGGGGCTGGGGCAGCGGCACCATCCTCGGCCTGTTCGGCGCGGCCGTCGTGATCCTGCTGGTGTGGGGTTTCTTCGAACTGCGTGTCAGCCAGCCGCTGGTGGACCTGCGGACCACCGCGCGCCGTCAGGTGCTGTTCACCAACCTCGCCTCGATAGCCATCGGCTTCGCCATGTTCGCGATGTCCCTCGTCATTCCGCAGCTCCTGCAGTTGCCTGAGGCTACCGGATACGGTCTGGGTCAGTCGCTGCTCGCCGCCGGTCTCGTCATGGCGCCGTCCGGACTGGTGATGATGGCCCTGGCCCCGGTCTCCGCGGCCGTCTCCAAGGCCAAGGGCCCCAAGGTCACGCTGATGATCGGCTCCCTGATCGTGGCCGGCGGCTACGCGCTGAACATCGTGCTGATGGACGAGGTCTGGCACTTCATCCTCGTGTCCTGCGTCATCGGCGCCGGCATCGGCTTCACGTACGGCTCGATGCCCGCGCTGATCATGAGCGCCGTGCCCGCGTCCGAGACGGGCGCCGCGAACAGCCTCAACACCTTGATGCGGTCCATCGGTACGTCGGTCGCCAGCGCGGTCGCCGGCGTCATCCTGGCGCAGATGACCACCACCTTCGGCTCCACCGCCCTCCCCTCCGAGGACGGCTTCAAGGCGGTCCTGGCCATCGGTGTCGGCGCGGCCCTGCTCGCCTTCTTCGTCGCCTCGTTCATCCCGCGCCGACAGCCGCTCGCGGACGGGACGTCCAAGACGCCGGCCGGGGACGGAGCCGAGGCCACGGACGACGCAGGTGCGGCGAGCGCGTCGGTCACCCTTCCGCACCCCCGTCAGGCCCTGGCCCTGGAGGCGGCGGCCCCGGACGACGACGCTGCGAGCGGAACCCTCGTCCGCGGACACGTCCGCGGTGCGGAGAGCGCGCCCGTGTCCGGCGCCGCGGTGACGCTGATCTCGCTCGAGGGGCGGCAGCTCGGCCGGGCGGTCGCGCAGGGCGACGGCTCGTACGGTGTGCGCGCGCCGGGCGCCGGTTCGTACGTCCTGATCGCCTCCGCCGACGGCTACCAGCCGCAGGCCTCGACCGTCGTCGTGGCGGACGCGCCGGTGACGTACGACGTTCTGCTGAGCGGCACCAGCGGGCTTGCCGGTGTGGTGCGGTCGGCGGACAGCGGGGTGCGGGTCGCCGGGGCCGTGGTCATCGTGACCGATGTCCGCGGGGATGTGCTGGCCACCGGGGAGACGGACGCCATGGGCGAGTTCACCGTCTCGGACCTGGTGCCGGGGACGGTGACCCTCGCGGTCAACTCGGTCAAGCACCGGCCGCTGGCCCTGCCCGTCGAGATCGGCGTCACCGGGGCCACGCGGGTCGAGGTCGAGTTGCACCCCGGGGCGCACGTACGGGGCACGGTGCTCGGAGCGGGTGTTCCGCTGAGCGAGGCGCGGGTCACGCTGATGGACGCCGCGGGCAACGTGGTCGCCACGACGACGACCGGCATCGACGGGGCGTACGCCTTCTCCGACCTGGACAGCGGGGAGTACACGGTCATGGCGACCGGCTACCCGCCGAAGGCCACCGGGGTGACCGTCTCCGGCGGCGGCGTGGACGGCCACGACATCGAACTCGCCCACCCCGGCGAATAGTTCACCCCAACAGGACCCGACACGACCCGGCACGCTCCGACGAGAACGCACGCACGGACGAGAACGGAAGAGGCGAGAGACGCTATGGCACTCAGCGCATCGGTACGCACCCGGGACGGCTGGGCCGTGCCACACGCGGTGGTCACGGTGACCGACATGAGGGGTACGCAGATCCTGCGCGCCGAGGCGGACGCCGAGGGCGCCGTCCGGGACGACGTGCACCTCGAGCCCGGCTCGTACACGGCGATCGTCACCGCGGTGGGGTACGCGCCCGCCGCCTCGACCGCGCTCGTCACGGCGAGCGGCCGTGCGGAGCTCGGCCAGGTCGTCCTCGGCCGGCAGGCGGGTGTCGAGCTGCCGCCGCCGGGTCCGTGGACGATCGACCCGGCGCACTCCTCGGTGGAGGCGGTGGCCCAGCATCTGGGCCTCTCCAGCGTGCACGGCCGCTTCACCGACTTCGGCGGGCGTATCGAGATCGCGCAGGACGCCGCCAAGTCCCGGGTCGAGGCGTCCATCCGCGCCGCCTCGATCGGCACCGGCAACGGCACGCGCGACGACCACCTCAGGTCCCCGGACTTCCTGGACGCCGAACGGTGCCCGGAGATCACGTACCACTCGACCGGCCTGAGCCCCACAGGCCCGGACCGCTGGACCGTCCACGGCGAACTCACCCTGCACGGCGTCGCACGCCCCGTCGACCTGGACCTCGCCTACCTGGGCACGGGCCCCGACGCCTGGGGCGGAGTGCGGGCGGCGTTCCGCGCCACGACTCAGCTGCGCCGCGAGGACTTCGAGATGAACTACAACCAAGTCGTACGGGCGGGCATCTCGGCGGTCGGCGCGACGCTGAAGGTGTCACTGGACGTGCAGGCGGTGCAGGGGGAGCGGCTGCCGCAGATGTGACCGATGCACCGGCTCACCGTGCGGCCGGCGCCGTGGTCGCGGCGATGCGCAGGGCCTCCACCAGTTCGCGGTACAGGGTGTCCGTCGTCAGCAGGTCCTCGTGGCTGCCACGGGTGCGGATACGGCCCGCCTCCATCACCACGATGGTGTCCGCGTCGATCACGGTCGACAGCCGGTGGGCGATCGTGACCACGGCACCGGTGCCGGCGCGCGAGCGGATGCAGTCGTGGACGGCGGCTTCGGTCAGGCCGTCGAGCTGGGCGGTCGCCTCGTCCAGGAGCAGTACGTCGGGGGTACGCAGCAGGGCGCGGGCCAGTGCGATGCGCTGGCGTTCGCCGCCCGAGACGGTCGTGGACGACAGGGGCGTGTCGAGACCCTCGTCGAGGGTGTCGATCTTCTCGGCCAGCCGGACGTCGTGCAGCACCCGGCGCAGTTCCTCGTCCGTCGCGTCCGGGCGGGAGAGCAGCAGGTTGTCGCGGATGGTCCCGGGCACGATCGGGGTGTCCTGCTCCACGTACGCCAGTCGCGCCCGGATGTCGTCGTGGGTGTGGTCGCGGTACGGGCGGCCGTCCAGGAGCAGTTCGCCGTCCGTCGGCTCCAGGAAGCGCAGGACGAGGGAGAAGAGGGTCGTCTTGCCCGCCCCCGAGGGGCCGACGATCGCAGTGTGCCCGTACCGGGGGACGGTCAGGTCGATACCTCGTACGGCAGGCTCGGCGTCGGGGCCGTAGGCAGCGGTGACCTGCCTCAGTTCCAGTACGGGGGTGTCGTCACGGAGGTCTGCACCCGGTGCGGGAGGGGTCGGGGGCGCCGGGCGGGCGGTGGTCTCGGTCTGCAGGTCGTCGGTCTCGCGGATGCGTTCCGCGGCGGCGATGCCGGCCTGGAGCGCGGTGAGGTTCTGGCTGAGCTCGGTGATGGGTTCCATCAGGCCGAACGCGTACAGCAGGAAGGCGATCAGGCTCGACACCTCCAGGTGCCCCTCACCGACCCGCCAGGCGCCCACGCCCAGGATCGCGATGATCGCCAACTGGATGCCGGACCACGCGATCATCCAGGCCAGCGCCTCGCGGCGGACCGCGCGTACGCCGTACTCGGCCGAGGCGCGCGCGTCGGCCACGATCCGCTCGGCCGTACGGTCCTCGGCGCGGCTCACCTTCACCGTCCGGATGGCCCGCAGCGTGCCCTCAAGTACGCCGCCGAGCCGCCCTATGTGCTCCTGGGCCCGCTGCTGCGCCGTGGCGATCCCCGGCATGAGGACCGCGAACAGTACGGCGATCACCACTACCGCCACCAAGGTGGTGCCGAGCAGCACGAGATCGAGCACACCCATCAGGACCAGGGTCCCCACCAGCATGATCGTGCCGTTGATCAGGCCGATCAGCGCGCCGGTGGCGGCCTCGCGCAGGAGCACCGTGTCGGAGGTGACGCGGGTGACCAGCTCACCGGTCGGGCGCCGGGTGACGGCGGGCACGGTGGCCCGCAGGAAACGCCGCACCATCGACTCGCGGGCCTCAAGGACCACGCGCTCTCCCAGCGCGCCGAGCATGGACCACTGCCAGTACCCGACGGCTCCGCCGACCACGAGCAGCACCAGCAGGGCGACAACGGGGCCGGTCAGCGAGGCCGACTCGCCCAGCGCGTCGAGCACCCACTTGGTGACCATCGGCGTGGCAAGGCCCAGCGCCGAACCCACCAAGGCCAGCAGGAGTCCCCGTACGAGTGCGGCTCGGTGTGGCCGGGCGAACGACCACAGGACACGCAGCCGTGGCGCGACCGCGTCCCGTTCAGTAGTTTCAGGAACAGTCATGGCACGTAGTGGAACACCATTGTTCCAATACGGGCAAGCGAGTTTCGGTCCGGAATGGCGCGCTACCGTATGGGCATGAGTGACGACCGCATTGCGGTGACCGAGAGCGGGACGCGCGCGCGAACCCGGCGTGCCATCCTCGACGCCGCCGTCTCGCTCCTGTCCACCGACCAGAGCGCGTCGCTCGCCGATGTCGCGGCGGCCGCCGGTGTGGGGCGCACCACCGTTCACCGCTACTTCCCCGAGCGGTCCGCCCTGCTGACGGCCATCGGCGCGGACGTCCTCGACAGTGTCGCGGTGGCGACCGAGCGGGCCCGGCTCGAAGACGGCCCGGCTCTCAAGGCCCTGGAGCGGCTCTGCCAGGAGTTCTTCGAACTCGGCGACCGCCTCATGCTGATCTTCGACATGCCGCAGTTCAGGAACTGGTCCGGCTGGGAGGAGGAGACCCCCGCCGACAAGGCACTCCTGCGCCTGATCCGCCGCGGCCAGGCGGAGGGCACGCTCGACCCCGAACCCGACGCCTACTGGATCCAGAACGTCCTGTGGGCCCTGCTCTACACGGCCTGGGAACAGGCCCGCGACTACGAAACCCCCAGGCACACGGCCCTGACGCTGTGCCTGCACACGCTCCGCAAGGCCGTAGCCCCGTAAGGGGCCAGGAACAGCACGCCCGTCGCAGCGACTGCGACGGGCGTGGGTCCGGCCATCGGCACGGTGATCCAGGTGATCTATTGGGGCGTCGCTCTCACCGGCTCAGCGGCTCACCTGCCGCTGACGACAACGCATCTCAGCTCTCAGTAGCCGTACCTGCTCTTCAGATGGCGCCAGAAGTCGCGGAGCATCCATTTGTCGAACTCCGTGATCTGACTGGCACTGCCTGCCTTCATCAGGAAGCAGCACTGGCCGGTCGGGGTCCAGTCGTAGAAGTCGTCGAGGCCGAAGGTGTGGCCGACCTCGTGGAGGTAGACGTGGATGTTCTCCTGGTCCAGGGCACCGGTGAAGTACTCCTGCCCGACCCGCTGCCCCCAGTCACCGCCGGCACCGCCCTGGAACTCCTTGGTCAGCCACAGTGACTGGTCGTAGTGGCGGGCAGGGCCGCCGGGGCACTGCGAGTAGTCGCCGTCCTGGTGGAAGAAGCGGCCGCAGTCGGGCGCACACTGCGGGGCTCCGCCCTCGTCCAGCATTCCGGTGTAGATGTCGACGGAGTTGTCGGTCCACTGGAGGGTGGAGCGGTCCTTGACGGCCCAGCCGACGATGTTGACGGGAACCTCGGTGTACGGCCACGCATTGTGCCCCGTACCGCCGTCGACCATGGCGGCCATCCACGTCCCGAACTGCTTCTTCAGCGCGGCGTGGATCCGGTCGCGTAACGCGGCGCTGACGGGGGCGTCGGACTCCCAGCGGACGCAGTAGTTGACGCTCCCCTTGTTGGCCATGACCTGGTCCCACCCGTAGTTACGGAAGCCGTACAGGTCGGGATAGGTCGACTCGACGTGGTTCCACACCTCGCCCAGCGGCTGCACCAGCTCCGCGGGCGGATCCCACTCCTCGGCAGCCTCGGTACGTGGAGCGAACGCACCGGCCGCAGCGACGAGCACGGCTAAGACGACGATCAGACGCGCAAGGTACTTGCCCATGGTGACTCCTCCCGGTGGGGGACGGGGGTTCACACACAGGTCGCCGCCGGGGCGGGCAGAGGTTGCCTGCCCCGGGCTCGGCCTTGCTGTCCGTCAGGCCGACGCGCGGGCGAAGCGGAGGCTGGTCGTGATGGTGGTCAGGCCGCGCATCATGCCCATCTGGTTCCAGGAGATGCCGAACTCGGTGCGGTCGACGGTCAGTTCCGCGGCCAGGGTGACCGCGTCGGCTGACGAGTCGGTGGCGCGGGCGGTGAAGGACACGGGACGGCTGACGCCGCGGACGGTCAGCTGCCCGGAGACCTCGACGGTGTCGTCCGTACGCGGGACACAGCTGCGTACGGTGAAGGTGATGGTGGGGTGCCGGTCCACGTCGAAGAAGTCGGCGGAGCGCAGGTGCTTGTCGCGCTTTTCGTGCTTGGTGTCCAGAGAGGCGGCGTCGAGAGTCACCGTGCCGCTGGCGGAACCGTCGGGGCGGACCTCTCCGTCGCCCGTGATCCCCGCGAACGTGCCGTTCACGGTGACCATGCCCCACATCGTCTTCTGCCGGACGGCGACGGTGGAGAGGGCGGGGTCGAGCTGCCAGAGGCCGGTTTCGACTGCGACGGACATGAGGTTTCTCCTGACGGGGGGGCGTGCATGACTGGGTCATTGAATGCAGTTATCCAAAATTGGACAGTCACACGCTAGCGCGTCATCCAAAATTGGACAACCGGTAGAATGGAGCATCATGGCCGACTCCACCGCCCCCACCGACCTGCCCGAGCGCGATCCCTCGGAGGACCGCGCCCCCTCGGACGAGAGCGGGCTGCTGCCGGCGGAGCTGCGCGCCTGGATGCATCTGCTGGCCGCGGCCGGCGCGGTCGAGCAGCAGTTGCGATCCCGAGTCAAGGACGCCCTCGGGATCTCGCACGACGAGTTCCTCATCGTGTGCCTGCTGGCCGACCAGCCCGGAGGCGGACTGCGGATGACCCGCATCGCCGAGCTACTGGGCCGCCCCAAGACCCGGCTGACGTATCAGGTCGCCTGCCTCCAGCACGCCGGACTGGTCACCAAGGGCTCGGTCTGCGGCGACAGGCGCGGCATCGAAGTGACCCTCACCGAGAAGGCACGCCGGCTCCTGAAAGACACCTCGCCCCCTCTCGCGCACGCCATCACCGACGCCGTCACCCGTGCCCTCGGCCCCGAGCGACGCGCTGCCCTGTGCGGCGGCCTGCTGCCGGGCACCGCGGACGCTGACCGCCAGCCGGACGAGTCGCCGGACAGGAGCGCCCCGTGACCGGGCACCCCGCCCCACTCCCGCTCACCGGCGTAACCGTCGTGAGCGTCGAGCAGGCCGTGGCCGCGCCCTTCGCCACGCGCCAACTGGCCGATCTCGGGGCGCGGGTCATCAAGGTGGAGCGGCCGGGAGAAGGGGACTTCGCCCGGCGGTACGACACCACGGTCGACGGAGAGTCCAGCTATTTCGTATGGCTCAACCGGTCCAAGGAATCCCTGACCCTCGACCTGAAGTCGGCACAGGGCCGGGAGATCCTTGAGCAACTGCTGGGCGGCGCCGATGTGTTCGTCCAGAATCTCGCCCCCGGCGCGGCAGCCAGACTCGGCCTCGGCGCGGCGGACCTGGCCGCACGGCACCCCTCCCTCATCCCCTGCTCCATCTCCGGTTACGGAAGCAGCGGACCGTGGGCGAACCGCAAGGCGTACGACCTGCTCGTGCAGTGCCAGACCGGCCTGGTCTCCCTGACCGGGAACGAGCACGGAGCGGCCCGCGCGGGGGTGTCGGTCGCCGATATCGCCGCGGGGATGTACGCGTACTCGGGAATCCTCACCGCCCTCTACACCCGCGCGACCACCGGCGTCGCCCGGGCCGTGGAGGTCTCCCTCTTCGAAGCGCTGGCCGAGTGGATGAGCCAGCCCGCCTACTACACCCGCCACGGCGGAACCCAGCCGCCCCGCATCGGCACCCAGCACGCCACCATCGCCCCGTACGGCGCCTTCACCGCGGCCGACGGCAAGGACGTGCTGTTCTCGATCCAGAACGAGCGCGAATGGGTCGCGCTGTGCGAGCGCTTCCTGGAACGTCCGGAGCTCATCGACGATCCGCGGTTCGCCACCGGCTCGGACCGGGTGGCGCACCGCGACGAGCTCAACGCGATCGTGGCCGAGCGGTTCAGCCGGTCCGGCAGCCGCGAGGTGGAGAAGCTGCTGGACGAGGCCGGTATCGCGAACGCCGGGGTCAACGACGTGGAGGAGTTCCTCGCCCATCCCGTACTCAGCGCGCGGGAGCGATGGCAGGACGTACGACTTCCCGGCGGCGGTGCGGTGCCGGCGCTCCTGCCACCGGTGGACCTGGCCGGCACCCCCGCCCGCATGGACCCCGTCCCCGCAGTCGGCGAGCACACGGAGCGGATCCTGGCCGAACTGGGGCACAGCGCGGAGGCCATCGACGGCCTCCGCGCCGCCAAGGTCATCTGACGCGGCCTCGGACGTCAGTCGCAGTAGACGTCCCGCCCCGGCCGCTCCCCCGTGGCCAGGAAACGGGACACGGTCCGGTCGCCGCACTCGTTGCCGTTGGCGAGGTAGGCGCCGTGGCCGGTGGAGTTCACGGTCACCATGGTGGCGCGCTTGCCGAGGGCACTGCGGAGCTTCAGGGCGCCGCTCAGCGGAGTGGCGACGTCACGCTCGTTCTGGACGAGCAGGATGTTGGAGGGGCCGCGGTCGGTGATGCGTACCGGGGGCTCCTTCGGCTCGTACGGCCAGGCTGCGCAGACCATCGCGTTCCTCGGCATCCCGGCGGTCAGCGGGTACTTGGCGCGGCTCTTGTCGACTCCCTTCTGGTATACGGCGGTTGACCTGGGCCATGCGGCGTCGTTGCAGATGGTCGCGGCCCCGACCGCGGTGACGTTCTGCTGGACCGACTCGGGCGGCACCGGGGGCGCGGGCGGTACCGTCCCCTTCCGCGCGGCCAGGATCAGCTTGGCCAGGGCGGGGTAGTTGTCGGGGTCGGCAAGGGTGTCCAGCATGGTCTGGCGCAGGACGTTGCCGTTCAGCTCCTCCGGGTTGGCGCCGGGCCAGGGGATCGGCTCGCGGTCGAGGCGTGCGGCGAGGCGCAGGAAGAGGGGCCGCACCTCGGCCGTCGTCCTGGCCACCCGGTCCGGATTGCCGGGCGCCGACGCCCACTTGGCGAACTCCGGGAAGTTGTCCTCCACGCCGACCTCGTACGAGGCGAGCCAGGCACGCTGCACCCGGACGGGATCGGGATTGTCGTTGCTGTCCAGCACGATGCGGTCGGTGCGGTGCGGAAACAACTGGCTGTAGACGGCGCCGACATACGTCCCGTACGAGACACCCCACGCGGAGAGCTTCCGCTCGCCGAGCGCGGCACGGATACGGTCGAGGTCGCGGGCTTCGTTGGCGGTGCTGATGTGGCGCATCATCTCGCCGCCGTTGCTCGCGCAGGCGTCCGAGAGTCGCTGGGCGTTCGCCATGTTCTCCGTGACGGAGCCGTCGGGGGCGGGCCAGGGGCGCAGCTTCGAGAGGGCGAGGTCCTCGTGTTCCAGTTCGCAGCTGACCGGGGCGGAACGGCCGACCCCTCGGGGGTCGAACCCGATCAGGTCGTACGTGTCCCGCACGTCCTGCGGCAGCTTCTGCCCCTTGCCGGAAGGGTTGTTGAGGCTGCTGCCGCCGGGCCCGCCGGGGATGAGCAGCAGCGCGCCGCGGCGAGCCTGAGGCTTCTCGCTGGGGATACGGGAGATCGCGATGCCGATCTTCTTGCCGTCGGGGTGGGCGTAGTCCATCGGCACCTTGACGGTCGCGCACTCCTGCCGGGGGTCAAGGCCGGTGCCCTCGCACTTCGTCCAGTCGAGGGAACCTTCAACTGCTCTGGGAGGGGCGGAGGTCGAGGCCGACGCCACGGTCAGCGGTGCGGTGATCCCCAGGACGATGGCGGAGGCGGCGATCAGGGCTGCGTTTCGCTTGGTCTTCGTCATGACCACGAGCCTCGCGGCTCGCCTCCGAACGCCCCATCCTGCCAACTGGCCTATGTTGAGGGGGGTTTACCCGAGTGGGCGACTGCGGGTCCGTCGTGGCTGGTCGCTCCCCCACTCTCGGCTGCGCTCGAGCGGGGGGACCCCCATCGCGGCGGAGCCGCACATCGACACAGCCCCGCGCCCCGACGAACCCCGCAGCTTCCCTCCGGCGGGAGGGGTCGTGGGCCGGTGCGTCCTATGCCCGTCGCGTAGCTTCGGTCTCGGAGGACCAGGGCCTTGTACCAGGCCAGGGCCGTATGCCCGCCCTGCGACGGGCTGACGCACCGGATCGCGGCCCCACACCCACCACCCACCTAAGGGGCGCGGGGAACTGCGCGACCAGCCACAACGAACCCGCAGCTTACGAACCGCGCCCCCAGCGGAGCGCCACGGCTCGAAGTTGCTGTGTCAGTCCCTCCCTCTACGGTTTGCCCATGACCCCTGAGATGTGGGACCGGTTAAGTCCCTTTCGTGACAAGGCGATCGCGCAGGACATACCCGTCGACGACGTGGAGCGATGGCTGGCCACCGCCCGCCCCTGCACGACGCTGACGCGGGACGGGGACGGGCCGGTCGTGGGCCGATTCGGCGGTCCGCTCCTGCTTCCGGCCGATACCCCGGACCCCGCCCACCCCTTCGTCGCCTCCATCGACCTCGCGGCCCTGCCCGCCGACGCGACGGACCTGCCCCTGCCACCCGACGGCCACCTGCTGCTGTTCGCCTTCCCCGAGACCGCCGACGATGACGAAACCATGGGCAGTGTGGTGTACGTCCCCGCCGGCTCGGCCGTGGCGGAACGGGACAGGCACGCCTGGAACTCCTCCGACTGGGATGACTACGAGGCGATGTTCAAGGAGTTCCCGCAGGGTCCGCTGCGGGCGACGGCCAATGTGTCGCTGCCCTGCCATGAGGCGGTCGAACTCCTCGGCAAGCCGGGGAGCGGGCCGCTTCCCGGGCATCCCCGCTCCGGGGAACTCGTCGCGGTCTGGGAGAGCACCCGTGACGCCATCGCCCCCGAGGGGCCGCTGCAGATCGGGGGATACGCCGATGAGGAGGCCGTCTATACCGACCCGGTCGCCGTTGCCGTGTCCAGGGCCGTGAGAGCGGCGGAAGCGGGCCGGTGGGACGGGCCGGTTTCGGGTGACGTGTCGGACTGGGTGCTCCTGGCCGACTGGCAGGCCGGCATGGACGTGCAGGGCTGGGAGAGCGCCACCGTCCACTGGGTGATCCAGCGCGGGGACCTGGCCGCGCGGCGCTTCGACCGCGCGTTCACCTCGGTCTTCTGGAACCCCTGACCCGGGCCTGGGCAGTTTCGTCGCTGGATCGGACACAGGCACTGGAGGGCGCGAGGGCTTCTCGTGAGAATGTGACAGTCTCCCGCTCGACTGTCACATTCTCGCGCCACACCCACCGGTCCGGACGCTCGCGCGCACCGCACCGCTCCGCGGCCCCAACCGCTCAACCGTCGGAGGCAACCGCAGCCGCGCGAACCATCACGCAGTCGAACTCCACAACCCGCCCCGTAGCCGGTTCCCGAGTCACCGGGTACATGCCCGTGATCTCGAAGCCCGCCTCCTCGTAGATCGCCACAGCCTCGTGCATCTGCGGGCTGCCCTCGTAGAGCCGCAGGAGGGCGACCTCGGACTGCATGCCGACGAAGTCGTCGATGCGCTTGCCGGCGCCCGCGAAGACCTCCAGGTCGTAGCCCTGGGTGTCCATCTTCAGGTAGGGCCGCGGGTCGGCGATGCCGTCCAGTGCCTCGTCCATCACCGCGTCGAGGCGACGGATCTCGATCTGCTCCATGGTCGACTTGGCGAACCGCTTATAGCGGCCCTTGCCGTATTCGGTGGGCGGGAGAAGGGAGTTCATGGAGTTCCAGTTGGAGTGGATCTCCATGGTGGCTTCTTCACGGCCGAGGCCGCAGTTGTAGACGTGCCAGTCCGGGTCGTTCTCCGCCTTCTTCTGCAGCTTGGCGAAGTGCTCGGCGGTCGGCTCGAAGGAGACGATGCGGCCGGTGTAGCCGTGGCGGCGCAGGCGGCTGCCGTACTGGCCGGCGTTGGCGCCCACGTCGAAGACGACGTTCACCTGGTACTTGTCCAGCAGGCCGTTCACATGGTGGGCGCACAGGTAATCGGCGGCGGCCAGCTGGAAGACGCGTTCGTCGCCCTTCGCCGCCTCCGGATCGAACAGCAGGTGCGCCCCGGTCTGCCCGAGCGCGGCGTTCTTCCACTTCGCCGTCTTCGGCTTGGCCTTGGGCCCTCCGCCACGACTGCGGCTCACCAGCCACGCGTCCGGCCCCACGGGCGTCACCGCGTAACCGCTGCTTCGGCGGGCCAGCAGATCCGCCCCCGCCTCCAGAGAGATCCGGGCACGGCCGCGTCGCCGGGAGACCAGGGCCTCTCCCGGACCGATATCGAGCACCTGCACCCCGAGCTTGGGGGCCAGCTTGAGTAGTCGCCTGTAAAGGGTCTGCATTCAGACACCTTTACATGCGAGAGGCCATTAGTTGAACCGATCTCATAACTTCCTGTTCATGCGGGCGCCGGAAGCAGCCCCGCGGGCGTTCACACAGATCCCGGAACGCTATTGCCCCATGCTCTCAGGGCCGAGGCCCCCGCCCCGCCGGCTCCGGCGCACCCTCCGCCTCCGCCTCCGGAGGCGGCGTCGCCGCCCGACGGCGGACAACGGCCGTCAGGCGCGTGGCCACCGGCTCCGTGAAGCGAGCCGTGAGGGGGCCGACGATGACCAGGATCAGCACATACGCCGTGGCCAGCGGCCCGAGGGACGGTTCGATGCCCGCCGTGACCGCAAGCCCGGCGATCACGATCGAGAACTCGCCGCGCGCCACCAGCGTGCCACCCGCCCGCCAGCGACCCTTCGTCGAGATCCCAGCCCGCCCGGCGGCCCAGTAACCCGTGGCGATCTTCGTGACGGCGGTGACCAGGGCCAGAGCGAGCGCGGGCAGCAGTACCGGCGGAATGCTGGCCGGGTCGGTGTGCAGGCCGAAGAAGACGAAGAACACGGCGGCGAACAGGTCCCGGAGCGGGGAGAGCAGATTGTGCGCGCCCTCCGCCACCTCCCCGGACAGCGCGATGCCGACCAGGAACGCGCCCACCGCCGCCGAGACCTGGAGCTGCTGGGCGAGCCCGGCGACCAGCAGGGTCAGGCCGAGTACGACCAGGAGCAGCTTCTCGGGGTCGTCGCTGGAGACGAAACGGGAGATGAGGCGGCCGTACCGCACCGCAACCATCAGGACGAGCGCCGCCGCACTCAGCGCGATGGCCAGCGTGACGCTGCCCGAGGCGAGGCCCGCGCCGGCCAGCAGCGCGGTGATGATCGGCAGATAGACGGCCATCGACAGGTCTTCGAGCACCAGGATGCTGAGGATCACGGGAGTCTCACGGTTGCCGAGCCGCCCCAGGTCGCCGAGGACCTTGGCGATGACTCCGGAGGAGGAGATCCAGGTGACTCCGGCCAGGACCACGGCGGCCACCGGACCCCAGCCGAGCAGCAGCGCCATGACCGCGCCCGGCACGGCGTTCAGGGCGGCGTCCACCAGGCCCGCCGGGTACTGGGTCTTGAGGTTGGAGACGAGATCGCTCGCCGTGTACTCGAGGCCCAGCATGAGCAGCAGCAGTACGACGCCGATCTCGGCGCCGATCGCCACGAAGTCCTCGCTGGTGCCCAGCGGCAGCAAGCCGCCCTCCCCGAAGGCGAGTCCGGCGAGCAGATACAGCGGGATGGGCGAGAACGAGAACCGTCCGGCGAAGCGGCCCAGCAGCCCCAAGCCGAGGATGATGGCACCGAACTCGATCAGAAAAACCGCGGAGGTGTGCACTGCCGGTTCACTCCCGTCCGAGTATCGCCGCGGCCGCCTCCACGCCCTCACGGGTGCCGATCACGATGAGGATGTCCCCGCCGGCCAGCCGGAAGTCCGGCGCCGGCGACGGGATCGCTTCCGCCCGACGCAGCACGGCGACGATCGAGGCGCCGGTCTCGGTACGCATCTGCGTCTCGCCGAGCAGCCGTCCGTTCCAGTACGAGCTCCCGGACAGTTCGAGGCGTTCGGCCACCAGGCCAAGCTCGGTGGTGGACAGCAGGTTCGGGCTGTGATGCGTGGGCAGCAGGGCGTCCACCAGGGCCGCCGCCTCCTTCGGCGTCAGATGCACGGACAGGGAGCAGGCGTCCGGGTCGTCCGTGCGGTACGCGCTGAACGTCCGGTCGCCGTCGCGGTGCGCGACCACCGAAAGCCGGCGCCGCTCACGTGTCGTCAGGTCGTAGCGCACCCCGATCCCCGGCAACGGTGTACTGCTCAGGCGTGGTGTGCCCATGGCTGGTCCCCTGTCCGATCCCGTACGTACGTGTCCACGGGGCTGTCTACGCCCCACACACGCACCGTACGCAACCCACATGAAGGCCGGCGCCCCTGGGCGGAACGCCGGCCTCCACGGTCAGCCGGTCACTTCGATCTTCCCGTTGGCCGTCTCCGCGGATACGGCCGTCTTGCCCGCCGTGATCCCCTTCAGCAGCTCGGCGAGGTCAACTCCCGTGGTGGAGCTGAGGAGTTCCATGCCCTGCGCGACATTGTCGGCGACCGTACGCGACAACTGGCTGGCGCCGTCCGTCGAGATCACCGTCATCTTGTCCACCGCGGAGAGCGGCTCGGAGGCCTTGGCGACGACCTGCGGCAGCACCTCGACGAGCATCTGGAGCACGGCCGCGTCGCCGTACTGCGCGAACGCGTCCGCCTTCTTCCGCATGGCCTCCGCCTGGGCGGCACCCGTCGCCCCGATCGCGGCGGCCTCCGCCTCACCCTCCAGCCGGACCGCCTCCGCGATCGCCGCACGCCGGGACCGCTCGGCCTCACCCTGCCTGAGGCCCTCGACGGCCTCCGCCTCGGCCAGCGCGGAGCGGCGCTGCTTCTCGCCCTCACCCGACAGCCGCGCCCGCTCGGCCTCCGCCTGCGCGGCCGCGATGGCGGCCAGCCGCTCGGCCTCGGCCTGCTTCACGCGGGCCACCCGCTTGGCCTCCGCCTCCTGCTCGGCCTCGTACCGCCGGGCGTCGGCGGGCTTACGTACCTCGGTGTCGAGCTGACGGTCCTTCAGTGCCGCCTGGCGCTCGGCCACCTTCTCCTGCTGGATCAGGACGTCCTGCTGACGAGCGGCCTCGGCAAGCGGACCTGCGGCGTTGGCCTGCGCCGCCGCCGCATCCGTCTCGGCCTTGATCTCGGCCTGCTTCAGGGCGAAGGTCCGCTGTGCGATCGCGATCTCCTCCTCCGCCTTCAGCCGCGCCTGCTCGGCGGCCCGGCGGGCCACGGCCTCCGCGATGTCGGCCTCCTGCTTGGCCCGCGCGGCCTCCGGACGGCCCAGGTCCTCCAGGTAGGAGCCCTCGGTGGTGATGTCCTGGATCTGGAAGGCGTCGAGCACCAGGCCCTGCCCGGACAGGCTCGCCTCGGCCTCCTCCGCCACCTGACCGGCGAACGCGGCCCGGTCCCGGATGATGTCCTCCACCGACATCCGGCCCACGATGGACCGCAGCGCGCCGGAGAGCACCTCCTGGGTGAAGCCGACGATCCCGTTCTGCTGCATCAGGAACCGCTGGGCCGCGGCCCGGATCGAGTCCTCGGAACCGCCGACCTTGACGATGGCGACGCCTTCGAGGTTCGCCTTGACACCGCGCAGCGTGACCGCGCCGCGCACCGAGATGGGGATGTGCCGCGAGGACAGGTCGAGGGTGAACTTCTGCTGCACGAACGGCACGACGAACACGCCGCCGCCGACCACGACCTTCTGGCCGCTGTTGTCGGTGAAGATGCGGCCGGTCTCCGGGTCGGTGGACTTCTTGCCGCGCCGCCCGGTGACGATGAACGCCTGGCTCGGCCCGGCCACCTTGTAGCGGGTGACGACGACGAGCGCGAGCAGCACGAGGAGTACGACGACTCCGACGACGGCTATGAGGACTGGACTCATGATGAATTCCCCCCTGCCGGCCCCGTGGACGGCAGATCGGTGCGTACGAATGATGTGCGGGGTGTGGGGTGTGCTGCGTGGAGTGTGGTGTGCGGGTCAGCGCTCGACCGGGCGGACCTTCACCGACGTCGTCGACAAGGTCGCCTCGACCCAGATCTCGGCGCCCCGCGCGATGGGAACGGCGCTCTTGGCCGCGTACTTCACCGGCTGGCCCGCGAGATACACCAGCACCTCGCCATAGCCGTCGGCCGGGATCGCGGTGACCACGGAGCCCGAGGAACCCACCAGGTCTTCACTGCGCGGGGTGACGTCGGGATCGTCCCGCATCAGGGCCCGGCTGAACCTCCAGGTCAGCCAGCCCGCCCCGGCACCCGCGCCGACGCCCACGGCAGTCGCAGGCCCGGCGCCGAGCCCGGTTGTCCCCAGGACGATCGCCCCCGTGAAGCCGAGCATCGACACGAACCCGGCGATCACCGGCAGCGACAGCAGCCCGTCGAACAGCCCGTCCAGCACCCCGACCCCGTCGAAGATCCCTTCCAGCACCCCGTCGAAGACGAGCGCCAGGACGAGCAGAACGATCCCCGCGATGCCGAGACCGAGAAAGAAGGTCATGCGGTACGCCCCCCGTGTCCCCCGCGTACGCCGACCACCTCGGCGTACGGAAATCATCTCAGGCATGTGCCCCATCGCACACTGCCGTACTCCGGCAATCTTTACGCCGTCTTGATGCCGGTTCCGGCCCATGTGCAGGGGGCCGGCCGCGGGCCAGGATGACGGGGCAGGAAACAAGGGGAGCACGGGGGAGCTACGGGGGACGGATACGGGCCCCGGTGCCGGGTGTCGAGGGGGAAGACACCAGCACCGGGGCCCAGCCCTGTGCCCTGTTCCGGCAGCGAACCACTCCCTGGCGGTTCACCCCAGCCGCGTATGCGTTAGAAATTAGAAAGGCGTCAAGGGCTGATGACGTATCCGGGGGTGCTGATGGCGGGGCGGGACGTGCCCGAGGAGTATCTGGACGGGCTCGCCGCCATCCTCGCGGACGCCTCCGCGACCGGCCGCCGGCTGACCCGCGACGAACTCGACTCCCGCCGGGCGCTGGGCGAACGGGCCGCCGAGGCCGGGTACGGGCTCCGCGCCCTCGTCGGCGCGCATCTCGCCGCCGCCCGCGCCCACTGGCCGGCCGCGAACCTCGCGTCCACGGACAGTGTGCTGGCCGCCGTCGAGCAGACCGTCGACGCCTTCGCGGAGGGTTACGAGCGGGCCCAGCGTCAGGCCGTACGCCAGGAGGAGGCGGCGCGGCGGGAGTTCATCGACGACCTGCTGTACGGACGCAGCGACCTGGGCCGGATCGCCGAGCGCGCCGAACGCTTCGGGCTGCGTCTCTCGCACGCCCACGCCGTCGCCGTGGCGCAGGGCAGGGCCGGGTACGACGAGGGGGACGCCGTCTCCCGCGAGGTGGAGCTCGCGCTGATCGGCCGGTTCGGCGACCGCAGCATCCTCGTGACCACCAAGGACGGGCGGCTCGTCTGTATCGCCCCCGGCGACCAGGACGAGGTCCTCGCCTTCTTCGCCAAGCAGGCGTACGCGGCGACCGACGGCGGTCAGGTCGCCATCGGCCGCCCCCAGCCCGGGCCCGGCGGGGTCGTCCAGTCGTACGAGGAGGCCCTGAACGCCCTCGACCTGGCCGAGCGCCTGGAACTCGACGCCCCCGTACTCCGCGCCGCCGACCTCCTCGTCTACCCCGTCCTCACCCGCGACCGCCAGGCCATGGCGGACCTGGTGCTCAATGCTCTGGGCCCGCTGCAGCAGGCCCGCGGCGGTGCCCGGCCCCTCCTTGACACCCTCACCGAGTACTTCGCCTCGGGCTGCGTCGCCGCGGAGGCGGCCCGTCGGCTGTCGCTGAGCGTGCGGGCCCTCACCTACCGGCTGGACCGGATCCACCGGCTGACCGGCGCGAATCCCGCGGACCCGGTGCACCGGTACACGCTGCAGACGGCGGTGATCGGGGCGCGGCTGCTGGACTGGCCGGAGAAGGAGTTCTGAGTCGGCGTTTCCGAGCGGGGTTCGGGGGGAGTCGTCGCCCCTCGGCCCCGTACGGCAGGATTCGGCCATGACCGAGCGAGCCACGACCGAGCGCGACCGCCCCATCCGCGTCCTGATCGCCGACGACCAGGACATGGTGCGTACCGGCTTCCGTTTCTTCCTGGACGCGCAGCCGGACATCACGGTGGTCGCCGAGGCGGCGGACGGGGAGCAGGCCGTCGCACTGGCCCGCGAGACCCGGCCGGACGTGTGCCTGCTCGACATCCGCATGCCGAAGATGGACGGTCTGGAGGCGACGCGGCTGCTGGCGGGACCGGAGGTCCCGGACCCGATGCGGGTCGTCGTGGTGACCACCTTCGACCTCGACGAGTACGTCTACGGGGCCCTCCGCGGCGGAGCCTGCGGCTTCCTCCTCAAGGACTCCGGCCCCACTCTGCTCGCCGAGGCGGTACGCGCGGCCGCGGCGGGCGACTCCCTGGTGTCCCCGTCCGTCACGGTCCGCCTCCTCAAGCACGTCACGGCCGCCACGGCGACGCCCGCCCCGGCCGCACCGCCCCCGGCGAAGCCCCAAGAACCGCTCACCGACCGCGAGTTGGACGTCGTACGCCTGGTCGCCCTGGGCCGCACCAACGCTGAGATCGCCGCCGACCTGTACGTCTCCCTCTCCACGGTGAAGACCCACTTGGCCAGCGTCCAACTCAAGCTGGTTGCTCGGAACCGTGTCGAGATCGCGGCGTGGGCCTGGCAGACGGGGGTGGCCTCCGCCGGTTGAACGGGTGCCTCCAGGGGTGGTGGGTTCGGTCCGTTGGCGACTGCGGGTTGAGTGTGGCTGGTCGCGCAGTTCCCCGCGCCCCTGGGTGGGTGGGGGGTGCGGGGTCGTGGGCCGGTGCGTCAGCCCGTCGCCAACAGGGCATACGGCCCTGGCCTGGTACACGGTGCGGGTTCTCCGAGACCGAAGCTACGCGACGGGCATACGACGCACCGGCCCACGACCCCTCCCGCCGGGGGGAGGGTGCCGGTTCGTTGGGGTGCGGGCTTTTCCGGGGTCCGGGAAAGCCTGGGTCTACTGGTGCGCCGCCGCAAGTCTGTGGGCTGATCGGAGCCCTGGTGAATTCGCCCTGAATTTCGGTAAGTTGACCGTACTTGACCCCGCCCCGCCAAGGGAGCCCCAGTCGTGCCCCAGCAGCAGAAGACCTTTCGTGCCATCGATGTCGGTGACGGCAGCGATGGGGTCTGGGTCGCTCATACGCAGGCCCTGTGGCCGGCCGCGGACGGGTGGCTGACCGAGGAGAGCAAGACCCCGGAGGGAGCGGCCCGCGCGCGGGAGTTGTTCGAGGTCCATATGCCGGAACTGGTACCGGTACTCGACCGGCTCGCGGCCGGGCTCGACCGCCCCAGGGGCGAAACCTTCCTCACTCTCGCCGGCATACGACCGTTCTTCGCGGGCTGCAGCCAGATCGGAGTCGGCGGCACCCTCATGCGCAACTACGACTTCGACCCCGCCGACTGCGAAGGCACCATCGTCGCCTCCCACTTCCTCCGCCCCGTGATCGGGATGCAGGACGCCGGCTGGGGTCTCCTGGACGGCATGAACGACGCCGGGCTCGCCGTCTCGCTCACCTTCGGCGGACGTTTCGTGCACGGCCCCGGCTTCGCCATCCTCATCGTGCTGCGCTACCTCCTGGAGACCTGCGAGACGGTCGACGAGGCCGTCGACAAGCTGCGTACGATCCCGATCGCCATCCCCCAGAACGTCACCCTCGTCGACGCCGACCGCGCCATGACCGTGTACGTCGGCCCCGACATCCCCCTCACCGAGGCTCCGGACGCCTGCGCCACCAACCACCAGCACCTGCCGGTCTCGGACGAGCAGGAAGAGCAGAGCCGAACCCAGGAACGCCTGGCCACGGTCCGGGCGGCGGGTCCGGACCTCCCGGCACTGCTGAAGCCACCGCTGTACAACTCCGCGTACGACACGGGCATGGGCACCGTCTACACCGCCCACTACCGCCCCACCGAGGGCCAGGTCACCTACCACTGGCCCACCGAAAGCTGGGACCAGTCCTTCACCGACTTCACTCCGGGGACGCGGACGGTGACCATGGGACGGGCGGAATGACGCCGTCCGGCTCATGCCCCACGGGCACGGGAACTGGCATACGTACAGACACGGCCGTTCGTACGGACATAGGCGTACGTACCGACACAGCGGTACGTCACGACGCCGTGCCGCTCGGCATCGTCCGCGCCGGAGCAGGCGGCGCATCTGTCGTCGGCGTAGGCGCGGCTCCCACCACCGCGACCACCGCCCCCGGCTCGATCCGCCTGTACAGCCACTCCGCGTCGCCGCGGCGCAGCCCGATCCAGCCCGCCGTGCTGTCGTAGTTGCCGGGCGCCTTCTCGTCCAGGGTGAAGGCGACGATGTAGTTCGTACGGTTCTGGGGGGTACGCAGCTGGATCACCCAGGGCGTCTTCGTCTCGTACCCCCGCCCGAACCCGAGCGTGTCGGCGGGCAGGACGGCGACCTTGTACTTGCCGGTGACCGTCATACGGCCCGTCGGCGTGGGCGTCTTGGCCGCCCCCGCGGAGATGGGCAGGACGCGTCCCCCGACGACCAGTTCACGCCGCGAGAGGTTGACGGTCGCGGCGGGCACCGAGCCGGCGACGGACGAGGGGCCCGGTGCCTTCAGCGTGGCGGCGGGCGGCGCGGGCGGCCTGGAGTGGCCGTCCTTTCCGCCGCCGTCCTTTCCGCCGACGAACGCCATGCTCAGGACCAGGGACACGGCCGCCACCGCGCCGGCACCGACCGTGGCGAGGGAGGCGTGACGGCGCCGTCGGCGGCGTACGGCACGGCGGCGGATCTCAGCGCCCGGGACAGGCAGCGGGGTCTCGTGGTCCTCGGCCAACTCATGGAGGGTGCGGGCCAGTTCGCGGTGGGGCTCGGCGGGCGGCCGGGGCTCATCGGACACGATCGTCCTCCCTCTCAGCCAGTTCGTCGGCCTCGCTCAGCCACCGCGCCAGCGCCGCGCGGCCACGGGACAGCCGGGCCTTGACGGTGCCCACGGGCGCACCGGTTTCGGAGGCTACCTGCTCGACGGTGAGGTCGCACAGATGGTGCAGTACGACGGCCCTGCGCTGCGCCTCGGGCAGCGCCCTGAGCGCCTCGACCAGCGCGGTGCGCTCGGGCCCCGGCCCCGGCATGTGCTCCGGCGGCGGATTGCGGCGCACGAGTTCCAGCCAACGCCGCGCCCGCCGCCAGCGGCTCACCGCGAGTCGCATCGCGACGGTACGGATCCACGCCTCGGGAGCCCCTTCGGCCAGGAACTCCCGCCGCCGGTCCCAGGCACGTACGAACGCCTCCTGGACGACGTCCTGCGCCTCACTGTGGTCCCCGGTGAAGGCGTAGAGCTGGCCGGTCAGCCGCGGGAACGCGGCGGCGTAGAACGCGTCGAACTCTTCCTCGGTCATGCCCCCCGCCGGAGTCTGCGGGACGCCGTGCGACCCGGTCGTCCCTGCCGCGTGTACGGGTCCCTGGGTCGGGTGTACGGGTCCCTGGGTCGCGTACATCGAAGCACAACACGGGAGTCGGCCGAGGGGTCAGCCGGGGGTCGGCCGGTTTCAGCGCTTCTCGTACGGGTTCGAGGGCTGGTCGACGCGTTGCACGGAGGTGGCGTTCAGGACCGGGCGGGCCTCGTCCGAGCCGGGTGTGCCGGTGCGGTGCCAGGTGCCGGTGACCGTGACCCAGGTGTCGCGGGCGGGGGCTTTCGCGCCGCGGACCTGGACCTTCAGGGGCGCGGCGTCGGCGGCGCAGCAGTTGACGAAGAGGCGGGCGACGTACCACCTGCCGTCGTCGTCCTTCGTCACGAAGCCCGTCAGCCGGAGGGTGCGCCCCTTCATGGACGCGCCGCTGTCCCACTGCGCGCGCGACGCGAACGAGTTCAGGGTGAGCTCGACCGGGTCCCCCGCCGGGAGCTTCGGGAAGGTACCGACGCCCTGTGCCGCGACCTTCGCCTCCTCGCGCTCGGCGCTGTACGAGCCGAGGGCGGGCGGCGGGTAGAGGAGGAGGGCGAGGGCGGGGGCGGCGAGGAGCCAGGCGATACGGGGGCTGCGGCTGTGGTCGTGACCGTGATGGTCCTCGTGCCCGTCCTCACCCTCATGGCCATGGTCGTCGTCGCCGTGATCACGACTGTCGCCGTCACCGTTCTCACGCCTGACGAGGCCCAGCACGCCGAGCACGACCAGCAGCACCCCGGAAATGATCAGATACGGCCGCAGCCCCTCCTTCACATACCGCAGATACAGCTCGCTGAAGAGGGACACCCTCAGCAACGCCGCCCCGCACAGAAGCAGCAGCACCCCCTGCGTACGGAACCTCATAGCAGCCACCACCCCACACCCACACTGCTCGCCACGGCCACGACCCACGTCACGGACGAGAACCGGATGGCGAAGGCCCGCCCGAAGGTACCCGCCTGGAGGGCGAACAGTTTCAGATCGACCATCGGCCCGACCACCATGAACGCGAGCCGCGCGGTCGGCGAGAACCCGGTCAGCGAGGCCGCGACGAAGGCGTCGGCCTCGGAGCAGACGCACAGCACGACGGCGAGTACGGCGAGCAGCAGCACCGACAGCCAGGGCGAGTCGGTGAAGAGGTCGAGCACGGAGCGCGGGACGAGGATGTTGAAGGTCGCCGCGGCCGCCGCGCCCAGTACGAGGAAACCGCCCGCGTGCAGAAAGTCGTGCTGCAGCCCGTCCCGGAACCCGCGCCACCCGGTAGGGGACGTGCCCTTGCCGGTCGTACGCCGCCGGGGCAGCCACTCCTCCTTCCCGAACCGGACCCACAGCCACCCCATCACCACGGCGGTGCCGAGCGAGGCGACGAGCCGGGCGCCGACCATGGCCGGGTTGCCCGGGAAGGCGATGGAGGTGGCGACGAGCACGACCGGATTGATGGCGGGCGCGGACAGCAGAAAGGCCAGCGCGGCGGCGGGCGCGACACCGCGCCGCATCAGACTGTCGGCCACGGGCACGGAAGCGCACTCGCACCCGGGAAGCACTACCCCGGCCGCCCCCGCGACGGGCACGGCGAACGCCGGTTTCTTCGGCAGTACGCGGCTGAAGACCCGCTCCGGCACGAACGCCCCGATCGCCGCCGACACCGTCGTACCCAGCAGCAGAAACGGCATCCCCTGCACGGCGATGGCCGTGAAGACGGTCCACCAGGCCCCCATGGCGGGCGTCGCGAGATCGAGCGCGAACATCGGCCCGAGCACGGACCCGACGGTGACGATCGCAACGAGGGCTACGCCCCCGACGACGACATACACGAACCCCCGCACGGCCAACCGCACCCCGTCGGCCAGACTCCCTCGCTCCTCCACGCCCCTTGCTTCCCGCCTCGCCCAGTCGTACGTCCGTACCTCCGTACGTCCGGGCAGATTAACCGGTGCCGCTGTGCGGACACCTCGGTGCCTTGGTGTCAGGCGCGCGCCAGTGTGCCCGCGATCAGCGTGGCGACGGCGTTTTCCAGGGTGGCGCGCAGGTCCAGGCGGAGCGCGATCAAGGTGGGGTCGGCTTCGTAGGCGGCGAGCGCGCTGGCGGAGGGCCGGCAGTAGCTCGAGAGGGTGCCGGCCAGGACCAACGTCATCATGGCCACCGTCCGGGCGCCGTCGCCGAGTTCCGGCACGTACTGGCGGATGAGGTCTGCCGTGGCCGTGATGCCGGCGACGGCGGACCGCTTGTGCCGCACCACGACGTCGACGGACACGTTGTGCTCCAGCACATTGCTCTGGGCGTTGACGAGATCGAGCAGCACCGTCTGGCGTGCGAGGGACGCGCTGAGTACCGCGGCCACCTGGTCGCCGCGCTCACGCGCCGACAGGCGTGGGTCGACACCCTTGGCCAGTTCGTCCGGCACCTCCGCCAGCGCTCTCGCCATGGCGCGCTCCAGCAGTTCGAACAGCACCTCCTCACGGGACTCGAAGTAACGCAGCACGTTCGACTTGGCCAGCCCGACCCGCCGGCTCAGCTCGTTCAGGCTCAGGTCGGCCACCGGCATCTCGTCGAGCATCGCCGCCGCCGTGTCCAGGATCGTCTGGCGCCGGATCTCGCGCTGCTCCTTGCTGCGTGCGCGCTGGAATGTCATGCGTCCCAGTTTACAAACCAGCGGTCTCTTGACAGCAGACCGTTGGTCTCTTACTGTCGAGGCCATAAGAGACCGACGGTCTACAAGGAGACTGACATGAAGTGGACCGAGCGTGACATCCCCGAGCAGAAGGGCCGGGTGGCGGTCGTGACCGGCGCCAACACCGGCCTCGGCTTCGAGACCGCCCGTGCTCTGGCGGACCACGGGGCAACGGTGGTGCTGGCCGTGCGGGACGTCGACAAGGGCAGGCAGGCGGCCGCCCGCATGTCCGGTGACGTCACCGTGCAGGAGCTGGACCTGACGTCACTGGAGTCGATCCGCGCCGCCGCGGCCGACCTGCACGGCACGCACACGGGGATCGACCTGCTGATCAACAACGCCGGTGTGATGAACCCGCCGAAGCAGATCACGCGCGACGGGTTCGAGCTGCAGTTCGGCACCAACCACCTCGGCCACTTCGCGTTCACCGGACTGCTGCTGGACCTGCTGCTGCCCGTGCCGGGCTCGCGGGTGGTGACGGTCAGCAGCGTCGCCCACCGCATCCGGGCCGCCATCCACTTCGACGACCTGCAGTCGGAGCGGTCCTACAGCCGAGTCGCGGCCTACGGGCAGTCGAAGCTGGCGAACCTGATGTTCACCTACGAGCTGCAACGCCGCCTCGCCTTGCACGGCACCACGATCTCGGTGGCCGCACACCCGGGTCTGGCCAACACCGACCTCATGCGCAACTCCCCCGCCGTGCTGCGGGTGATCGCCCCCGTGATCGCGCCCTTGATAAGCCACAAGCCGGACATGGGCGCACTGCCGACCCTGCGCGCGGCCACCGACCCCGACGTCCGCGGCGGCCAGTACTACGGCCCGGACGGGATGGGCGAGTACCGAGGACACCCGAAGGCCGTCGAGTCCAGCCCGGAGTCCCACGACCGGACCGTCCAGCAACGCCTGTGGACCGTCTCCGAAGACCTCACCGGCGTGAAGTTCCCGGTCTAGGCCTTGGGGAGGGCCGGCGTCTCGCTCATCAGGTTGGCGTGGCTTTGTCGTCACACGGGCCGGTGACGGCAAAGCCGGGGCCACCGGAAATCCAAACCGGCCAGCAGTGCCGGATCCCACACCTGCGGAGCCGGCGCGAGGGCGAATCCGCGGCCCGGGCGGCGCGCGCGTGGGCACGCCATGTCCATGTTCTCCCTGGGGTCACCTGTGACCGTTGCGGGGCAGTTCGGCGTGCCGTACCGCGTCAGAGGCCAGGGCGATGGCCACGCCCAGGCCGGCGAAGATGCCGCAGCCGACGAACACCGGGGCGGCGCCCCAGGCTCCGATGGCGGCGCCGACCAGCGGGTAGCTGAGGGGCGCGAGACCGACCATGGTGAGCATGACGACGGAGGTGACCCGGCCGAGATAGGCCGGGTCCGCCGCGGTCTGGATGAGGGCGTTGTCCAGGCTGCCGAAGACGCCGGCGTTCAGCCCGATGACCGCGGCCAGCACCACGGCGAGCCACAGGGTCGGCACCAGTGCGATCGTGGCGGCGCCCGCGCAGGCCATGAGCAGCGTCCCGGCCAGCATCAGGCCGGCGCGCGGCAGCCAACCGGCGATGGCGAGCAGTGCGGCGCTGGCCGCTGCTCCTGCACCGAAGCCGCTGACGATCCAGCCGTAGCCGGAAGGGCCCCAGCCGCGTTCGGCGTTGAGGAGCACCATGCCGACGTTGAGGGTGCCGATGAGCCCGAGTTCGCAGACAGCGCCGACGGCGACGAGCGGGCCGATGAGGCGGTGGCGGCGGATGTAACGCAGCCCGTCGAGCAGGTCCTGTCGCGCGGTGCCGGGCTCCGGCTGCTTCTCGTCGCGCGGCCCGAGGGGCCGTATCCGTATCGTCAGCAGGAGCGGCAGGGACAGTGCGATGAGCAGGCCCGCGACGGTGAAGGCGGCTGCAGGTCCACCGAGTCCCATGGCCAGACCGCCGATCGGCGGGCCCGCGATCTGGCTGAGGCGCATCGACAGCGAGCGCATGCCGGTGACCCGGGCCAGCTGATCCGGGCTGGTGATCCGCGGCGGGAGGGCACCGACAGCGGGTACGAACAGTGCGTCCACGGCGCCGAAGACGAGCGCCACCGCGACCAGGATCCACAGAGCCGGCGCCGTCAGTGCGATGCCGGCGGCCACCGACAGGATGAGGAGACAGCGCAGCGCGTCACTGCCGAGAATCACCCGACGAGGGTCGAACCGGTCGGCCACCACGCCACCGCCGAGCATGAGTAACGCCCGTGGTAACGCCCCTGCGGCCATGACGAGACCGACTTCGGTGGGACCGGCGGCCTTGTGGGCGGACCAGCCCAGGGCGACGAAGTACACGCTGTCGCCGACGAGGGAAGCGGTGTATGCGGTGAGCCAGCGCAGCACGTTGCCGTCGCGGTAGGCCGGTGTGGTGGCGCGTTCGGACAGGGCTGTCTCTGCGGTGGCCATGGAAGGCTCCAGTGAGTCGGGGATACGGCCGGGTCAGGGCCGGAAGGGGAAGCCGTAGAGGTGCACGGACACGTGCTCGCGGTCCTCGGTGTCACCGGTCGCCTTGGCGGCCTTGCCGCGCTCCCGCCAGCGCCGGGCCAGCGCCTCGAGCTCGTCGCTCATCTCGGCGAGTTCAGCCGGAGTGAGGTCGAGCAGCCACTCGGAGCTGAAGGACGCGTCAGTCCACGCCTTACCCCAGGCGGACTTCTGATCGAGATACGCGCGGTACTGGGCGACGCGGGTGTCGAAGATGCCGCGGGTCACCGCGCCGACCGCGGCGGCCCCCTCGGGCGTGTCCGCGAAATCCGAGTCGCGGAAGCCCCAGCCCTCCTCGGACGCCACCTTCCACCACCGCTCGCGGCCGTCGGCGCCCTGGCCGCTCGCCTGGGTCACGAAGCCGTGCTCGGCCAGCTTGCGCAGGTGGTAACTGACCAGCGACGGCGTCTCGTCGACATGCTCGGCGAGCTGAGAGGCGGTTGCGGTGCCCGCGGCGTACAGCATCCGGTACAGCTGCATCCGCAGCGGGTTCATGAACGCCCTCAACCGCGACAGCTCGGTGATCTGCTCAGGCTCGTGCTTCGGTCGCATGCTCGCACCGTAGATGTGAAGCGAAAACTTCGCAATAATGCCTTCAGGTTTCCGCTCGATGAGCTCGACGAGAAGGACCGGCTCCGCACAGAGGCCCGCGACGACCGTCGTCGCCTTACGAGAGCCCAGTCAGGGCGAGGAACCTGCCGCCAACGGTCTTGAGGACCAGGCGCGATCGGTCATGGGGTCTACGCGTCGGCGCCGTACGTCCCGTACTCCGGAAGCCCCGTCGACTCGTAGACGAGGATCGTCAGGCCGCCCGGTGTCGTCTCGTTGCTCAGGAGTCGTAGGCCCGCCGGGGCGCCGCCGTCCGGGAACAGGCGGCGGCCGGTGCCTACGACGACCGGGGCGATCGCGAGGCGTAGTTCGTCGATCAGGCCGGCGGCCAGCAGGGACTGGCCGAGTCGGGCGCTGCCGTGGATCTGGAGTTCGCGGCCGGGCTGCAGCTTCAGTTCGGCTACCTGGGCGGGGATGTCGCCGGAGAGGATCGTGGTCGGGTTCCAGTCGGCCTTGGTGAGGCTGTGGGAGGCCACGTACTTCGGCAGGCCGTTCAGGATGGCGGCGGACGGGTGCTCGGTCATCTTCGGCCAGTCCCGCGCGAAGTTCAGGTACGTACGGCGGCCGAACAGGAACGCGTCCGCCTGCCCGAGCCATGTGCCGGCCAGTCGCTCGAACTCCTCGTCCAGATGCGGCACGAACCAGCCGCCCTGCGTGAATCCGTCACTCGTGTCCTCATCCGGGGCACCGGGCCCCTGGGAGACGCCGTCCAGCGACAGGAACTCCTGCAGTACCAGCTTCATCGCGCACCACTCTCTTTAGGCAGGGGGCCGCCAACCGCCCCCTCTCCCTTATTGACCTGGTGCCGCGCGGAAACTCATCGGTCCGGGAACCGGAGCCCTCACTGATGCGGCCCCGCCGCCCCCGCGCTGATCAGGGCCGCGCAGGCGACGACCGCGGCGCACAGGGCTGTGAGGTAGCGGACCGAGACATGGCGGGCCGTGACGTGGAGCGCCGAGACATAGCGTGTGGACATGCGTCGGAACACGGCGACAACCTCGCATCGTCAGTGCGTTAAGTGAGGGCAATCGTAGGTTTAACGCGCAACTTAACGTAGGGCGGAACGGACTCCGGGGCAAGAGGGGTCGTCAGTCTCCTGCCCGCTTCCCGCGAGCACTAACTGGCTTGCCACAAGCGGAAGTTGACTTGTCAGTAGCGGTAAGCCGACGCCGGCTCCGGCGCACCCGTCGCTTTGACGCATCCGCTGCCTTGGCGCATCCGCTGCTTTGAGGGGTGGGGTGGGGTAGGTGTGCGCGCGGAAATGTGACAGGTGGGGGTGGGAGTGTCACATTTCCGCGACTACATGCCGGGGGGCTAGAGGGAGGTTACGAAGGCGGAGAAGGCGTCGGGGGTGACGGTGAAGGCTCCGCCTTCGGGGTTCTTGGAGTCGCGGACGGCGATGTGGGGGGTTAGGCCGGCGACCTCCACGCATTCGCCGCCGCTCGTTCCGCTGTACGTCGACTTGCGCCACTCGGCGTTGCCGAGCGGGGCGCACTCGACGCAGTCACCTCCGGTGTCGCCGCTGTAGCTGGACTTACGCCACCGCACGCCCGTCAGGTTCCGGTTGGTGCCCATAACGTTCCTCCATTACGCGCGCGATCAGCGCCGCCGAGTCCTTCACGGAGAGGGCAGCGGCCTTCAGATGATCGTAACGGAGCGCCCCCTCTTTGAAAGCACGCGAGTCGGCTGTCATGTGCCCTTGGACGAAGTCCTCGGTGTAGACGAGATCCGGGTCGTCGTCGAAGCGCAGGAGGTTGAACGAGCCCATCTGTCCCGGGTGTTGGCCCACCTCGAAGGGCAGTACCTGGAGCTGCGTCCAGCCGTCCTTCGTGAAGTCCAACAAGCGCGCAAGTTGGTTCCGCATGACTTCACGGCCACCGACCTCCTGGTGCAGCACCGCCTCGCTCAGCACCACCCACAGCAGCGGAGGCTCATCCCGCGCCAGGATCCGCTGCCGATCCAGCCGAGCCGCGACCTTCGCATCAAGGTCCCCTTCACTCCGTACACCCAACACGGCTCGCGCGTACTCCTCCGTCTGCAGAAGCCCGTACACCAACTGGCACTGATACGTGGAGAGGAAAGTCGCCCTCGCCTCCATGTCCGCGTACGGCTGGAACCAACTCGGCAGCTGTGATCGCAGCACCAGCCCAATCAACCGCGAAAAGGCGCCCTCCGTCTCCAGCGCCACATCCACCCGCTCGCTGAACTCCCGCGTCGGAACCTTGTGCGCCGTCTCGATCTGCCCGATCAGGGACCCGGTGCAGAACACCGCGGCACCCAACTGCTTCTGGTTGAGCCCCGCCGCTTCGCGGAAGCGGCGCAGTTCCGCGCCGTAGTAGTCCAGCGGACTCGCGCTGGGATCGAGGTTGCGGATATTGACCATGGGGCGCCAACTCCCAAGTGCACACGGCACATCGTTTCGTTCCGGGTGTAGCCGAGCGTAATCGGATCACTCCACTCTGGTGGCGTGAATCATGCAACTGACCTTCCAGAGGCGGGGCTTGGCGCCAGGTATGGCGGCAGCTTCACCGTCGGTGACCATTCGGCCCGGCACTTGCGCCGCGTTCTCCGGGCGTACCTGATGGCATGGCAGATGCCCGAACTGATCGACGCGGCGGGCCTCGCGCTCACGGAGCTGGTCGCGAACGTCGTACGGCACGTACCGGGGCGACGCTGCTCACTGCTGATGCTGCGGCAGCCGGAGGGGGTGCGGGTGGAGCTGACGGACGCCTGTCCCTCGCCGCCGTTGTCCACAGCTGTGGACGAACTGGCGGAGGGTGGCCGGGGGTTGCTGATCACCGAGGCGGTGACGGACCGGTGGGGCTGGCAACCGTTGGCGGACGGGCGCCCCGGCAAGACCGTGTGGTTCGAGTGCGACGCCAAGGCACGGACATGAAGACATGACCGTACGCTGCAACTTGTGACCTCTCCCGCCGCCCGTACCGCGCTGGACCTCACCGGGGATCTTCCGCTCCCCGCCCTTGAGGACTTCTACCGCGACCTGCACCGCAACCCGGAGCTGTCCCTCGCCGAACACCGCACGGCGGCGAAGCTCGCGGAGCGGTTGCGGGCGGCCGGGTACGAGACGGCCGAGGGCGTCGGCGGTACGGGGGTGGTGGGGCTGCTGCGCAACGGCGACGGGCCGACCGTTCTGCTGCGCGGCGACATGGACGCGTTGCCGGTCGCCGAGGAGACGGGGCTGCCGTACGCCTCCGAGACGCCCGGCGTCATGCATGCCTGCGGGCACGACCTGCACGTCACCTGGCTCGCGGGCGCCGCGTCCGCGCTCGCCGACGGGCGCGACACCTGGTCCGGCACGCTGCTCGTGGTGGGCCAGCCCGCCGAGGAGACCGGCATGGGGGCGGCGGCGATGGTCGGGGACGGGCTGTACGAACGTTTCCCGCGCCCCGACGTCCTGCTCGCCCAGCACGCGACGCCCGGGCCGACCGGGCTGTACGCGCACTCGCCCGGCCTGATCATGTCCGCCGCGACGGACGTCGACATCGTCGTGCACGGGGTGGGCGGGCACGGGTCCCGGCCCGAGGCGACGGTCGACCCGGTGGTGACGGCGGCGTACATCGTGACGCGTCTGCAGACCGTCGTATCAAGGGAGTTGGCGGCCCGCGAGTCCGCCGTCCTGACGGTCGGACGGATCGAGGCGGGCACCCGCCACAACATCATCCCGACCGAGGCGCACATCGCCCTCAACCTCCGTACGCAGTCCGCCGACGTACGCGACCGGATGCTCGCCGCGATCCGCCGCATCGCGGCGGGCGAGTGCGCGGCGGCGGGCTGCCCTCGCGAACCCACGGTCACCGTCGGCAGCAGCTTCCCGGTCACCGTCAACGACATGGACACCGACCGCCGCATCGCCGCCGTCCACGGCGAGGTCTTCGGCGCGGGCACGGTCCTCGACTTCGGCCCCGTGATGGGCAGCGAGGACTTCCCCTTCCTCGCCGAGGGCGGCCTCCCGTACGCGTACTGGTTCGTGACGAGCACCCCCACCGACGTATGGAACGCGGCGGCCACGGCCGGCGACCTGATGCAACAGCTCGCGGCGGTACCGAGCAACCACAGCCCGCACTTCGCGCCCGACCTGGGGACGGTGGGGCCGGGGGTGCGGACGTTGGTGTCGGGGGCGCTGGAGATGCTGGCGGGGCGGTGACCTCGCGGGACGGTGACCCGGAAGGCTTCACCGCCTTCGCTCAGTCAGCGATGTCGACTCCGTAACCGCGTGCCAGGGCACCGAGCCCATGGTCATAGCCCTGGCCGACAGCGCGCAGGCGCCACAGCGGACCTCTGCGGTAGATCTCCGCGAGCAACATGGTGCGTTCGGTTGTCGCGGCGTCCAGGGTGGCCCGGGCGAGTGGCGCCCCGCTGCTGCCGGGGGCCGCACCGATCTGGATCGCGCCGGCCGTCCCGAAGGTGGTGGCGCTGTCGATGGCCGCGGCGACGACGACCTTGCGGGTCGCGGGCGGCAGGGATGCCAGGTCGAGGGCGATGGTCTGTTCGGCCGGACCGCCGGTGAGGAGCCGCACGGTGCCGGCGGTGCTCTCCGGGGCGCCGTAGAAGATGAAGTCCTCGTCGACGGTGACCTGTTCGTCCTCGTCGAGGATGAAGGCGACGACGTCGATCTCGCAGTCGACCTGCGGAGCCCAGCTCGCGGTGACGTACCAGTCGGGTGCGGGTGTGCCGTGCGGCATGGGCAGGTCGATGACGCCGCCTCTTGGCATCACCTGTGGGTCTTGTGCCCGGCGGACGGCCGCCGTGCCCTGGTCGGCGGCTGTCGGTGCGGTGAGCCAGTGTGCGTCGTGTACGGGGAGTTCAAGGGCGGTGATGCGGTTCATGCGGCGGTCCTTCGGGCCGCCGACGAGAAGGACGACGTCGGTGACGCTGGCCGACAGGTTGATGGCCGCGGATCCGCCCAGCTCGACGACACGGGTACGGGCCGCGACGGCGTCGGCATGGACACCGCCGAGCACCAGTACTCGGCGGCCCCTCAGCGGCTCGTTCGAGGTGGTGACCGGGTTCTCGTTCGCGGGCAGGCGGGGAGCGGGATCGGATACGCCGGGGGAGAGCGCTGGGAGGACGGGCACGGCCGGGACGGGTGCGGCCGGGACGGGTGCGGCCGGGACGGGTGCGGCCGGGACCGGTGTGGCCGGGACCGGTGTGGCAGAGCCTGTGGTGGATACGGGTGCCTCGGCCGGGACTTGTGTCGTGGCCGACGTGGCCGACGTGGCCGGCTCCCTCACCGGTGCGAGCACGGCGGCAGTGGCAGCCGTCGCCTCATGAGCTGTCCCGGTCCGTACGTCGGTCAGTAGCCGCAGGAAGGTGTGCTCATCGATGACGGGCACGCCTTCGGCGATGGCACGTCGGGCCTTTGCCGAATCGGACGCCGGCTCGTTGGTGACGAGAGCGCTGGTGTGCCGGCTGACGGTCGTCATCATGTTCAGCCCGGCGGCAACAGCCCGCCCGACCAACTCCGCCCGGGCGTGGGCGGTCTCACCGGTGATCGCGATCTTCATCCCCTGCTGGAGCGGCCCGCCGGGAACCAGCCGTCCCGGGTTCCGGTACGCGCAGGGCGTCTTGGACGGCTTCGGCGTGAACTGGGATTCCGCCCGTGGTGGGCAGGCCACCAGCGGCAACGGCAGATCGAGCCGTGCCGCCTCGCGCAGCGATGCCCGCAGGATCCCTGCCAGCACGCGGGTGTCGTCCAGTGCGTCATGCGCCTTGACCTGCGGTACGCCGTAGTGCGCGGCGAGGGTGCCCAGTTTCATGTCGTTCGTCGGCGGATCCACCTGGCGGTTGAGGGCCAGGGTGCACAGCCGCTGCGACACCGGCAGCCACATCCGCGCACGGGCGAACTCGTGGGCCAGGAAGTCGTAGTCGAACTGGGCGTTGTGGGCGACCAGGACCCGGTCCTGGAGCATCGCGCCGATCCGCCCGGCGACCTGGTCGAAGGTCGGTGCGCCCCGCAACCGCTCGGGCGTCAGCCCGTGCACGTCCACCGGTCCCGGGTCGCATCCGGGGTTGAGCAGCGTCGAGAACTCCCCGGTCTGCTCGCCGTCCGGACCGATGGTCACCACCGCGACGGACAGCACCCGGTCCCGCCTGGCAACGAGCCCGGAGGTCTCGACATCGACCAAGGCCCAGTCGTGGGCGTAGTCACTCATAGCGGATACGCCGAACGAGGCGGAAGCGAGAGTCATGGCGCCAAGGATGATGCGCTATTCACCATTCCTTCAACCCGTATGCCGTTTTGCCCCGCTCTGGAGGGACGTTGTGCCATGCCGGCCACGAAGAGACCGCACGCAGGGCCAGGACCCCTGTCGCAAAAAGCGCGAACACACAGGGAGAGGATGTCCTCCACGCGCTCAAACGAGCGATGACTGAACACCGCAGGGAGAACTGCTCACGCCGTACGCACAACACCCTGGGCGGACCACAGGCCCGCCGACCGACTGCCACGATCGTTCTGTGACTTGGTGCGGGCCAGGCGACAGGACTCCGTTCCCTGCCCGCCGGATGGGACGAAGTGGACCATTACGGCGCGACGGAGTAGCTGAGGTCCTTCGCGGTGAGCGAGGCAGGCGCCAAACGCAGCCACATCGTGCCGCGTTCGCCCGGATCGTCGTGCAAGTAGTGCACGAAGCGCGCGTCCCACTGAGTTTCGTCTGCTCCCAAGTAGCGGGCGAGCTTACGCCGCCCCCTCGGCACGTCGAAGGGCACGAGCTCGGCCTGACCCCGAGCGATCACCTGCAGGACGCGCCCCGTCGCGAGATCGCATTCGTCCACCACGAGAGCGACGCTCGGATCCTCCTTCACGCGGTCGAACAACCGCGCCCATGGCCCTGTCAAGGTCCAGAAGGCGCCCTGTTCCCAGAGAAACCAGACAGGGCGCACCGTCGGCCCGCTCGTCGCGATGCGAGCGGTGAGCGGCTGCTGCAGGAAAGAGTCCACATCAAAGTCACGAGGTGCCACAGCTCCAATCTTCTGATGCCGCCAGTCACTTGACCACCGACTTCCGACCTACGACCAGGGCCCCGTGCACACGACGCACGCGGAGGCGGCGCGATGGATGAGCAGTGGAGGAAAGGCCCCTTCGACGAGAAGTTGCTCGACTGAGCCATCGGCTGAGCCTGAGCTCTTGGCCCGCTTCTTACGGAGCCGTGACGTGCCGGGCGCGGAAGCGTCGTTCGGCGGGGTGCGGGCCTAGCGTTCCCGTTATGCGAGTACTGGTCACCGGCGGAGCCGGGTTCATCGGGTCGGCGGTTGTGGCGGCGCTTCGGGCGCGGGGGCATGAGGGGGTCGTCTACGACCTCGTGTCCGGGGGCGATGTGCGGGACCGGGACGCCGTGGGGCGGGCTCTCGACGGGGTGGATGCCGTGTGTCATCAGGCGGCGATGGTGGGACTGGGGAAGGGGTTCGAGGACGCGGCCGCGTATGTGAGCAGCAATGATCTCGGGACCGCTGTGCTGTTGTCCGCGATGGCGGACGCGGGGGTGCGGGAGCTGGTGCTCGCCGGGTCGATGGTGGTTTACGGGGAGGGGCGGTACGAGTGTGCGCGGCACGGGGTCGTACGGCCGGGGCCTCGGGATGTCGCCGATCTCGACGCCGGGCGCTTCGAGCCCAACTGCCCTGTCTGCGCTGCAGAGTTGGCGCCGGGGCTCGTGGGTGAGGACGCTCCCGTCGATCCCCGGAACGTGTACGCCACGACCAAGCTCGCCCAGGAGCATCTGGCCGCCTCCTGGGCCCGTGCGGTGGGCGGGCGGACGGTTTCGCTTCGGTACCACAACGTGTATGGGCCGGGGATGCCGCGTGACACTCCGTACGCCGGGGTCGCCTCCTTCTTCCGGTCCGCGCTGGCGCGTGGTCAGTCGCCTCGGGTCTTCGAGGACGGGGGGCAGCGGCGGGACTTCGTGCATGTGCGTGATGTGGCCTCCGCCAATGTGCTGGCTCTGGAGGCCCTTTCGGACGCGGCCCCGTTCAGGGCGTACAACGTGGGCAGCGGGGATCCGCACACCGTGGGCGAGCTGGCCGCTGCGCTGGCCGCCGCCCATGGAGGGCCTGCGCCCGTCGTCACCGGGGAGTACCGGCTCGGCGACGTACGGCACATCACGGCGGATTCGGCGCGGGTGCGCGGGGAGTTGGGGTGGAAGCCCGAGGTGGGGTTCGAGGAGGGGATACGGGAGTTCGCCACGGCGGCGGGGCTGAGGGATCCCGGCTGACGAGGTAACGACCGGGTCGACCGGGTACTTCGTCAGCCCACCTGCTGCCCCACCTGCTGCGTCGTCCCGAGTTGCTCCAGACGCTGGTGTACGTGCTGGAGCGCGCCCTCGCGACGGCCCGGTACGCGTGCGCGCAACTCGGCGAGGGCGGCGCCCAGTTCGCGGGCCGGGCCCGCATCGGCGATACGGCCCCACTGGTGGTGGGCCCGGTCGACGGCCGCCTCGACGCCGGGTGCGTCCGAGGGCTGGCCCGCGCCGAGCCGTACGTCGGCCACGGCCAGCCAGGTCCGGCAGCTGCGCACGGCGTCCCCGGCGAACATGGCCAGGTCGGCCCGCACTTCCATCCAGTGCACGACCTCGTCCGAACCGGGCCCGTACGTACGCAGCGCGTCCTGCTCCCAGTGTGCGGCCAACCCGTCGGCGTCATCGTGCTGTCCGGCCTCCACGGCGGAGGCGATCTCGGCGTGAGGGTCGGAGGAGTCGGAGGGGGCGGATGCCTCCGGCGGCGGGGCAGGCGTCTCCGGCGGCGCGGCGGCGGGGACGAAAGGCGCGGGCGCCTCCGGCGGGGAAGCAGCGGGGAGGAAGGGCGCGGGAACGGCGGGGGCAGGCATGAAGGGTGCGGGCTCCGCGGCAGCGCCCGCATCCCGCGCCGCAGCCGGCTCCGGCACCGCAGGCGCGGAGGACATTGCAGCCGCGGCCGTGCCCGGCATCCCGCCGGGCTCCGGCACCGCGAGCGCGCCCGGCATCGCGCCCGACCCTGGCACCGTAGCCGCGCCCGGCATCACACCCGCCCCTGTCGCCCAAGACTCCCGCATCGCCCCCGACTCCACAGCCAGCACGAGGTCCCGCCGGACGGCATCCGGCTCCTCCCCCGACACCCGTGTCAGTGCCTGCTGGTGCAACTGGGACGGCGCCGGGCGGTGCCCGCTGCGCAGGATCGTCGCGACGGACTTCATGTACGTCGGGACCGCGAGCGTCCGCCGGGGCGGGGGCGGGGCGATCCGTCCGTACAGCCGGGCTCCCGGGCCGACGGCGAGCGGCTGCGTGATCAGGTGCTGCCAGGTCTCCGCGTCGGTGTGGAGGTCGACGAACACCGTTGTGCTGCCGGGGGCGCGCAGCCGCAGCTCCTCGCGGATCCAGTGCCAGGGGAAGCCGGTGTAGCGGACGGTCGACGGGGTCGTACGGGCCAGGGCCAGGTGCGGAAGCCGTTGGCGGCGGTCGAGTTGGAGCTGGCCGGTGAGGAAGACCGTCAGCGGGCCGGGAGCCGTCGCGGCGGCGCGCAGGCGGGTCAGGACGGCCTGGGGCTCCAAGGGGTCGGCCAGTTCGACGACGTTCGCGGTGTCCGCGCCGGAGAGCACCGCGGGCGCCACCGCCGCGAGCACGGGAAGCACCGACGCCGCGTCCACCAGACACCCCTTGCCCGCCGGCGAAGCCGCGAGCAGCAGCA
This sequence comes from Streptomyces yerevanensis, assembly GCF_000716805.1. Lineage (NCBI taxonomy): Bacteria > Bacillati > Actinomycetota > Actinomycetes > Kitasatosporales > Streptomycetaceae > Streptomyces > Streptomyces yerevanensis. The sequence continues at coordinate 89,767 of NZ_JNWJ01000011.1, read as the reverse complement.
CCGTTCCAGGCATCGTTCCCGCCCCCTCCCCATCGATCAGCACGTCAGCACCGTAACCGCTGCGCGTGCAAAGCGGGGACAGAGGGAGCCATGGGAACCCGAAGACGGTGGATTCGAGCAAGCGGACGAAGTCCCTCACCCTACCTGCGGGTACGTGTGACCATGGGTGCGCCTGTGAAGCTTTGAGGTCTCAAAAGTCAGCAAAGGAACAGGACATGACCAAGCCTGTCCCCAACTCCCCCACAACCGCTGTCTCCTCGCCCTCCGCCCCCTCGGGCGCCGCCCCCGCCACCCATCTCCTCGTGGTGGAGGACGACGTCGGCGTCCGCGACGTGCTCACCATGGCCCTGGAATTCCTCGGCTTCGAGGTGACCTGCGCAGCCACCGGCCACCAGGCCCTGCGTCTCGTCACACGGCGCATCCCCGACCTCGTCCTGCTCGACGTCAACCTCCCCGACCTCGACGGCTTCGAGGTCTGCCGGACCCTGCGCGAACGGGACCTCACCATGCCCGTGCTGTTCCTCTCCGGACGCAGCGGGGTCGACGACCGGGTGCACGGACTGGACGTGGGCGGCGACGACTTCGTCACCAAGCCGTTCGAGCTGAAGGAGGTGGCGGCCCGTATCCGCGCCCTGCTGCGCCGCACTGCCGAACGGCCCACGCGGCGCCGCTGTCTGAGCGTCGGTCATGTGCAACTCGATCCCGACGCACACCAGGTGTGGGCGGCCGGGCGCCCGGTCCGGCTCACTCCCACCGAATTCGCCCTGCTGCGCTATCTGCTGGAGAACTCCGACCGGGTGCTGACCCGCTCCCAGATACAGGAGCGCGTCTGGAACCACCGCGACGAGAGCTCCGGCATCGTGGACACCTGCGTCTACTACCTGCGCCGCAAGCTGGGCGACCAGGACCAGTCACTCATCCGTACCGTCCGCGGTGTGGGCTACCGGCTGTCCGCGGCCTGACCGTCGAAGTCCACGTCGCGCCGCAACCTTCATCAAATCCTTATCCCGTACGGAGCGGTTCCGGATCCGCGCTCGCTTCACTGGGGCCGCGGCCTCCGCTCGGGGCTGCCTCCTTTGTTTCCCACCCCCACAGGGAGCACAGCAGCATGTCCTCCGTACGGAAAAAAGTCGCGGCCGCCCTGGGCTCCGCGATCGCCCTGGCCGCCCTCGTCGTGGCCACCCCCGGCACCGCCATGGCCGACCACGAGGAGCAGCCGACCGTCGCGCAGCTCCTCGAGCAGTGCAACAACGGCACGGACCGGTGCGAGTTCCATGTCGAGTCGGTCGAGAAGTACCTCGGCCCGGAGCAGCGGGTCACCTCCGACGCGTACAACTGCACGAGCGTCAACCAGAACCTGTCCAAGACGTGGTCGGACACCACGACGACCGGCACCTCGACGACCCAGACCATAGAGTTCGGCGGGGCCTTCGAGGCCTTCACCGCCGGGTTCAGCAGCGCCACCGGGAAGACCTGGGAGAAGTCCCACACCGAGACGCACACCGAGAGCCTGTGGGTCGGCCCGCACAAGAAGGGCTGGCTCACCCACCGGGCGCACATGGTCAGGTCGCACGGCTACTACCAGCTCAACTTCGGCGACCGCTACTACGGCCACTACATCTGGTACGTCAACGACGTGACGATGACCGGCATCGACCCCGACAACACGTACGGCGAGAGCCCTGTGTTCCGCGAGGCGGAGACAGGCCCCGGCGACTGCTGAGCACGCGGGCGAGATGACAGTTCCCCGCGCCCTGTGAGGGGCGCGGGGCTGTATCGATGTGCGGCTCCGCCGCGATGCACGACGGGGGAGCGGCCAGCCACGACGCAACGGGCCCGCAGCCTGCGAACGACCCGCATTCCTACGCCTCGACGGTCGGCAACGTCACCTCGAAACGACAGCCCCCCGACACATTTCGTACGATCGCCCGGCCCTGGTGGGCCTCCACGATCCCGCGCACGATCGCGAGCCCAAGCCCCGCCCCCGCCGGAGGCGTACGCGCATGGGTCCCCCGCCACCCCGTATCGAAGACGCGGGGAAGGTCCTCCTCGGGAATCCCCCCGCAACCATCCGTCACCGACAGCACAACCCCCTCCGGCGACCGGTGCGCGGAAACGGCCACCGTCCCATCAGACGGCGTCCGCCGAATCGCGTTGACCAGCAGATTCCCCAGTACGCGACTCATCTCCTTGCCGTCGACCTCCACCGGCACCGGATCGATCCCGGCCCCCACCAGCCGCACACCGTGCTCACGGGCAAGCGCGTCCGCCCCCGCGAGGGCGTCTCCGACGAGGTCGTACACCGACATCCGTGAAGGGCTGAGCGCCAGCGCGCCGGCGTGGATGCGGGACAGTTCGAAGAGATCGCCGACCATGTCGTTGAGCCGCTCGACCTCGGTGCGGATCTGCCGCAGATAGCGTTCCGGCTCCGCCGCGACCCCGTCCTCCAGCGCCTCCGACATGGCGCGCAGTCCGGCCAGCGGGGTGCGCAGGTCGTGGGAGATCCAGGCGACGAGTTCGCGCCGGGAGGTCTCCAGGGCGCGTTCGCGGTCCCGGGACTCGTGGAGCTTCGCGCTGGTGGCCGCCAACTCCCGGCTCAGTGCGTCGAGTTCGGCGGTCGCGTGCCCTGTTGGCGCGGCGAAGTCACCGCCGTCGCCGAAGGAGCGGGCGGCGAGCGTGAGCGCCCGACTGCGGGCGACCACCCAGCGGCCCAGGAGCATCGCCGTCGCCAGGGAGACCACGGCCGCCATCGCGACGACCGTCGTCACGACGGTGAGGTCGTGATCGTTCAGGAACATCGCCTGCGCCACCGCCAGTGTTCCGGCGAGCATCGCGGTCACGGCGACGGCGGTGACCACGGACAGCGAGACGGTCAGGGACCGCCGTCGGACGAGCCACAGCATGAGCGCCCCGAACAGCCCGGCGGCCGCCGCTCCGAGGAAGGCGAAGAAGGCGATGAGGAGTATGTCCTGCATGGGGGGTATTTCCTCCATGGCGATCATCAGCCCTCCCCTCCGTCGGAAGCACCGGCCGCGTCGGCACCAGTCGCGTCAGCACCGGCCGTGTCGAAGCGGTACCCCACCCCCCACACCGTCTGGATCAGCGCGGGCCGCGCCGGATCCGTCTCGATCTTGGCGCGCAGTCTGCGGACATGGACGGTGACCGTGGAGAGGTCGCCGAAGTCCCAGCCCCAGACCTCGCGCATCAGCTCCTCACGGCTGTACGCGTGTCCGGGGTTCCGCAGGAAGAAGGCGAGGAGGTCGAACTCGCGGACGGTGAGGGCGAGTTCCGTACCGTCCTTGGTGGCGCGGCGACCCTCCGGGTCCACACTGAGTCCGGCCGCGCGCAGCAGCCCGCGCGGCTCGGCGGAGGGCCGGCTGCGGCGCAGTACGGACTCGACGCGCAGGACCAGCTCGCGGGGGCTGAACGGCTTGGTGACGTAGTCGTCGGCGCCCACCTCCAGGCCGAGGATCCGGTCGTCCTCGTCGCCGCGGGCGGTCAGCATGATCACGGGTACGGGCCCCCGCCCGCGCATCCGGCGGCACACCTCAAGGCCGTCCATGCCGGGCAGCATCAGGTCCAGTACGACCAGGTCGGGCCAGTGCGCGGTGGCCTGCGCGAGCGCGGCGGGGCCGTCGACGGCACGGTCCACGACGTATCCGGCGCGGTCGAGGTAGCCCGAGACGATCTCGGCGACGGTGGGGTCGTCGTCGACGACGAGGACGCGGGTCCCGGAGTGGCCGTGGTTGTCGTGCGGCTGCGGCTGCGGCTGGTGCATGTCGTCAGGGTCGCACCAGGGGTGCGCGGATGTCCTGCCCCGCTTCGTCCGTCCTTGATTCGTAAGGAGATGCGGGCGGATTGCGAGGCGGCGGACCGACGTCCGTGTTTCGTAAGGAGCCACTGTCTGTTATGTCCGCTTCACGTTCGTACTGTGAAAGCCGTGTATCCCAACCCCACCACGAAACCCGACGTCGATGTCGTCCTCCCGTGCCTGAACGAAGCCGCCGCGCTCCCCTGGGTGCTGGCCCTCATCCCCGAGGGCTGGCGCGCGCTCGTCGTGGACAACGGTTCCACCGACGGCTCCGCCGACGTGGCCCGCGACCTCGGTGCGAGAGTCGTCCACGAGGAGCGGCGCGGTTTCGGGGCGGCCTGCCACGCGGGGCTCGTCGCCGCCACCGCGGACATCGTCTGCTTCTGCGACTGCGACGCCTCGCTCGATCCGTCCCTGCTCGTGCCCTTCGTACGCGAGATCCGTGACGGCGAGGCCGACCTGGTGCTCGGGCGACGGCGCCCGCAGGGCCGTGGCGCCTGGCCGGCACACGCCCGCGCGGGCAATCTCGCACTGTCCCGGATGCTCCGCCGCCGCACCGGCGTACACCTGCACGACCTCGGCCCCCTGCGCGCCGCCCGCCGCGAGGGCCTCCTCGGCCTCGGCCTCACGGACCGCCGCAGCGGCTATCCCCTGCAGATGGTCGTCCGCGCCGCCGACGCCGGCTGGCGCATCGCCGAGCACGACGTCCCGTATCTGCCGCGCACCGGCACCTCCAAGGTCACCGGCACCTGGCGCGGGACCTGGCACGCGGTACGGGACATGCGCCGGGTGCTGACGGAGCCGGCGTACGCCATCAGCCAAGGCCCCGGCCAAGGAACCGCCCATGGACCCTTCCAAGGAGGAGCCCACCGATGACCACCCTGCTCGTCATCGCCAAGGAACCGCGACCCGGACGCGTGAAGACCCGGCTCACCCCGCCGTACACGCCCGAGGAGGCGGCGGCGCTCGCCGAGGCCGCGCTGGCCGACACCCTGAGCGCGGTGCTCGCGACGCCCGCGGACCGGCGGGTCCTGGTGCTCGACGGGAAGCCGGGGCCATGGCTGCCGCCCGGCGTCGAGGTGGTCCCGCAGTGCGCGGGCGGGCTCGACGAACGGCTGGCCGCGGCGTTCGCGGACTGCGCCGGACCGACGCTGCTCATCGGCATGGACACCCCGCAGGTGACCGCCGAACTCCTCACGTTCGGGACCGACTTCACGGACTGCGACGCCTGGTTCGGGCCCGCGGAGGACGGCGGCTTCTGGGCGCTGGGGCTCGCCTCGCCCGACCCCGCGCTGCTGCGGGGCGTACCGATGTCGACGCCCACGACAGGAGCCGTGCAGCGGGCCCGGCTCACCGCCGCCGGACTGCGCGTACGGGATCTGCCGCGGCTGCGGGACGTCGACACGGCGTACGACGCCTGGCTGGTCGCCGAACAGGTCATGGTCCAGAGGCAGGGCAGCCGGTTCGCGGCGGAGTACGAGCGGGTGGGGGCGGGCGTGCGGCGAGCAGGCGTGGAGCGACCGGACGTCGAGCGATCGGTCGTGGGGCGATGAGCACGGTGAGCGCGACGAGTACGAGTACGAGTACGGCGACCGCGTGGTGCGTCGACCCGTACGCGGACGCCCTCCGCGACGGGCGCGGCCCGCTCTTCCTGCGCCGTACCGACGGCTGGCTGCTCCCGCTGGAGGTCGAGCGGTGGTGTGCGCGGGCCGACGCCGCCGATCTGTCGGCGTTGCGGCGGTGCGAAGGAGCCGTACTGGATGTGGGCTGCGGACCCGGGCGGCTGGTCGCGGCACTCGCATTGCGGGGGCGGACCGTGCTCGGGATCGACGTCAGCGAGGCGGCCGTCGCACACACCGTCCGGCTCGGCGGGCAGGCGTTGCGCCGGTCGGTGTTCGAGCCGTTGCCGGGGGAGGGGCGCTGGGACACGGCGCTGCTCATCGACGGGAACATCGGGATCGGCGGCGACCCGGACGCCCTGCTGCGCCGGACCGCCCAACTCCTCGCTCCGGGCGGTCTGTTGATCGCCGAGACGGCGCCCGTGGACATCGACGAGCAGGTACAGGTTCATGTCACCGACGCCCAGGGAGCCGCAGGAACCCCGTTCCCCTGGGCCCGGCTCGGCAGCCGCGCCCTGCTGAGGCGCGCACGCCGGCTCGGCTGGCGTACAGACGGTACGGCCGGTCAGTGGACGGCGGACGGCCGCTGCTTCGTGGCCCTGCGCCGCGCCCGCACCGAACGGATCAGCATCCACAGTGCCGACACCCCGAACAGCGCGGCCGTCATCAGCAGCCAGCGGGCCAGGAACACATCACCGGACGAGCCGGTGGACGCCTCGTAACGCCGCTCCACCCGCCCGCTGATCAGCGGGAACCACACCAGCAGCAGAAGTCCGGACAGGGCCGCCGGGACGCGCACGAACATCAGCCACTCCCGGCGCCCGACCACCCCGAGCGCCGCCCCGACGACCCGGTCGGCAACGGCGTACAACGGCAGCAGCACCAGGTCGTGCAGCAGCGCCGCCCCGACCATCCACATCAGTACACCCCACCAGTCCCCCGCGAGCAGCTGTACGCCGGCATACGCCACGAGCGCGAACGAGCAGGCGAGGAGCAGGAGTTGGAGAGGGCTCTCGCCGTACCAGCGGCGCCACCGGTTCCGTGCGCTCGTCATTCGTCCGTGCATTCGTACGCGCATCGCAGGGCTCCTCACAGGTCTCCGAACGTCAGCCGGGCCACCCACTTGGTGTTCAGCACTCCGGGCGCGGCGGGGACGATGATGCGCGCCGGGTAGCCGTGGTCAGGGGTCAGCGGCTCGCCGTTGACGTACAGGGCGAGCAGCGAGCGTGGGTCGCGTACCTGGTTGTCGCGCAGGGCGGCCCGCCGGAAGGAACCCGCACGCTGGAGCGACTCCACGAACAGATCGGGCGCCTGGCCCCGGTCGTACCCCGCCAACTCCGCCAGATCCCGCAGCCGTACGCCCCGCCACCACTGGTCGCCCGTCGACCAGCCCTCCACACAGGCGATGGGCAAGGCGGCGCTGTACAGGGGCAGTTCATGGAGCTGAGCCCGGCTGAGACGGACCGTACGTCGCCCCTCGACGACGAGCCGCCACGCCTCCTCACTCGTCTCGGTCGCCCGGATCCCCACGGCCGCGGCCGTCTTGTTGATCTGGAAGCCGCCGGGTCCCGGGCCCGGCTCCGGCCCGCCGTGCGGCGCGAGAATCGCCGTCCGGCGCAGCGGCCCGTCGAAGTTCTGCCCCGCGGTCGTGGCGAGCAGGAACAGCGAGGAGCCACCGACGAGTTGGAGCGCTCCGCGCCGGGAGACGGTCGGCGCGGCGGGCCGGGTCGATACCAACTCCCCCTGTTCTTCCCTCTGTTGGATCTGTTGGCTCTGTTGGTCCCCTTCGCGTTGCCGGATGTTACGCAGCACCGTCGGCGTCTTCAGCACCGTGTGCGCGACGAAGGCGGCGAAGAACACCCAGGCGCCGTAGAAGTGCAGGGGGTAGAAGGAGCCGGGGAAGAGGTAGTCCAGCTGGACGTTCAGCACACCCGTCACGAACTCGAACAGCGCGCTTGCGACCAGTACGAGCAGCGAGAGCCGTTCCAGCGCGTGGCCGAGCGAGCGCGCGGGCGGCAGCTCGAAGAGCTTCGGAATGACCGACCACAGCTTGGCGAGGAGTACGGGGATCAGCGCGATGCCGAGCGTGACGTGCGTGCCCTGGTTGAGGCGGTACAGCCAGGGCGGGTCGGTGGGCCAGGCGAAGAGGTAGAAGCCGAGGAGGCCCTTGTCCGGGGTCTTGTCGTTGACCGGCGAGAGGTTCGGGTTGTACGCGGCGTACGACACGAGGCCCGTCACGAACAGGACGGTGAGCCCGGCGAGCAGCACGACACCGAGCAGCGAGGTGAGCCGAGGGCCGCGCAGAGGGCTGCGCCAGAAGGCGGGGGAGGTGGGGAGCCGTTCGCTCATGCCCCGACGGTAGGCCGGTACGGGCGGGCCGAGAGGGGCTGGACTCATGACGAAACGCTGACGTCCTTGCTGGCCGGGACGCTACGAGGTGGCTTCCGCCCTAGCGTTTCCGCTGTGAACCGTGACCTTCGCCGTGACCTGTACGCCGCCGGGGCCGCGGTGCTCCTCTTCGCCACGGCCGCCGTCGTAGGCCACGCCATCGAGAACTCCGCCGGCTCCCTACACCTCGCCTGGGCGCCGCTGTACGCCTGGTGGTCGCCGCAGGTGGGGCCCGGCACTCCGGCCGCGATCACGCTGGCCGCGGCGGTGATCGCGTACGGCCCCGGTCTCGCGGCCCGCCTGCCGTGGCGGGCGCTCGTGCCGGTGACCTGGTTCGTCGCGATGGCCTGGACGTGGTCGCTCGCGCTGATCGACGGCTGGCACTACGGCATCGAGCGACGGCTCACCACGCGCTACGAGTATCTGACGGTCATCGACCGCTTCGACGACATCGGGGCCACCCTGCGCGGCTTCACCCAGCACATCCTGATCGACTCGCCCGACCACTGGCCCCCGCACATCGCCGGCCATCCCCCGGCCGCGACGCTCACCTTCGTCTGGCTGGACCGTATCGGCCTCGGCGGCGGGGGCTGGGCGGGCGTCTTCTGCATCACAGTCGGCGCTTCCGCCGCCGCGGCGGTCATCGTCGCCGTACGCGCCCTCGCCGACGAGACGCTGGCCCGCCGGGCCGCCCCGTTCGTCGCCCTGGCCCCGGCGGCGATCTGGGTGGGGGCGTCGGCGGACGGCTACTTCGCGGCGGTGGCGGCGTGGGCGGTGGCACTGCTGGCACTGGCGGCGACCGGCGCGAACAGCGCGCTCGCCTTCGGCTCCGGACTACTGCTGGGCCTCACCGTCTATCTCTCGTACGGCCTGACCCTGTTCGCGATCATCGCCGCAGCCGTGCTCCTGCTGACCTGGCGGCAGTGGCCGCTCACCCTCCTCATCCCGCTACTGGCAGGCGCGGCCGTCGTCCCCGCCGCCTTCACCCTCGCGGGCTTCAACTGGTGGGAGGCGTACCACCTGTTGGTCGAGCGCTACTACCAGGGCGCGGCCGCCATCCGTCCGTACTGGTACTTCGTCTGGGCCAACCTCGCGTGCACGGTGCTCCTCGTGGGGCTGGCGGGGGTGGCGGGCCTGCGCCGCACGTTCGCGACCGTGTCGGCCGCTGTCCGCCGCCTGCGCGCCGGCACCCCGACCACCACCGACCGGCTTCTCGGCCTGGTCCTCGCCGGCCTCCTCATGGTCCTCATCGCCGACCTCTCCGGCATGAGCAAGGCCGAAACGGAACGCATCTGGCTCCCCTTCGCCTTCTGGCTGCTGCCCGCTACGGCGCTGCTGCCGCGGGGCGGGCAGCGGGGGTGGCTCGCCGCCCAGGCGACGGTGGCGCTGGCGGTGAACCACCTGTTCCACACGGGGTGGTGAGCGCTGGGGTTTTCGTTCCCCAAGCCCATCCTTTCCCGAAAATGATGGCCCGCCGGTTGCCGTGGCACAGCGCGAGCAGTGCCCCAGGCACTTTGATGCGGCCGTCCCGCTGCGGACAGTTCGCTTCATTGCTGCATTAGCGATGTCGTTAATTAGAGCAGGGGGTTCCAATGGCACGCGTCTGTGTTTATCGGTACGACGAAGTCGACGGCGTACCGCTCCGTGAGGTTGACGGATGGTTCGATACCGACCAGGCCAAGGCCGCATATCCGGAGGCGGTGCGCGAGGAGCGACCGACCGTACGCCGCTGGAGGGGCGGGAGGGAGAGCGTCACGCGGGCGGTGCAGGAGAGGCTGTTGCGTACGGCCGGGGATCGCTGGGTGCTGGAGACGGCCCCGATCCGCAGGGAACAGGCGGTCCGTCAGTGGCTGTCTGGCCGCCGGCGCCCTGCGCCCGCTGAGCTACGCGGACGCGCTCGAGCTGGACGAGGACGACGAAGGCGCGGACTGAACGCCCACATCGGGTGACGCGGGCATATCAGGTGGCCGGGTGCTCGGAAATCGCAAGCGCCGGTAGGGGAGCTGATGTCAGGCTGCCTGATATGTCCGACTAAGCCTTGATTGATGCGGCCGACCTGGCGGCCTGCTCGATCTTCGCGCGGTAGGCGGCACGGGCTTCCTCGTCGATCTGCTTCTCGTGTTCGGCGCGCAACCCGGTCCGGCCGTCGAGGCCCTCGCGCAGGATATCGGCGTGCCCGGCATGCCGGATGGACTCGCCGAGGACGTGGACCATGACGGCGAACAGGTTCGTGTTGGAATAAGGCTCCGGCCACCACGGCACGTGGCCGGGGGCATCGAGGGGAAGCTCGTTGATCGTCGCGTCCGAGTGTTCCCACGTGCGCCGGTAGAACCCGACGATCTGATCGCGGGTCTCGTCCTCGGTCGCCCACTGATCGCTGCCGTCGGAGTCCTGCCACCGGGACAGCGGTTCCGGGGAAGGGCGGTCGAAGACCTCGCCGAAGTACCTGGCCTCGACGGTGGCCACGTGTTTGACCAGGCCGAGGAGGTTGGTCCCGGTCGCCGTCAAAGGTCTGCGGGCGTCGTATTCGGACAAGCCGTCGAGTTTCCAGAGCAGTGCCTCGCGGTCCCGCCGCAGTCTCCCGTGCAGGTTGTCCTTCGCGAATTCATCGATCATGCGGCATGAGCCTTCCATGGGCTGTTCGTGGTCTCAAGATCCCGTACGTGGTCCGCAACGGCTGGCAGAGCCGAGGCTTGGGACTCCTTACACAATGAGCTACCGGGAATGACTGTCTGTCAGAGAGGCGTGGGGGTGGGGGTGGGGTGCGTGACGGCACGCGGCCGACCCGACCTGCGACGGTTACGACGGTTACTGCGCAGGAGAACTACACGCATGCTGTTCGGTGCCGTTCTCTGATCCCGTTGAGTAGCTCGGGACGGGGACCGGGGAGGTGGGCGGGTGCCAGGTGAGAATCCAGCCGGCGGTAAGCACCGCCGCGCCGCCTGCCAGGGCGATTGCGCCGCCTGTTCCGATGCCTGCGGCCACCGAGCCGAAGCAGGCCGGCCCGACGCCCTGCAGCGTCATGCTGCCGGAGCCGAGCAGACCGAAGGCCTGACCCTGGCCTTCTTGCGGCAGGGCGTCCAGGAACGGCCGTTGCAGGCCGAGACCGTAGGCGAATCCGAAGCCGCAGAGCAGCAGCAGACAGGACGAGACACCCACTCCGGGCTCGGCGGCGAAGCCGACCAGCGGCAGTCCCATCAGCGCAATCAACGGGACCACCAGTCGCTCCCGGGTGGGTGGCCGCAGCAGTCGACCCACCAGCAGATCACCGGCCAGCATGCCGACCGGCAGACAGCCCATCAGCACCGCGTACCAGCCGGGCGCGAAGTGGCGTCCTCCCGCGTAGGCGACGATCAGGCCTTCCGCGCCCGCTATGAACGCGACGGGTAGCCACTGGGCCAGCATCAGTCGTCGCACCGTGTGTTTGCGCAGCAGCAGGCCTGCACCGTGCAGGCTTGCCCGGACGGCCCCGCCATCGCCCCGAGCGCTGCCAGGTGTGCCGCCGAACTCTCCCGGCTCCAGCCGGGGTAGCCCGATGCGGATAGCGAGCGCGCAGCCGAGGTAGAGGGCGGCGCTGACCGCGAGCGCCCGGCGCGGGCCGAGTACCGCGACGACCGCACCTCCCAGCGCCAGACCGAACAATTGCGCGCCGGAGGCAGCGATGTTGTTCAGTGAACGGCCCAGCACATAGGCGTCGCCCTCCAGCCACTGCGCGACCAGTCGACTCGACGCGCCGCTGAACACCGGTGTGGCGAGGGCGACCAGCGCCACGACACCGAGGCTTGCCGCGATCGGCATCCGCACCAGGGCGAGCAGCAGGGCGGCGGCGCACGTCAAGGCGTAGCCGCCGGTGATGAGCGCGCGGGGCGGCAGTCGGTCGGCCAGTGAGCCCAGCAGCAGCGAGCCGAACAGCTGCGGAATGAAGCCGATGCCGAAGGCCAGTGCGCTCAGCAGCGCGGAGCCGGTGGCCGAGAAGACCAGAACCGAGAACGTGGTGATCCGCAGCGCGTCCGCAGTGATCGCGACGGTGCGGGTCGAGAAGAGCAGCCGGAATCGTGGCTCGGCCAGCACCTCCCGGTAGGTGGCACGGTGGTTGCCCTGCGCGGGTCCGGCGGTCGGGGTCATGACGCGCAGCCTCGCCGTGCGCCCACGCCACTCACCAATGATTCGTCGCTGGACGAATCGGAACAGACGTCCCGCGGTAGCCTCGCAGGGTGCTGCGCTTCGAAGTCTCCGTCGATGACCTGCTGCGCAGCCGCTTCGCGCTGTCGCCCGCGATGGACCTCTGCTTCCTGCTGCGCTCGCTCGCCGGCCAAGACAGGCCGCTGCCGCGAGCCTGGGCCACCCGACTCATGCCGGCCTTCGAACGGCTTCGCCGCGAGACCGAACTGAACGCCGCCCTCGCCCTGCACACCACGCAATCCGGACCGAACTTCGTCGCCCCGCCCCCGCGCCGCCTCAACCAGACCTGGGCAGACGACCTGGCCATGATCCGGGCCACACCATTGGAAGCGGCCCGCCACGAAATCGCCACCAACGCGACCGGCCCGTCCGCCCGTGATCCCCGCGTACGCGCAGTGCTGGACTCCACGGACGCCGTCTCCAGGATCGCCGAGGCGATGGACCAGGCGTGGCACGAACTGCTCGCCCCGGACTGGCCGCAACTGCGCGCGATCTGTGAGCGCGACGTCGTGCACCGGGTGGGTATGATCGGCGAACACGGATGGGTCACGACCATCGAGAGCCTGCACCCGAGCATCGCCTGGCGCGCCGGCGGTATCGAGATCGGCCACTTCCCCCAAGTCGGAACAGTCCTCCTCGCCGGCGACGGGCTCCTGCTGATCCCTTCGGTCTTCGTCGGGAATATCGCCGCCCACCTGGAAGACCCCTGGCCCAGAACCTTGATCTACCGTGCCCGCGGCACCGCCGCCCTGTGGGGCGAACAGGAGACCGTCCCCCAACCGGACGCGCTGACCGCTCTGGTCGGCCGGGCCCGAGCCCGGCTGCTGTTGGCGCTGGACGCCCCGGCCAGTACCAGCCACCTCGCCCGAAGTCTCGCCATGGCACCCGGCGCGGTAGGAGACCACCTCGCCATCCTGCGAGGCGCGGGGCTGCTCGTCCGCGCCCGGTCCGGACGGTCGGTGCTCTACCGGCGCACCCCGCTCGGCGAGGCACTGGTCGCCGGTTCGGGCTGAGGGCTCAGATCAGCACTGCTTTTTGAGGCGCCGCCAGCAGATGATTGCGCAGCCGAGGGTGAGGAAGGCCTGGTGGATGCCGGCGCGGATTTCCCATCAGACGAGCCTCATCCGAGTGCAGAAGCTGGACGATCGGCAGCTCGCCATCGTGCTGTGCGCACTGATCGCCCTGTCTGGCCGTGACGCGATCGCGGTCGGGACCCGAGTATGAGCGCCATCCGATGGCAACACTGCGACGCAGGCAGCGGGAGCGGACACATGCAACTGGCTGCCGACAACCGCACGTACCACCGTGAACAGGCCGCACAGCGCACCTACCTCGAGCACCTCAGCACCTGCCGCAACCAACGAGTACGGCTGGCCGCCGGGCTCAAGGGCGGACTGGTGAGACCGTGACGGCCGGCCTTCTACTCGTCGGCCTGCGGGATCCGGACGACCGCGGTCCCTCCCTCCAGGTCCACTGTTGTGCGGTTCGGCGGCGCCCCGTCTTCCTCGTCGTCCCGCATCACCAGTGCCGACTGCCGCTCCTTGAGTTCGTTCTGCTTCCCGGGCGAAAAGCTCGCATGGAGCTGCTCGAACCCGGTCGCCGATATCTGGCCCTGCCGGGCGCTGTTCCGCCATGGCAGCAGTCCGGCCCGCCCGGCATGGAGAAGCAGCTGATCCACGAAAGCCACAACGGTCAGCAGGATGACCAGTCCGGGCAAGGTCACGAAAACGACGAATTCCATGCCCCGAGTATCCGGGCCAGGGGCCAATGCCGACAGATCCCGCACCCCCGCACTTCGGGGGCGCGGGGCTGGGACATATACGGCGACGAGTCCGCAGTCGACAACGAACCCGACCCGCACAACCAGCGGAGCGCCACCGCTCCGACTTGCCCGCCCCGTCCCCCAGGTGTGCTCTGGAGGCAGGGGCGAGGAGAGAGGAGTGGGGTCATGGCTCACGCAGCGTCACGCACCGCGCGGTGGCACGGCAGCCCCATACAGCTCGCGACGAAGCTCACCGCCCCCGTGCTCGGCGGGATCGTCTACGGCCTGTGGGCCGCCGCGATCGGGCGGGACGCGGGGCCGATCACCGGCTGGAACGTCCTGCTCGGCGTCGTGGCCGCGGTCGCCTTCGTGGCCACGTACCTCGGGCTGCGTCTGCTCGGCACGCACCTGCCGCGCGAGCTGCGCGCCGCCGCGTGGGCGGGCTTCGCGGGTGTCGCAGTCGGGTTCCTGCACGGCCTCACCGGCTCGAGCGTGCTGCGGTCGGCGGCCGTGGCGTTCGCGGTGGCGGCGGGCGCGTTCGTGGTGGTGTTCTACCGCTTCTACACGACGGAGGGCTGACCGGAGACCGAGGGCGACCAAGGCAAGGAGGACATGATCTGACCTATACGCCCTCTACCTTCACGGCATGACTTCTTCCAGCGACCGAGGGCCGGAGGACCACCCGGGGACGGCCCTGGGACTAGGACAAAAAGCCCACGACGGATCCAGTGCCGAAATCTACGATGAGTTTGCTGCCCGGTGGGGGTCTACATCTCAACGACAGCTCAGCACTCGTAGAGGACTGGATGGGGCGGACATGAAAAGCGATCACCTTGCCGGAGGTGGGCCGGCCATCGAGACCGCCGGCCTGGTGAAGACCTTCGGCGACAACCGCGCCGTGGACGGCGTCGACCTGCGCATCGAGAGGGGCACGGTGTACGGCCTGCTCGGTCCGAACGGCGCGGGCAAGACGACCACGGTACGGATGCTGGCGACCCTGCTCCGCCCCGACGGCGGCGAGGCCCACGTCTTCGGCCACGACGTCGTACGGGAGGCGGACGCGGTCCGCAGCCGGGTCAGCCTCACCGGGCAGTACGCCTCGGTCGACGAGGACCTCACCGGCACGGAGAACCTCGTACTGCTGGCCCGCCTGACGGGCCACAGCAAGAAGGCCTCGTACGACCGAGCGGCCCAACTCCTCGCCGCCTTCGGTCTGTCGGAGGCGGCCGGCCGCCAGGTGAAGCACTACTCCGGCGGTATGCGGCGCCGTATCGACATCGCCGCGTCGATCCTCAACACCCCGGACCTGCTGTTCCTGGACGAACCGACGACGGGCCTCGACCCGCGCAGCCGCAACCAGGTCTGGGAGATCGTCCGGGCGGTCGTCGCCCAGGGCACGACGGTGCTGCTGACCACGCAGTACCTCGACGAGGCCGACCAGCTGGCGTCCCGGATCGCCGTCATCGACAAGGGCAAGGTCATCGCCGAGGGCACCAAGGGCGAGCTGAAGGCCTCGGTCGGCGCGGGCGCCGTGCACGTACGGCTGCGGGACGCAGAGAAGCGTCCCGACGCCGAGCTCCTGCTCAGGCAGGCCCTCGACGCGGACGTACAACTGGAACCCGACCCGGTGGCTCTGACCGCCCGGGTCGGCGGCAACGGCGGGGCGAACGGCGTCGGCCCCTCCGAGAAGGCCTCCCGGGCCCTCGCCGAACTCGCCCGCGCGGGCATCATCGTCGACAACTTCTCGCTGGGACAGCCGAGCCTGGACGAGGTGTTCCTGGCCCTCACCGGCAGCCCGACCGACCACGACCGGACGACCGACGAGGCACAGACGAAGGAGGCCACGGCATGAGCACCGCGACCCAGACCACCGAGAGCACGGAACTCGCCCCGGTCCGCACCGAAAGCCTGGCCGAACTGCTCGTCGCCCGGGAGCGGCCGCCGCGGCCGAACGCGCTGCAGACCTCGCTGACGTTCGGCTGGCGGGCGATGCTCAAGATCAAGCACGTACCGGAGCAGCTGTTCGACGTGACGGCGTTCCCGATCATGATGGTGCTGATGTACACGTACCTGTTCGGTGGTGCCCTGGCCGGCTCCCCCAGCGAGTACATCCAGTATCTGCTGCCCGGCATCCTCGTGATGTCCGTGACCATGATCACGATGTATACGGGCCTCGCGATCAACATCGACATCGAGAAGGGCGTCTTCGACCGCTTCCGTTCCCTGCCGATCTGGCGGCCGTCGACGATGGTCGGCTATCTGCTCGGTGACGCCCTGCGCTACACGCTCGCGTCGATCGTGATGCTGACGGTCGGCCTGATCATGGGCTTCCGCCCGGACGGCGGTTTCCCCGGCGTGGTGGCGGGCGTGGTGCTGCTGATCGTCTTCTGCTTCGCCTTCTCGTGGGTGTGGACGATGGTCGGTCTGCTGATGCGCACGGAGAAGGGCGTGATGAGCGTCAGCATGATGGTGCTGTTCCCGCTGACGTTCCTCAGTGACATCTTCGTCAAGCCCGAGACGATGCCGGGCTGGCTGCAGGCCTTCGTCAACAACAACCCGATCACGCACGTCGCCTCGGCGGTCCGCGATCTGATGGGCGGCTCCTGGCCGACCGAGGAGATCGCGTGGACGCTGGGCTGGGCGGCGGTGTTCGTGGCGGTGCTCGGACCGGTGACGATGCGGCTCTACAACCGAAAGTGACAGCCGGCCGGGGTGTCCCCCGGAAGAACGCAATCCACGTCCGGATGCAGTCACCCCGGCCGTGCCCCGATGGCTACGGGGCACGGCCGGGGTTCTTTCTTGAGCTGTGGATAGAGTCGGTGTTCGGAAAGTCCTCTCGGCGGTACTGATCGTCCTCGGTTGCCTCCTCGTGCCGCTCGGCGGGCTCTCGGCGTGGGCGAAGTACGAGATCGGCGACACCCGGCGGTACGTCGCCACGATGGGGCCGCTCGCCACCGGGCCCGATGTGCGCGGGGCGGTCACGGACACCGTCACCGACAGGATCATGGCCAAGGTCGAGGCCGGGCCGCTCGAGGACGAGTTCCGGCGGTTCGTGCACGAGGCGGTGCTGTCCTTCACCGGTACGCCGGCCTTCCGCACCGCCTGGGACACCGCGAACCGGGCCGCGCACGACGCCGTTCTACGGGCCCTGCGCGGCGAGCACGACAACACGGTCACGCTCGATCTCGCGCCCGTCACACAGCAGCTCAAGGACCGACTGGCCGCCGACCGCGTGCCGCTGGCACACCGCATCCCCGTCACACACACCGAGATCACGGTCCTCGAGGGCCAGGAAGTGGCCACGCTCCGGCGGGGTTTCCGCATGCTGGAGTTCGCGGGTTTCTGGCTGCCGCTCGCGGCGGTGGCGCTGGCCGTCGGCGGCATCCTCCTTGCCGTACGCCGCCGCCGCGCGATCATGGCGACGGCACTGGGTACGGCGCTGGGCGCCGCCCTCCTCACCCTGGCGACCGCGGTGGGCCGCGCCGTGACCCTCGCCGACCTGCCGCCCCACGTCTCCCGCGACGCGGCGGCCACGGTCTACGACGCCCTCACGTCCACGCTCCGCACGGCGGCGTGGACCATCCTCGTCCTCGGCCTCGCGGTGGCGGCGGCGACCTGGCTCACGGACCGTGTCGCGCGACGTCGCGCACGATCCGCAGAGCCTCCTCCAGCACCGGCACGGAAACAGACGCGAGCCCGAGCCTGACGGCGTCCGCCGGGGAGCCCGGCATGGTGGTCGGACGTGCGGTTCGGGCGCGCTGGGCCTGCGTGCGCTGGGGCTCCACAGCGAACGCCCGCCCCGACGTGAGCGCCACCCCGCGTGCCGCCACCGCAGCCGTGAACGTGTCCGCGCGCCAGGGCGGCGGCAGCTCCCACCAGGTGTAGTACGCGTACGGATCGGCCCGTACCGCGAACTCCCCCAGCCACTCCTCGACGAGCCGCTGCCGCGCCCGTGCGTCCGCCCGCTTGGCCGCGACGAGCCGCTCGACCGTCCCGTCGCCGATCCACCGCACTGCGGCCTCCAGCGCGAACCGCCCAGCCGTCCACCCGCCCGACCGCAGCGCCTCGGCGACCGTGCCCACCCGTCCCGGAGGCACGACGAGGAAACCGACCGTGAGGCCGGGGGCGACGCGCTTGGACAGCCCGTCGACGAGGTATGTGCGCTCGGGGGCGTACGAGGCCAGGGGAGTGGGGCCCGCCTGGCCGTCCTGGAGGAAGGACCAGATCCGGTCCTCGACGACAGGAAGGTTCAACTCCCTCAGGGTTCCGGCCAGTTCACGCCTCCTTCCGTCCCCCATCGTCACGGAGGTGGGATTGTGGAGCGTCGGCTGGACGTACACGGCGGAGAGCGGCGCGGCGCGATGGGCGGAGGCAAGGCCGTCGGCCCGCATTCCTTCCTCGTCCATGGGGAGCGGTACGAGCGTGATGCCGATCCGTGCGGCGATCTCCTTGACCAGCGGATACGTCAGCGCCTCCACGCCGACGCGTCCTCCGGGCCGTACGAGTGAGGCGAGGGCGCCCGCGATGGCCTGGCGGGCGTTCCCGGCGAAGAGGACCCTCTCCCGGTCGGGCCGCCACCCCGGACCGCCCAGCAACCCGGCTACGGCCTCGCGCGCGGCGAGCGTGCCGGTGGCGGGCACCGTACGCGTGGCCTCGGCCAGCACGTCGGCCCGCAACAGGGGCGCGAGCCCGACGGCGAGCAGCTCCGACTGCCCTTCCGCGAACGGGTAGTTGAGCTCCAGATTGATACGGGGCCCGGCGGCCTTGTCCTGTTCTTCCCCCTCCTCCTCGGCCAGCGCCCGCCCCGACGGCACCGGCCCCGCCCGTACGAACGTCCCCCGCCCCACCTCGCCGACCACAAGGCCTCGCCGCACCAACTCCGCGTACACGCGCCCGGCCGTGGACCCCGCGATACGGCGCCGCCGCGCGAACACCCGCTGCGGCGGCAGCCGTTCACCGGGCTTGAGCCGCCCGGTGAGGATCTCCTCGGCCAGCCGGTCGGCGATCCGCCGGTAGTCCTCCACGCGCGCTCATCTCCCATCACCCTCGGGATTGCACCGAGGGCAAAGTTCTCATTGCACCGAGTAGTCGATGCCGCCTAGGGTCCACTCATGGCTCCCTTCCTCGCATACGAGGACAAAGGCGCGAAACTCTCAACCCCCCTGCCCCTTGTCCTGATCCACGGCCACCCCTTCGACCACACGATGTGGACACCGCAGGTGAGCGCCTTCTCCCCGACGCGCCGGGTGATCGCCCCGGACCTGCGCGGTTACGGCGCCTCGCCGGTCGTCCCCGGCCTCACGCCGCTCTCCACGTTCGCCGAGGACATAGCGGCCCTCCTGGACGAACTGCACGTGGAGCACTTCGTCCTCGGCGGCCTGTCGATGGGCGGCCAGATCGCCATGGAGTGCTACGCCCAGTACCCGGACCGCATCCGGGGCCTGATCCTGGCCGACACCTTCGCCTCCCCGGAGACTCCGTCCGGCAAGAAGTCCCGCAACGAGATGGCTGACCGACTCCTGAAGGAGGGCATGCGCGGCTACGCGGACGAGGTCCTGCACAAGATGGTCGCGCCGTACGCCGACGCGTCCGTGGCCGCTCACGTCCACGGCATGATGACCGCCACGGCCCCGGCGGGCGCGGCAGCGGCCCTGCGGGGGCGGGCGGAACGGCCCGACTACCGCGACCTGTTGACCCGGGTCACGGTCCCGTCCCTGGTGGTGGTGGGCGAGGACGACGAATACACCCCCGTCTCGGACGCGAAGACGATGGCCGAAGCGCTCCCCTACTCCACGCTCCACGTCATTGCTCGGGCGGCACATATGCCGAACCTGGAACGTCCGGGGGAGTTCAACGGGGCGCTGGCGACGTTCTTGGGTCACGTCGACGGCTCTGCTTGAGCGGGGCGGCTGGCGGCTCCGGGAGCGCCCCTTCAGGGGCGCGGGGAACTGCGCGACCAGCCACAACGAACCCGCACCCGCGCACGATTCCAACCCCCCACCCCGCTAGGCGCCCCACCCGCCGGAGGCAGCGGGGCCTGGGGCGCAGCCCTCAGTTTCGGGAAGGGGCGGGCCCGGGGAAAGGAACCCTCCCCCCACCCACCCCGTCTTTGAGGGAGGATCCAGGCAGAACGGAAGGTGCGGACTTTGGGTACTGCTACGGCTGAGGCGGACGAGTGGGCCGATGCCCCGGTGGCGCGACGGCCCGGGCGTGCGGCAGGCGCCTGGATCGCCGCCCTGCTGCTCCTCGGCGTGAGCATCGTCGTAGGGTGCCGGATCGCCGACACGGACGGCATCACCCCCGTACCGCAGGTCATCGCGTTCCTGCCCTGGCTGCTCGCCCCCACCGGCCTCGCCCTTCTCCTCGCCGGCCTCGCCCGCTGGCGCGTCGGCCTCGTGTGGGGCGTGCTCGCGGCCGCGGCGATCGCCTGGTTCATCGAGCCGTACGGGAAGACGAGCGAGCCGAAGGGCACCCCGGTCGCGGAGCTGCGCGTGCTGACGTCGAACGTCGAGTTCGGTCAGGCCACCGACGAACTGATCGAGATCGTACGGAGCGAAAAGCCGGACCTCGTCTTCGTCGAGGAGTGCGAGGTCACCTGCGACGAGAAGCTGACGCGGGCCTTCCGGGCGGAGGGGGCCAGGGAGACGTACCCCTACCGCCAGGCCGTGGAGGGCTACGGCTCAGACGGCTCCGTCATCCTCAGCCGGTACCCCCTCAAGCCGGCCCCCGGCGTCAAGGGCACCATGGGCATGCCCGGCGCGATCGCCGATGTGAAGGGCCGCGAGGTGAGGGTCCAGCTCGCCCACCCCATGCCCCCGCTCCCGGCCCACGTGGACGACTGGCAGAGGGAACTGGACGCGCTGCGCGACTACGCCGCCGCGGACAGGACCCGCCCCACCATCCTCGCGGGCGACTTCAACGCCTCCCAGGACCACGCCGCGTTCCGCCGCATCCTGGACACGGGCCTGCGCGACGGCGCCCGCCTCACCGGCGAGGCCCGCACCCCGACCTGGCCGGCCCGTACGCTCCCGGCCTTCGGCACCCAGATCGACCACATCCTGGTCTCCGAGGACTTCGCGGCGGACAGATCCCGCTTCCTGGACCTGAAGAACTCGGACCACCGCTCCCTCCTCCTGGACCTGACCCTCCACGAGCAGGACTGAACGCGGTGTGGGCCGCCCCTCTGCAGGAAGGGCGGCCCACACACGTACACGTCAGAAGTTGACGTTGAGCTCAGACGCCGATGTCGCGGCCGTCCTTGCGGTACACCGCGACCACCGACGGGCGGACGTACGTGCCCGGGCCGTCGGGCCAGGTGCTCGCGGGGTTCTCGACGGTGGCGTCGTCGATCTCGCCCGGGTGCTGGACCGAGACCAGGACGCGGCGGTCCTGGACGATCGGGCCGCAGGTCTCGGCACCGTTCGGCATGGTGAGGAACTGCTTCAGCTCACCGCGCCGGTCACCGCGCGTAGCTACGCCGAACAGACCGTCGTGGTAGCCGAGTTGGGCGCCGTCCGTGGAGATCCACAGGTTGCCGTACCGGTCGAAGGCCACGTTGTCCGGGCAGGAGATCGGGCTGACCTTGTCCTTCGGGAAGCCCGCGAAGTAGGTCGCCGGGTCCTTCGGGTCGCCCGCGACGAGGAACAGCGACCAGGCGAAGCTCGTGCTCTCGGGGCGGTTCCAACGCTCGGTGAGCTCGAGGACGTGGCCGTGCTTGTTGGCGTTGCGCGGGTTGGCCTCGTCGGCCTTGGCGTTCGTACCGACACCGCGGTTGGAGTTGTTGGTGAGGGCGACGTACACCTTGCCGGTGTGCGGGTTCGGCTCGATGTCCTCGGGCCGGTCCATCTTGGTCGCACCGACCTTGTCACCGGCGAGGCGCGTGAAGACGAAGACCTCCTCGGCGGTCATGCCCTCGACGTGCGAGACGGCACCCTTCGCGGTGGCGGTGGCCAGCGGTATCCACGTACCGCTGCCGTCGAACTCGCCGTCGTTCGGCAGCTTGCCCGTGCCGTCGATCTCGATCGCCGGGGAGTCTCCGGTGAGCTTGGCGACGTACAGCGTGCCCTCGTCGAGGAGCGTCAGGTTGTGCTCGCGGGCCCGGCGGCTGTGGCCGTGGGCCATCCGCTTGCTGCCGACGAACTTGTAGAAGTAGTCGAAGCGCTCGTCGTCGCCGGTGTAGACGACCGGGCGGCCGTCGTGCGTGAGGCGGACGGTCGCGCCCTCGTGCTTGAAGCGGCCGAGCGCGGTGCGCTTGCGGGGCGTGGAGGTGGGGTCGTACGGGTCGAGCTCGACGACGTAGCCGAAGCGGTGGACCTCGTTCGGCTCCTTGGCCACGTCGAACCGCTTGTCGAACAGCTCCCACTTGCGCTCGGAGGCGGCGGTGCCGATGCCGTAGCGCTTGTCCGTCGCCCGGCTGCTGTTGGCGAAGTACTGGTTGAAGTTCTCCTCGCCGTGCAGCGTCGTGCCCCAGGGGGTCTCGCCGCCCGCGCAGTTGTTGAGCGTGCCGAGGACCTTCGTGCCGGTCGGGTCGGCGGAGGTCTTGAGGAGGTCGGAGCCGGCGGCCGGACCGGTGACCTTGAACTCGGTGGTCGCGGTGACGCGACGGTTGAGGTGGTGGCGGGGTACGGGGGTGAGCTTGCCGCTCTTGCGGTCCTCCTCCACCACGACCACGGACAGACCGTGCGCCGCCCAGGCGATCTCGACCTGCTCGCGGGTGGGCGCGGCGTCGTCGTAGCCCTTGAACATCAGGATCTCGTCGGTGTACTCGTGGTTCGCCACGAGCACCTGCCGGCCGCGCTCGCCCGGCAGCGGGAGCAGGCCGAGGTAGTCGCAGTTGTAGCCGAACTGGCCCGACTGCGCCTTGGCGCTCTGCTTGTCCGGGTCGAAGGCGGGGGCGCCGCGGAGGATGGGCTCGCCCCAGCGGATGACCACGTTCTGGGCGTAGCCCTCGGGGATGGTCACGGTGTCGGCGGTGTTCGGCGCGACGGGCGTGAACCTCAGGCCGCGTGCTCCCTTACCGCCCTTGTTGTACGAAGCCGGGGTCGCGCCCTCGGCGGTCTGCGCGACGGCTTCCGGGGCGCCGGCGCCGACGACCGCACCCCCGGCTGCCGACGCGACCGTCACCACGGCGGCGGCGCGCATCATGGAGCGGCGGCTGAGCGCACCGGCGATGACATCGCCGACGTACTCGTTGGTGGTGGTGTTGGGCACCTCGTGGAAGCAGGCGTCACCACACCGGAATCTACAGGTCATCGCCGAACGGCCACCGGGGTGTGAGCCGGTCGAGCCGATCAGTGGCAGCAGGTTGCGCACGGTCCCTCCCAATATTTCCTGGGTCGGGCGTGACGCTAGGGGCACGCGCGTTCGGCCACACTGCCTTCAGGTGAACGAGGAGTGAACGTGGGGGAGTTGATGCGGCTTTGATACGGCGTTGACGTCTGCGGTCCGGCTCAAGGTGGGGTCGAGGCCCGTTTGAAGGTCCGACCCTGAAGTAGATCTTCCAACCTGGCGGCTAACCTTACGTGTCCGTCCTGGCCAGGGATTGACGGAAAGACCTCATGCGAAGGGTTGCGCACATGGGCATTCTCAACCTCCTGCGAAACGCATTCGGAAAGTCACGCAAGGGGCGCACCTCCGAGGGTGCCGACGTGCCTGCGGCAGCTGAGCAGACGCCTCCGGTGGCTGAACGGGCGACTTCGGCTCCGGCAGCGGAAGCGGAGCGGTCGGCTTCGGTCCCGGCTCCGGCGCCGGAGCGGGCGTCCGAACCGGTGTCGGTGTCGGTGCCTGCGGCGGCTGAACGGTCGGCTTCCGCGCCGGAGACTTCGGTGCCGGCATCGGCGGCTGAGCCCAAGGGGTCGGCGGTGGACGACCTGGTGTCGGCGGCGTTCGACAACGTGACTGTGCCGGTGCCTGCGGCGCGGGAGCAGGAACGTGAGGCTGAGCCGACGCCTGCGGCGGCTGAGCCGGAGGCGGAGCCTGCCGCGGAGAAGGCCCCGGTGACAGAGGCGGAGCCCGAGGTTGAGGCTGTCGCCGAGGAGCCGGTCGTCGAGCCGGAGGTCGAGGCGGAGCAGACGCCTGCGGCGGCCGAGGTCGAGCCGGAGCCTGTGGCGGAGAAGGCCCCGGTGACAGAGGCGGAGCCCGAGGTTGAGGCTGTCGCCGAGGAGCCGGTGCCCGAGGCGGCTCCTGAGCCGGAGCCTGCGGCGACTGAGGCGGAGCCCGAGGTTGTCGCCGAAGAGCCGGAGCCGGTCGTCGAGCCGGAGCCCGAGCCCGTCGCGGCCGAGGTGACTCCGGAACCCGAGCCGGAGGCCGAAGCCGAGCCCGCGCCTGCGCCCGCCGCTGAGGCGACACCGGCACCCGCTCCCGAGCCGGAGGCTGAAACCGAGCCCGCTCCCGAGCCGAAGCCGGTCGTCGAGCCGGAGCCCGCCGCGGCCAAGGCGGCTCCGGAACCCGAGCCGGAGGCCGAGCCCGAGCCGGTCGCCGCTGAGGTGACTTCGGAAGCCGTCCCCGAGCCCGAGCCGGTCGCCGCTGCGGCGACACCGGCACCCGCGCCGGAGGCAGAGCCGGTCGCCGCCGAGGCGGCACCGGAAGTCCTGCCCGCACCCGAGCCGGAGGCGGTCGTCGCAGACGTCAGCCCGGGGCCCGAGCCGGAGCCTGCCGCCGCCGAGGTGGCACCCGAAGCCGAGCCGACCCCTGTCGCCGCCCAGGCGGACGAGCCCGCGGCCGCCGACGGCGATCAGGCCCCACAGGGGCCACCCGCACCCGACAACGAATCCGCCACGGGTGGTGCGGGTGGGAACGACAAGGCCGAAGGCGAAGCCGAGGCCGTCAAGACCGACGAACCCGCAGCCGGAGGCGAAACCGTTCCGGCCACCCTCCTCACCGCCTACAACGCCGCCCGCGAAACCCTCACCACCCGCAACCTCACCGGCACGACCGCCAAGGTCTACCTCGTCCTGGACCGCTCCGCGTCCATGCGCCCGTACTACAAGGACGGCTCCGCCCAGGCCCTCGGCGAGCAGGCCCTCGCCCTCGCCGCCCACCTCGACCCCGAGGCCAAGGTCCACGTCGTCTTCTTCTCCACGGAACTCGACGGCACAGGCGAACTCACCCTCACCGACCACGAGAACAAGATCGACGACCTGCACGCAGGGCTCGGCCGCATGGGCCGTACCAGCTACCACACGGCCGTCGAAGAGGTCATCAGCCACTACGAGAAGTCCGCCACCACGGACCCCGCACTCGTGATCTTCCAGACGGACGGTGCCCCGGACGCCAGAACCCCCGCCACCCAGTCCCTCACGGACGCGGCGAAGAAGCACCCCGCCGTCTTCTTCTCCTTCGTCGCCTTCGGTGACCCGGAGAACAAGGCCTTCGACTACCTCCGCAAGCTCAAGTCGGACAACACGGCCCACTTCCTGGCCGGCGAAACCCCACGCGAGCTGACCGACCAGGAGCTCTACGAGGGCGTACTGGCGAACTGGCGCCCGTAACCACCCCACCCCGCACCACCCGGGCCGTCCGCTTCCCACCCCGAAAAACGGGAGGCGGGCGGCCCACCCATGTCGGCTACGATTTCAAAGTTCCATAGACGACCCCACATTCGCCGTCGTCACCCTCTGTAGCGACCCGGGAGCAACCCGCAATGGCTCGACACCTCATCACCAGCGCCCTTCCGTACATCAACGGGATCAAGCACCTGGGCAACATGGTGGGGTCCATGCTCCCGGCGGACGTCTACTCCCGGTACCTGCGCCAGCGCGGCCACGACGTCCTCTACATCTGCGCGACCGACGAACACGGCACCCCGGCCGAACTGGCGGCCAAGGAGCAGGGCATCCCGGTCGACGAGTTCTGCGCGCAGGCGCACGACGCGCAGAAGGCGGTGTACGACGGCTTCGAGCTGGCCTTCGACTACTTCGGCCGCAGCTCCTCCCCGCAGAACCGCGACATCACGCAGGAGATCGCCCGCGAGCTGAAGGCGAACGGCTTCATCGAGGAGCGGGCCATCCGCCAGGTGTACTCGAACGCCGACGGCCGCTTCCTTCCCGACCGCTACATCATCGGCACCTGCCCGCACTGCGGCTACGACAAGGCCCGCGGCGACCAGTGCGAGAACTGCACGCGCGTACTGGACCCGACCGACCTCATCGAGCCGCGTTCGGCGATCAGCGGCAGCAGCGACCTGGAGATCCGCGAGACGAAGCACCTCTTCCTCCTCCAGTCGGCGCTGGCCGGCGAGGTCGAGGCCTGGGTCGACGAGCGCGCCGACAACTGGCCGGTGCTGGCTTCCTCGATCGCCCGCAAGTGGCTGACGGAAGGGCTGCACGACCGCGCGATCACCCGCGACCTGGACTGGGGTGTCCCGGTTCCCGCCGACACATGGCCGGAGCTGGCCGCCGACGGCAAGGTCTTCTACGTCTGGTTCGACGCCCCGATCGAGTACATCGGCTCGACGAAAGAGTGGGCGGACGAGGACCCGGAGAACCGCGACTGGCGTTCCTGGTGGTGGGAGTCGGAGACGGACGTCCGCTACACGCAGTTCATGGGCAAGGACAACGTCCCCTTCCACAGCGTGATGTTCCCGGCGACCCTGCTGGGCACCCGCGCCCCGTGGAAGAAGGTCGACGTCATCAAGGCCTTCAACTGGCTGAACTACTACGGCGGCAAGTTCTCCACCTCGCAGCAGCGCGGCGTCTTCACCCACGACGCCCTCGACATCCTCCCCGCCGACTACTGGCGCTACTTCATGATGGCGAACGCCCCCGAGTCGGACGACGCGTCGTTCACCTGGGAGCACTTCACGGCCACGGTGAACAAGGACCTGGCGGACACGCTGGGCAACTTCGTCAACCGCGTGCTGTCCTTCTCCCGCAAGCGCTTCGGCGACGACGTCCCGGCGGGCGGCGAGCCCGGCGAGGCGGAGGCCAGGCTGGGCGAGCAGATCGCCCGCCTCCTCGCGGAGTACGAGGAGCAGATGGAGGCCATCCAGTTCCGCAAGGCGACGGCCGCACTGCGCGCGCTCTGGTCGGCCGGCAACTCGTACCTCGAGGAGAAGGCCCCCTGGCTGGAGATCAAGACCAACCCGGAGGGCGCGGCCCTGACCCTCCGTACGGCCATGAACCTCATCCACCTCTACGCGGTCATCTCCGAGCCCTTCATCCCGTCCTCGGCGAAGGCGATGCGCTCGGCGTTCACACTGCCGGACGACACGGCGGCCTGGGTCACGCCGGAGGAGGCCCACGCCCTGACCTCCGTCCCGGTCGGAACTCCCTTCACGGTCCCCCCGGTCCTCTTCGCCAAGATCACGGACGAGGACCTGGAGACGTACAAGGAGCGCTTCGGCGGCGCAGCGGAGTAACCAGCGCAAGGGCCCGGTCACGTCGTACGACGTGACCGGGCCCTTGCGTTTGAAGGATCAGCTTCCTGAGGCGTAGGTGACGAAGTCCGCCCACGCGTCCGGGGCCAGCGCCAGCTGAGGGCCTTCGAGGTTCTTGGAGTCGCGGACGTGGATGGTGCCGGGGGTGGTGGCGACCTCGACGCAGTCATTCGGGTTGCTGGTGTCGCTGTAGCTGCTCTTGAACCAGCCCAGCGCCACTTCGACGCAGGAGTCGCCCTCGTTGCCGCTGCTGTAGCTGCTCTTGAACCACTTCAGCTCGGAAGCGTCTCCGATGGAGACCTTGCGGATCATGTTTCTCCCAGCAGTTGCTCGATGAAGGCCAGCGATTCCCTCGGCGGAAGGGCCTGAGCTCGGATGGTGCCATACCGCAACTCAAGGATGCGGAGCTGTTTCGGATCGGAGGTCGGCCGACCGTTGAACGCGCCATCGGACCGCCCCACCGCCTCCCGCCGCAGCTTCAGCTGCCGTCCCACGGTCGCGATGACCGCCACACCCCAGTCGTCGTCCGGGTCGACCTCCCAACCCGGCTCGTCCTCCTCGCTCTTGAGCCGTCGTACCTCGCCATCCACCGACATACCGCGCCCCTCCGTCGTACTTCCGTGCCGCAACGCCCATACCCGTACGGCCGGTTCCGACGGCCCGGACAGCAGTGGACAAGCTCCGGACAGTCACCGTACGTACCGGCTTCGTCACTGTTCACGGTAAACATGCACCGCCACGCTCGGTGATGTGAACAAGGAAAACGCCACCCAACTCCACGCCCCCGCCCGCCACTTCAGCGTCCTGCTGTCGCCCACCCCACGCGGCGCCCGCCTCGCCCGCCTCCTCGCCACCGAGTGGCTGCGCACCTGGGACCTGCCGTACGGAGTCGCCGACCGGGCCGCGCACGTGGTCGCCGAACTCGGCGCGAACGCCGCCACCCACGGCCGCGTCACCGGCCGGGCCTTCCGCCTCGCGCTCCTGGCCCGCAGCGACATGCTCCGCATCGAGGTGACCGACACACGCGGTGACGACCTCCCCCGCCGCCAACCACCCACCCCCGACACCGAGTCCGGACGCGGCCTGCTCCTCGTCGAAGCCCTCGCGGACCGCTGGGGCGTCGAACTGGGCCCCGCCCCCCGCAAAACCGTCTGGGCCGAACTCGACCTGACACCGGCACCGCACTCACCGGAACCTGGCGCCGTGTGCTCCGGTGGGCCTGGCGCTCTTCCCAAAGAACCACGAGAGGGAAAGAAACCCCACCAAACCCCACCCCTCCCTCCCACAGCCCCCGCTCACTCGCACGAGTGAACATCGCCAACTCAGCTGGCTTTGGGACGGGTTGCCTGCTCTACGCTCAGCGCGACAACAGCAGACATGCGACGGCCCCCGCCGGGACTGGCATCCCAGTGCGAGGGCCTGACCACCGAGGAAGAAGACCCCTTCCTGATGGATACGCAGAACCCTAGCGTGCAGCCGCACGCCCAGACCCGTACCACGGGCAAAAACCACCCACACCGCAACGTCCCCGCGGGCGGCGTGATCCACGACAACTCCCGCCACACCACTCGCTTCACGGTGATCGGCAACCACCTCGCCCAGCACCCGCAACTGTCCGGGCTGGCCATCGGACTCGCCGTCCACATCCAGTCGCTCCCCACCGGTGCCCGTGCCGACATCAAGACCCTCGCCGCCCGCTTCCCCGAGGGCCCCACCCGCATCGCCGCCGCCCTACGCGAACTGGAAACCCACGGCTACCTGCGCCGCACCCGCGAACGCACCGCGACCGGCCGCATCGTCACCCGCACCGTCTCCTGCAACCAGCCCGGCCGGCACGCGAACGCATCCGAACACCGGGACGCGACCGAACCCGGGGACGCATCCGACGACGCACCCGACTCCGACGACGCCCCCCAACCCCCGGCCGCCCGCCGGGCCGGACCCCCGGCCAAGCCCCCGGCCCGACGGGCGGCCGAACAGCGCAAGAAACCCCCACGCCGCGCCCTGCCCGCCGTACCCCAGCCCGCGTACACCTCCCCAGCCCTCCTCCAGACAGCCATCGATCTCCTCGCCGGCCTCCGCCGCGAAGACCCCCGCCTCCTCCTCTCCGCCACCGACGCCGAACACCTCGCCCCCGGCGTCGCCGCCTGGCTGGAACGCGACCTCACCCCCACCGCCGTACGCCACGCCCTGACCACCGACCTGCCACCCGAACCCCTCTACCGCCCGGCCGCCCTCCTGGCCCACCGCCTCACCGCCCAACTCCCGCCCCTGCCTCCGTACCGCGCCCCCGAATCACCCCCGTCCGTCAAGCACCCCCTCCGCAACTGCGACGGCTGCGACACCGCCTTCCGCTCCCCCGAACCCGGCACCCGCTGCCGCAACTGCACCGAGCGCCAGGCCCGGCCACCCGCCCTCACAGCCGTCTGACGGAACGCCACAGGCTCACCCCTGCGGGTGAATATCACCAACTAGGCCTCTTTCAGGGCGTGTTACTGCCCTACGCTCGCCACAGAACTTGCCTATGGCATGTGCCACGAACGACTTCCATCAGCTTTCCGTCCGCCCGTTCACAGGGAACCCTCATGGTCAACTCGCCCCACGAGGCGATGCACCGCATCTTCCAAGACCACCCGGGCCTCTTCTCCGGGGTGTCCAAGGTGCTCGGCGTCCACTTCACCCCTCCCACCTCGGTCACGATCCTGCCGACCGATCTCACCGAGACCCAACCGCTCGAACGCCGCGTCGACACGTTGCTGCGGCTGGAGGCGGAGGATGAGGAGCCGCTTCTCCTCGCCGTCGAGGCCCAGGGCAACAAGGATCCGCACAAGCCCGCGAGCTGGGCGTACTACGCCTCGTACCTGCTCACGAAATACCGGCTGCAGCCGATGCTCCTGGTCGTCTGCCAGGACCGGGCGACCGCCGAGTGGGCAGCGCGCCCGGTCACCTTCGGGCCTCCCCAGTGGCCCCTGCTCACCCTGCGCCCGCTCGTCGCGGGCCCGCACAACATGCCGGTGATCACCGACCCTGACGAGGTCCACAAAGACCTCGCCCTCGCCACACTCTCGGCCATCACCCACGGCAAGAACCCGGACATCGAAGCCATACTCAAAGCAGTGACGGCCGTTCTGCAGGACACTCCGGACGCCGTCAAGAACCCCGTAATCGAAATCATCTTTCAAGGCCTGGGCAAGCTGCCCGCCGCAGCACTTTGGAGGAAACTGGTGGCCGTGGACCTTTCTTTCTACAAGTCGCCCATCTTTGAAGAAGCCCGCGACGAAGGCCGGAAGCAGGGCCGGGCCCAGGGCCAAGCCGACGACATCCTGGACGTCTTTGAGGTGCGCGGCCTCGACGTCCCCGAAGCAGTCCGCGAGCGCATCACCAACTGCGACGACCCCGAGACCCTGCGCCAGTGGCTCCGGCGGGCCGTCATCGTCAGCTCCGCCGACGAGATCTTCACGGACGAGTAGCCACGGAGGTCGGTGGAGACCCCTGCCCGACAGCGGTACTCGCGGTCGGGCAGGGCCGGGCGCAGAATCCGGCCGAGGACTCTGGCCAGGGCACCCTCTGGAGGACAGACACCATGAGCACCCAGGCCGATCACGAACATGAGTTGATCCCCCGCCCCGAACCAACTCCTGATGCCTTGCGCGCCGCTCTCGCCGTCGTCGACCCCGGTCGCCTGAAGGAGATGCAGAACACGAAGGACGAAGCCTTCGCCAAGGCCGTCGAGTGGCAGTCCCTGAGTCCTGTACGGAGCTGGGTCCTCGCCTGGGCCAGGGACGTCGAGATCGCCCGCCGTCCCGAGCTGTCCACCCGCCATGCTCGTGCGAAGAGCAACCTGGAACACGACGATCCCGTCGTCGCACAGGAAGCCCTGCGGGAGCTGAGCACCGTTCTGGACGAGGCCATGAAGGCAGTACGCGAGTGAGCTGGAAGTGGGAGTATGCCTTCGACGCGGAGGAAGCCGCCCGCACCGCTGCTTCCCCTCCTACTCCGTCGAAGTCAGCACGCCGATCTTGTCTATGCGGTGTTCGGGGTTGCCCTTGTCGTCGCGCCAGAAATTTCCGGCCGCGTCGTCCTCGGGTGTTGCGCAGGTGGAAATGGTGATCATGGCTTCGGTGGGCTGGCGGCCCGGGTGGCCCGGGACGGCGGCTCGTTGTTCGGCCAGGGAGCGCTCGGAGCGGAAGGATGTGCTTCTGGTGTCGGTGATCTCGTACTCGTAGACCGTGCCGCCCGATGTGACGGTCACCGAGTCGCCTTTGTCGAGGGCTGGGAGGTCGCGCAAGGGGCCGCCTGCGGAGAGGCGGTGGGCCGTGACGAGGTAGTTTCCGATCTCGCCTGGGCCGACGCCGCCGCGGCTGCCGTACGGGCTGGCGGCGACGCCCTCGTTCTGGATCCTTGTGCCCGGCCAGTCGTCCGTCGTGCCCTCGTAGGGGACGACGCGCAGGTTCTTGAGGCCGATCTCCGGGATGGTGAGCGACGCCGTCTGGGTCCGGGTGCTGGGCTTGGAGGGGGTCGGTGTGGGAGAAGGGCTGTCCCGTGAGGGCTCGGCGGGGGTGGTCGTCGGCTCTGCGGTGGTGGACGGCGGGCTCGGGGCACGCGCATCGGCGCCCGCCTCCGCGCCGCCGGTGGAACAGCCGACGAGCACGACGATGACAGCGCTGGAGAGCGCGACGGAAAAGACTCGGGAACGGGACATGGCACTCGGACCGATAGCCGGGACTCAACACAGAGAACAACGCCCAGAACGGAACAGGCGTTCCCCTGGAGTCGAAGCTCACGGCCTCCGCTGCAGAAGGCCAGCGTGAAAAGCGTGAACACCCGGAGGGAGCATGCCCTCCAAGAGCTCAAACGAGCGAAGCGTGAGCACTCTCCGGGAGAGTGCTCACGCTTTTCGCAACCGGTGCCCTCGCAGAGGCGATCAGCACGAGGTCAGTTACGAGGTCAGTGAAGAACCCCCGCGCCCGTCGTCTTCAGCAGCTCCGTCGGCAGGCTCTTCGCCGAGGTCTGGAGCCCGGCGGTGAGCGTCGGCTTCCAGTTCACCGTCGTCTTGATCTTCTTCGACGACGCGGAGTTGTACGCGGCGACGATATCGGTCGTCTTGCCGTTGACGAGGTTGCCGGTGCCGGCGATCGAGCCGGTGCCGTCGCCGCTCAGGAGCTTGGCGACCTTGGCGCCGGACGGCAGCTTCCAGGCGTTGTGCTCAGCGACGACCTGGGCCTTGGCGCGGGAGTCGATGCTGTACTTCGGCTGGTAGCCGTTCAGCGTGCCCGTGTCGTAGAGGTTGTTGTAGAGGTGGATCTGGCCGATACGGGCCAGGGGGGCGCGCTGGACGACGCCGTTCCAGACGTTGTGGTGGATCGTCACGCGCAGCTTGCCCTTGGTGTCGGAGTCGCTGCTGCCGATCAGCATCGTCTTGTCGTGGCAGGTGAAGACGTTGCGCTCGACGGTCACCAGGTCGGAGCCGTTGGTGATGTCGAGGGCGCCGTCGTGGATCTGGTACTTGCGGCCGAAGTACGTCTTCAGCGACTTGTCGAAGTTCGGCGCGTCCGTGAACGTGTTGTGGTCGGCCCAGACGTTCGTCGCGCCGCGCAGGGTCACCGAGTCGTAGTTCGAGTTCCACTCACCCGACGAACCATCCGTCGGGTCCCACTGCGGGAAGCAGTCCTCGGTGGCGGAGAAGGTGAGATTGCGGATGATGACGTTCTTCACGTCCTGCACCTGGAGGCTGCCGCCCTTGATGCCGGCATTCGTGCCCGGGACGCCCACGATGGTGGTGTTGGCGGGCACCTTGAAGACGATGTTCTTCTTCTGCTTGGCCTCGGCGGCCTCGCGGGCGTTCTCCTGGGTGCCGGACGGCATCTTCTTGCCGTACGTCTTCGGGTCGTACGCCTTGAGGTAAGCGGCCAGCGAGTAACCCGTACCGGCGGCGTAGTCGGCGCAGCTGCTGCCGCCGTTCGCGTCGATCGTGCCCTTCACCTTGATGATCTTCGGCGTGGAGTCGGTGCCCTTGCCCAGCACCTTCGCCAGCTGGGCGCGGGTGCTGACGGTGTAGACGTGCGCGGAGTCGGCCTTCGAGCCGCCCGTCGTACCGGAACCGCTCGCCGCCCAGCCGTCCTTGGCGGGCAGCGACTGGCGGGCCAGCTCGACGGGGGTCGCGTTCGCGTTCATCACGAAGGGGATGGCGCCGAGACCGGCGGCCGCCACGGCAGCGGCCGAGACCAGCGCGGTACGTCTCCGGCCGAGGGACCGGCGGTGGGAGGGGGATGCCACGAATGAGTCCTTACGGATGGTTCGGGTGCACGCGATGCGGAACGTGCACATGGTCCGTGGAGGCCCGGTGAAGGGCTTCCGACTCATCTGTGGTCACGGGCGACGGAAAGGTTGCCGCCAAGCAGAGGCAAGTAGGGGAAGACAGGCGGGGGTTGACGGTCATTCACACGCGTGCTCCCTCGCCTCTCGCCTCACCGCCGGCCGAAGCCGCCCTCCGGAGCCTCGCCCGCCGTCACCGTCGCGATCTCCTCAGCCGAGCCCAGTTCGCCCGAGGCCGCCAGGCCTCCCGTACTGGCGCCCGAGGTCTTGCCGCCCGCGTGGATCGCGTACTCCTGACCGCTCTCGATCCCGTCTCCGGAGTAGACGACGTTCTGGATCGACTTCGAGGTGACGTACGAGGCCACGACCTTGCCGTCCGCGTCGACGACGTGCAGGGTCGTGCCCGCCTCCACCGTCGAGTCGAGCGTGGCCGAGACCCAGCCCTGCTCGGACTCGCTGTCGGGGGCGACCGCCATGCCCGCGCTGCCGGCGGCGAGGAGGGTGCCGCCGCTGATGGTGAAGCTGCCGTTGACGTCGAGGGCGCCGTTGCCGCCCTGTTCCGGGCCGTTGACGACGACCGTGCCGCCGGTGATCTCGGCGGTGCCGTTGGAGTCGAAGCCGTCGCCGTCGGCGTTGATGACGAGAGTGCCGCCGGTGACCTTCGCGGTGTAGTCGCCCGCCGACTCACCACCGCCGCCACCTCCCCGGCCGCCCTGCCCACCGCCGCTGTCCGACGTGGTCGTACCGCCCGACGCGTTGATGCCGTCGTCGCTTGACGTGACGGTCGCCGTGCCTCCGCTGACCGTGATGTCCTTCCCCTCGAGTCCCTCGGTCGACCCGGTGACCTTCAACTCGCCCTTGCTGACGACCAGATCGCCCTCCGCGTGTACGCCGTCGTCCCCGGCCGAGACGGTGACGTCGGCGCCGCTGATGTGCACGGCCGCGTCGCTGTGGACGGCGTCGGCGGACGAGTCCACGTCGACGGTGCCGCCCTCGAGAACGGTGATGACTCCCGACTTCAGCCCGTGCGCGGAGGTGTCGTCGGCGGCCTCGCTCGTGACGTCCTGCTTCCCGCCGGTGATCACGAGGTCGGAGGCCGCGTCGACACCGTCACCCTCGGCGGTCACGGTGACCGTGCCGCCGTCGACGGCGATGTAACCGGCGTCCGCGTCCTCGGAGTTGTCGGCCTTGAGCCCGTCGCCCTTCGCGGTGACGGTGACCTTGCCGCCGCCCACGACGAGGTAGTCCTTGCCCCGGATTCCGTCGTCCACGGCGTCGACCGTGACCGTCCCGGAGGCGATGACCAGGCCGTCCGCGCTCGCGATCCCGTCGTTGCCGTTGCCGTGCACGGTGAGCGTTCCGCCGCCCGCGACGGTGAGATCGCCGGCGCTGTAGAGGGCGGCGTTGGCCTCGGCGTCCTCGGCGTACGAGTCGGTGTCGCCGAGCGTGTTCTCGCTGCCGTCGGCCAGGACGACCACGACCTTCTCCGCCGCGGTGGCGGCGATCGCCGCGCCGGAGGAGCTGGAGATGTCGACGCCGTCGAGGACCAGCTTCACGGTCGCGTCGGGGGCGTTGACGACGATCTGCCCGTCGCCGAGACTTCCGCCGATCCGGTACGTACCGCCGGCGGTGATGGTCACCGTGGCCCCGTCGACCGTGACCCCGTCCCCCTCGGCGGAGGCGGAGTCGCCGTTCAGCTCGACGTCCACGGCCTCGGACTCGTCCCAGTCCGTGTCACCGTCCTCGGCGTGGTCCGCCTTGTTGTCGGCGAGGACGGCGGCGGCGGTCTGCGTCCCGTCCGCCGCGGCGCCCGACGACTCGGCCGAGCTCGAACCCGAGCCGGAGCCGGAGGAGGAGCTGTCGCTGTCACCGGACGAGCACCCGGCCAGCACCGCCGTGGCCAGCGCCATCGAGGCGAGGGCGCCCGCCGCCTTCGTACGAAACAGCCGTGCCGTTCTCATCTTCGTGCTTATGCGAGTCTTCTTGTTCATACGCGTCTTCTTGCTCATACGAGGCTCCCGTGGAGTGCGGTGGGAAAGTGGCGCCGCAGGACGGGCAGCCAGCGGTTGGCGGGGAGTTCGGGGCGCAGGGCGGCGAGCCCGGTGCCGTACTTCGACACGGGACACGGCCGGTGCCCCAGCGACCAGAGCAGCCGGTCGGCGCCCGAGCCCGCCCGGCCCGACTTGGTCTCGACGATGGCCCGGTCATCGGTCCTGAGGGCGGTGCCGTCGGGCAGGGTCCAGGTCAGCCCGGTGTCGACGGTGAGCCGGCTCCCGGTGGCCGGGAAGAACAGCGTCGTACGCCGGTAGAACGTGGTGAGCGTGGGGACGAACAGGAAACCCCCGGAGTTGATCCCGGCCTCGGCGAGCACCGTGTCGGCATACGCCCGTGCCTCGCCCCCGAGCCGCCGGAAGTCCCCTTCGTACGGAATGCGCTGCTTGACGGTGGTGCCGCGCGGCCCGCGCGTCTTGATCTCGAAGAAGTGCTGACCGGAATCGAGATACGTACGGATGCGGAGCTTGAACCGTCGCCTGCGGCGACGCGCGGCTGCCAGATATCCGTCCATCCCGGGGGTGTCGAAGTAGACGGACCGGTATCCGAACTCCCGCTGTCCGCCGCCCATTTGGAGCACCCGGACGTCATCGTCCAATCCCGCGAGCACGAACGGCAGATCGGCGACGGGCAGCATGTACTTGCGGTCGAAGCGGGTGAGCAGCCCGGCCCGCTCGACGAGTTCGTCCAGCCCGATCGGCGGCAGCGCGGCCACGACGGGATCGACGGAGGTCATGACCGAACCTCTTGCGCGGAAGGCGACTTGAGCTCCTCGGGAAGCCGCGTACCGGTGCCGGACACGACGTACCGGACCTCGACGCGGGTCGTGTCGTTGACGAGATCGAGGTCCTTCACCGACAGGTTCACCACCCGCCCGCCGAGCAGCACTTCGAGGTGCGAGCGGAGGGCGTCCTCATCGGTGTACGCGGAGTCCAGGCGCAGGCTCTGCTGCCGGTGCCGCGGGAACAGCCGGGGGTGGTCGCCGACGTACAGGGTGAGGACGATGAGCGCCATCAGCGCGGTGTTCAGCACGTTCACCGTCTCCGGCAGCCCGGCAAGCAGGCCGATGGCGAGTGCGGAGAAGTAGTACGCGATCTCGTGCTGCGCGATCTCGTACGACCGCAGCCGGATGATCGACAGAACCCCGAACAGCCCCATCCCCAGGCCGATCCCCACCGAGGCAGAGCTGAGCGTCATCGCCACGGCGAGCACGCCGACGTTCACGCCGAGGAAGGCGGTGACCAGGTCCCGGCGGTGGTGACGCGGGAAGTACACGGCGAAGGTGAGGACGGCTATGGCAACCAGGTCGGCCCCGACAAGTACCAGCTGCTTCATGGCCGTTGCCTCTTCCCGGGTCTCTCGTCGTATGCGGTGGGTTCGCTCATGGACACGACGATCCGGGGGCCGGCTGTGAAGTTCCTTTGGGTTGCCTTAAGGCGGCTTGAGAAGTACCGGCGAGCGCGGCGAGCGCGGCGAGCGCGGCGAGCGCGGCGAGCGCGGCGAGCGCGGCGAGCGCGGCGAGCGCGGCGAGCGCGGCGAGCGCGGAAAACCGTTCGCTCGCGGAGCCGTGGGCAGGAATCATGCGCCCATGCCCTCCTACGCCGGACCACCGACCTCCACCGTGCACGTGCCCGCGCCGATCGCCGAACTGGCCGGAGACCGGCCGCTGTTGCCCGTGTGGCAGAACCAGCTGGGCGGGCTGACCTTCCGGATCGGCGACGACCACGGTCAGGGGCGGCTGTTCGCCAAGTGGGCGCCGGCGGGGTCCGGCCTGGACCTGGGCGCCGAGGTGGAGCGGCTGCGCTGGGCCGGGGACTTCACGCCCGTACCTCGGGTCCGGGAGCACGGAGCCGACGAGGAGGGAGCCTGGCTCGTCACGTACGCACTGGCCGGCGAGAGTGCCGTCAGTCCCCGGTGGCAGGCGGATCCCGCCACGGCGGTACGTGCCCTGGGAGCGGGGCTACGGGCCCTGCACGACCAACTGCCCGTGTCCGACTGTCCGTTCAGCTGGTCGGTCGACCACCGTCTGGAACATGCCCGGCGAGCAGGCATCAAGACACCCACGGCCCTGCCCGACCCGCCGCCGGTCGACCGCCTCGTCGTCTGCCACGGCGACCCCTGCGCCCCGAACACCCTGCTGCACGAGGACGGCTCCTGGTCCGCTCACGTGGACATGGGCGCTCTCGGCCTCGCCGACCGCTGGGCCGACCTGGCCGTCGCCACCTGGAGCACCGAGTGGAACTACGGCCCGGGCTGGGACGACACCCTCCTCGACGCGTACGGCATCGCTCCGGACCCGGCACGGACCGACTTCTACCGGC
The DNA here is from genome assembly GCF_000716805.1 of Streptomyces yerevanensis. Lineage (NCBI taxonomy): Bacteria > Bacillati > Actinomycetota > Actinomycetes > Kitasatosporales > Streptomycetaceae > Streptomyces > Streptomyces yerevanensis. The sequence goes on along the minus strand of NZ_JNWJ01000011.1, from coordinate 51,942 downwards.
TTCTTTGGAGCGTTACGTGAGCTCGAACGGGCCCGGAACCAGGGGAGGGTTCCGGGCCCGTGGTGAGTGGGCCGTACGTCCGTCAGCTCGCCGGAGAGGAGACCGGCGTCAGCTCGCCGAAGCGGACGCCGAGGCTCCCGGCTGGACGGAGTCGCCCGTGCCCGTGTTCGTCGCTTCCGGGTCCACGCCCACCGTGATGGTGCCGATGACGCCCTTGGCGATGTCGCCCTTCTTGTACTTCAGCTTGAGCAGACCGCCCGTCGTGCCGCTCTGGTCGTAGATCGTGTCCTCTTCGAGCGTCGTGCGTTCCGTCGTCGACGTCGAGTACGGCTCGACCTCGGCGGAGGCGAGCACGGACTCCTCGTCGAAGAAGAACTGGCCGGTGTGGCAGGTGTTGCCGCCCTCGTAACCGGCGTCGGTCCACTCGCCGCCCACGTGCACCTTGGTGTGGATGTGGACACAGCGACCCCGGTACCAGCCCGGGAAGATCGTCTTGAAGGTGACGAAGCCCTGCTTGTCCGTCCGCCAGGTGCCGCGCAGATAGCGCTCGTCGTCGGTGGGCTCCTCGTGCACGCCACCGCCGCCGCCCTCCGGCGGGGAGCCCGTCGGCGTACCGGACGGGGCGTCGGAGGGGGTGCCGCTGGGCGGCGTACCGCCGCCACCGCCACCGGTGGAGACGTCCTCGTAACCGGAGTAGATGCCCAGCGCGTCGCAGTGCCAGATGTCGACGGCCGCGTTCCGGATCGGCTTGCAGCTCTCGGAGTCGATCACCTTGATGCGGAGGGTCATCGGGATGCCCTCCTTGTCCTCGGTGATGTCGCGGCGGATCTTGTCCGCGTCGATGTAGTACGGACCCTCGGTGGTCTCGGAGGTGAGCTTGTAGCACTCCTCCGCGGCGCTGCCGACGGCCTTCGCGGTGGCACCCTTGCCCGTGCCGGTCGTCTGGCCCGCGTTCGCGTTCGCGGCGATACCACCGCCGACGCCCACCGCGGCCACCGCCGCGCCACCCGCCACGATGACCTTGCGTCGCGTCAAGTTCCGTTTGTGCTTTGGCTGTTGAGTCTTGTGAGGCTCGGTCCCAGTCATGGGCAGGACGTTAGGGACGGCACCTGTCAGCAACATGGGTACGGACTGTGCAATTCCACGGGACTCTCACAGGTTGCCCGCACACGCGAAAGCGGCTCGGAACCGACGTCGGTTCCGAGCCACACCGCGCCCCTAAGGAGGCCGCAGGCCTCTTAGGGGCGCGGGGAACTGCGCGACCAGCCACAATGAACCCGCAGCTTCGAACTGCCCTCCCAGCGGAGCTACTTCGGCTGCGGCTTGCGCACCGAAAGGTGCAACTCCCGCAGCCGCGCCTCCTCCAGCTCCGTCGGCGCGCCCATCATCAGGTCCTGGGCGTTGCCGTTGAGCGGGAAGGCGATCGTCTCGCGGATGTTGGGCTCGTCGGCCAGGAGCATCACGATCCGGTCGACGCCCGGCGCGATGCCGCCGTGCGGAGGGGCGCCGAAGCGGAACGCGCGGAGCATGCCCGCGAACTCACGCTCGACGGTCTCCGCCTCGTAGCCCGCGATACCGAAGGCCTTCAGCATGATGTCCGGCTCGTGGTTCCGGATCGCGCCGGAGGACAGCTCGACGCCGTTGCAGACGATGTCGTACTGCCAGGCCAGGATGTCGAGGGGGTCCTGCGTCTCCAGGGCTTCCATTCCGCCCTGCGGCATCGAGAAGGGGTTGTGGGAGAAGTCGATCTTCCCCGTCTCCTCGTCCTTCTCGAACATCGGGAAGTCCACGACCCAGCAGAAACGGAAGACGTCCTCCTCGAAGTGACCCGCGCGACGAGCGGCCTCCACCCGCACCGCGCCCATGATCTTCGAGACCTCGTCGAACTCGCCCGCGCCGAAGAACACCGCGTGACCGGCGGCGAGAGACAGCCGCTTCGTCAGCTCCGCGACGTTCTCCTCCGTCAGGAACTTCGCGATCGGGCCGGTCAGCGAGCCGTCCTCGGCGACCCGCACCCACGCCAAGCCCTTCGCACCCTGCGAGACGGCGTAGTCACCGAGCTGGTCGAAGAACTTACGGGGCTGCGAGGACACGTCCGGCACCGGCAGCGCCCGTACGTGCTTGCCCGCGAAGGCCTTGAACTCCGAGCCCTCGAAGATGTCGGTGATGTCGGCCAGCTCCAGCTGGGCCCGCAGGTCCGGCTTGTCGGAGCCGTACTTCAGCATCGCCTCACGGAACGGGATCCGCGGGAAGGGGGAAGTGACATGGCGGCCGTTGCCGAACTCCTCGAACAGCTCCGTCATCAGCTGCTCGATCGGCTGGAACACGTCCTCCTGCTCGACGAAGGACATCTCCACGTCGAGCTGGTAGAACTCGCCCGGCGAACGGTCCGCGCGCGCGTCCTCGTCGCGGAAACAGGGCGCGATCTGGAAGTAGCGGTCGAAGCCGGAGATCATCAGCAGCTGCTTGAACTGCTGCGGGGCCTGCGGAAGGGCGTAGAACCTGCCCGGGTGCAGACGGGACGGGACGACGAAGTCGCGGGCGCCCTCCGGCGAGGTGGCCGTCAGAATCGGGGTCGCCAGCTCGTTGAAGCCGAGGGTCGTCATCTTGTTGCGGATCGCGGAGATGACCGCCGTACGCAGCATGATGTTGCGGTGCATGCGCTCGCGGCGCAGGTCCAGGAAGCGGTACTCCAGGCGCCGCTCCTCGTTCACACCGTCCTCGGTGTTGATCGTGAAGGGCAGCGGGGCGGCGGCACCGAGCAGCTCGACCTCGCTCACCTCGACCTCGACCTCACCGGTCGGCAGGTCCGGGTTGATGTTCTCCGCCCCGCGCGAGACGACCTTGCCGTCGACGCGGACGGTCGACTCCTTGGAGAGCTTGTCCAGCGCCTCGTACGCGGCCGTGCCGGGGCGAGCGACCAGCTGCGTGATGCCGTAGTGATCGCGCAGATCGATGAAGAGGATGCCGCCCAGGTCGCGCCGATTGTGCAGCCAGCCGCTCAGCCGGACGTCGCTGCCGACGTCAGAGGCGCGGAGCTCGCCGCAGGTGTGGGACCTGTACCGATGCATCGTCGTTCATCCAGTCTTCGCGGATCGGGGTCTGTGTGTCACGGCCTGTATGTCACGGCCCGTGTTGTCACGGTCTGTGTTTCACGTGAAACACAGACCCAAGCGTACCGGGGAGCCCAAGCCCGCCTCCCCACCATTACGAGCGGGTCACGACCATCACGGGCCGGTCACGGTCCACCTCTCTGAGGGGTGGCCTTTCTCCCTTTGGTGGCTTCTCACGATCACCTCTTCCTACAGTGTCCCAATGCGCACTGGTGAGCCCCTGCCCGCCGTGGGGGACGTCCTGGCCACCCTCGCGACCGGCCTGTGGCGTTGGGACAACGCGGCCGAACTGGTCACTCTGGATGCCGAGGCCGCACGGCTGCTCGGACTTCCCGCCGAGCCGATGACGCTCACGGAAGCCGGCGCCCGCGCCCGCTTCCACCCCGTCGACTGGAACGAGGTCAAACCCGTCGTCCAGCTCGCCGCCTCCGAGGGCACCATCGCCGAACTCCGGATGCGGGTCATGGACGACCAGGGCCGCGTACTGCGTACGGTGCGCAGCCGCTCCAAGCCGTCGTACGACACCGAATCGCGCTCCTACCAGCTGGTCGGCACCCTCCAGGAGGTCTCCGAGCCACCGCCGGGCGCCGCCGCCCGCACGGCCGTCACCGGCGACTGGCGCCGCTCGCGCGAGGCGTTCCTGCTGGACGCCGGGCGCGCACTGGCCGAGGCGCGGTCCACGGCGGAAGTGCTGCGGGTCGCGGCCGGCCTGTCGATGCCCGGGTTCTCACCGGACGGACTGGCCGTCTACGGCACGCAGGGCGACCGGCTGACGCTCATCGGCCACCACGGGCACCACTCCGACGACGAGGGCCCGTTCTCCGCGATGTCCATGGAGACGGACCATCCGGCCGCGGAGGTCGTACGCACCGGCCGTGCCGTCTATCTCTCCTCCCCGAGGGACTACCGGAAACGCTTCCCCGCCTCCTGGCCGTTCGCCCAGGGCTTCGGGCGGCAGTCGTGGGCGTTCCTGCCGCTCGTCGTCGCGGGCCGCACGATGGGCGCCTGGATGGCGGCCTTCACCTACCCCGTCTCCTTCACGCCCGACGAACGCTCCGTCCTCACCACCGTGGCCCGCATGCTCGCGCAGGCCCTCTCGCGCGCCGGTACCGCCGAGTCGGAGCGCGAGCTGACCGACGGCCTCCAGCGCTCGATGCTGCCCAACCTAGGGCCGCAGATCCCGGGCATGAGCGTGGCCGCGCGGTACGTGCCCACCGGCGGCGGGCTCCAGGTCGGCGGCGACTGGTACGACATGATCCCGCTCCCCGGAGGCACCTCCCCGGCCAAGCCCGGGGGAGGCAGATTCGCCCTCGTCATCGGCGACGTCCAGGGCCATGACGTACGCGCCGCCGGATTGATGGGCCAGCTGCGGATCGCGCTCAGGGCGTACGCCTCCGAAGGGCACCGCCCCGACGCCGTACTGTCGCGCGCCTCGCGGTTCCTGTACGGGATGACGTCCGACGAGGAGGCCGCCGACCTGCGCTTCGCGACCTGCCTGTACGTGGAGGTCGACCCCGCGACCGGCGTACTGGACATCGCCCGTGCCGGGCACCCGGACCCGGCGATCCGGATGGCCGACGGGACCGTGCTGACCCGGCCGACCGCGGGCGGACTGCCGCTCGGCATCGACCCGGACGCGGACTATCCGACGACCCGGCTCGCCCTGGAACCCGGCGAGACCATGCTGATCTGCACGGACGGGCTCATCGAGACCGGCGGGCACGACCTCGACACCGGCTGGCTCAGGATCCGCAAGATCCTGGAGAGCCACGACGGCGAGCAGAGCGACCTGGAGGCGCTGGCCGACGCACTGGTCCAGGCCGTGCACGGGCCTTCCTCGCACCACACGACCGGGCCGCTCGTGGACCGCCGCGAGGACGACATCGCCGTCCTGCTGCTGTGCCGGCAGGGGGAGGGCTGCGGCTGCGGCGACCAGCCGGCGGCACGGACGTCCGTACGCCGCACCGTGCTGACCGTCGCACAGGACGAGCCCGAGCGGGTCGCGGACACCCGCCAGCAGCTGAGAGAGCTGCTGCACGACTGGGCCTCCGAGGACCAGGTCGACTCGGCGGTGCTGCTGGCCTCGGAGATGGTCACGAACGTACTCGTACACACGGACGCCGACGCGCTGCTCGTCGCCGAGATGACGGGCGAGGCGGGCTCCCGCCGGATCCGGGTCGAGGTCACCGACCGCAGCGACGCCCTGCCCCACAAGCGCCAGCCCGGAGAACTGGCGTCCTCCGGGCGGGGCCTGATGCTCATGGAGCTGCTCTCGGACGCCTGGGGAGTGGACCCGCGGGGCGAGGGCAAGAGCATCTGGTTCGAGCTCTACGAACCGGACGGCGCCGGGAAGCCCGAGACGATCACCGGTACGTGATCACAGGTACTGGCCGTCGTCGGCGCCTGTCGCCGACACCGGCCGCACCTTGACCGCGACGACGTTGGAACAGTTGACCAGCACGGTCCCACTGTCGACGCCGTCACGGCCGTTCTGCTCGAAGCGCAGGGTGTGCCCCTGCTCCAGCGCCATGGTCACGCTGTCCACCGCCGACTCCAGCGACTCGAAGTCACGGCTCCTGACGGCCAGCGGCTCCCCGACGACGGGATGGAACACGAGGTGGAACTCCGGATTCTCCTGCGCCATGCCCGTCGTCCTTCCGTTCCGTACTGTCAGAGACCGCCCTCGGCCATCCCGTGCACGGCCGGAATCGTACCCAGCCGTCCCTTCTGGAAGTCCTCGAAGGCCTGCTGAAGCTCCTCGCGGGTGTTCATCACGAAGGGCCCGTAGTGCGCCATCGGCTCACGGATCGGCTGCCCGCCCAGGAGCGCGACCTCCAGGTCCGGGGTGTGGGAGTCCTGCGTCTCGTCCGCGCGGATGGTCAGCGAGGAGCCGGTGCCGAAGACCGCGGTCTGGCCGCTGTGGATGGGCCGACGGTCCGTACCGACACTGCCGCGCCCGGCGAGGACGTACGCCAGACCGTTGAAGTCCTCGCGCCAGGGCAGCGTGAGCTCGGCGCCGGGCGCCACCGTCGCGTGGATCATCGTGATCGGCGTGTGCGTGATGCCGGGCCCCTGGTGACCGTCCAGCTCACCGGCGATGACACGCAGCAGCGCGCCGCCGTCGGGGGTGGTGAGGAGCTGCACCTGGCCACCGCGGATGTCCTGGTAGCGCGGGGCCATCATCTTGTCCTTGGCAGGCAGGTTCACCCACAGCTGCAAGCCGTGGAACAGCCCGCCGGACATGACCAGCGACTCCGGCGGAGCCTCGATGTGCAGGAGCCCCGAGCCGGCCGTCATCCACTGGGTGTCACCGTTGGTGATGGTGCCGCCACCACCGTTGGAGTCCTGGTGGTCGAAGATCCCGTCGATGATGTACGTGACGGTCTCGAAGCCTCTGTGCGGGTGCCACGGGGTCCCTTTCGGCTCCCCTGGCGCGTACTCCACCTCGCCCATCTGGTCCATCATGATGAACGGGTCGAGGTACTTGTAGTTGATCCCGGCGAACGCACGGCGGACCGGGAAGCCCTCGCCCTCGAAACCGCTCGGCGCGGTGGTCACGGCGAGTACGGGACGCGCCACGGCCTCGGCCGGCGCCACCACACGGGGCAGCGTCAGCGGGTTCTCGACGGTCACTGCAGGCATGTCGGTACCTCCTTGTGTTCCGAGATTAGTTGATTCTTGAACTTCCTGCTACCCAGAACAGAGAACGCCCGGAGGGAATTCCCTCCGGGCGCGCACGGTGTCGGGGCACGTCAGCCGTACATTCGGCGCATCGCGAAGTCGACCATCTGCTCGACCGCCTTCGCGTCGAAGACCATGCGGTGCTCGCCCTCCATGTCGAGGACGAAGCCATAGCCGGTGGGGAGCAGGTCGATCACCTCGGCACCGGTGATCACGAAGTACTTGGACTCCTTGCCGGCGTACCGGCGCAGCTCCTTGAGCGAGGTGAACATCGGGATCACGGGCTGCTGGGTGTTGTGCAGCGCCAGGAAGCCGGGGTTGTCACCGCGCGGGCAGTAGACCTTGGACGTGGCGAAGACCTGCTGGAAGTCCTCGGCGGAGATCGCCCCCGTGGTGAACGCGCGCACCGCGTCCGCGAGCGAGGGCGGCGACGGCTCGGGGTACAGCGGCCCGCTCTGCTGGCCATACCCACCGGGCTGGGGCGGCGGCTGAGGCTGCGCGTACTGCTGCTGGCCGGGGCCCGCGGTCTGGTCGTAGCCGTACATGGGGGTCAGAGTAGCCGGTTGCCTCCGGCGGTTGGGCGGGGTGCCTCCGGCGGTTGGGCGGGTGGGTTCGTTGTTGAGTGCGGGTTGAGTGTGGCTGGTCGCGCCGTTCCCCGCGCCCCTAGGTGGGTGGGGGTGCGGGGTCGTGGGCCGGTGCGTCAGCCCGTCGCAGGGCGGGCATACGGCCCTTAGCTGGTACAGGGTGCGGGTTCTCCGAGACCGGAGCTAAGCGACGGGCATAGGACGCACCGGCCCACGACCCCTCCCGCCGGAGGGAAGCTGCGGGTGGTTGGGGGTGCGGGCTTCCCCGGGGAGCTGCAGGCTTTTGCTTTTAGGGGCGCGGGGCTGTGACGTATGCGGCTCCGCCGCGGGGCGCGACCAGCCACGACGTGCCCGCACTCGCTCACGAACCGAACCCACCACAAACCCACCCGCCCGAACCCGGAGGGTTACCTCACACTTGAGCCGCTAGGGGTTGATTCTTATTACCCACGGGTAGCATCATCGTGGCTGTTTGCTGTACACGAACCTAGGTCTGAGGAATCACCAACCTCACCCGATCCCTTAACGGAGCCGTCGCCATGGGGCACTACAAGTCGAATCTCCGCGACATCGAGTTCAACCTCTTCGAGGTGCTCGGGCGCGACAAGCTGTACGGCACCGGCCCGTTCGCGGAGATGGACACCGAGACCGCCAAGAGCATCCTCGAAGAGCTGACCCGACTTTCGGAGAACGAGCTGGCGGAGTCCTTCGCGGACGCGGACCGCAACCCGCCGGTCTTCGACCCGGAGACCAACACCGCGCCCGTACCGGACAGCTTCAAGAAGAGCTACAAGGCCTTCATGGACTCCGAGTACTGGCGGCTCGGCCTGCCCGAGGAGATCGGCGGCACGACCGCCCCGCCGTCCCTGATCTGGTCGTACGCGGAGCTGGTTCTGGGCGCCAACCCGGCGGTGTGGATGTACTCCTCCGGCCCGGCGTTCGCCCGCATCCTCTTCGACGAGGGCACCGAGCAGCAGAAGCACATCGCCCAGATAGCCGTGGACAGGACCTGGGGCTCGACGATGGTGCTCACCGAGCCCGACGCGGGCTCGGACGTGGGCGCCGGGCGCACCAAGGCGGTTCAGCAGGAGGACGGCTCCTGGCACATCGAGGGCGTCAAGCGCTTCATCACGTCCGGTGAGCACGACATGGAGGAGAACATCCTTCACTACGTGCTCGCGCGGCCGGAAGGTGCCGGTCCCGGCACCAAGGGCCTGTCCCTCTTCCTCGTACCGAAGTACCTCTTCGACTTCGAGACCGGCGAGCTGGGCGAGCGCAACGGCGTGTACGCGACGAACGTCGAGCACAAGATGGGGCTCAAGGCCTCCAACACCTGCGAGATGACCTTCGGCGACCGCCACCCCGCCAAGGGGTGGCTGATCGGCGACAAGCACGACGGCATCCGCCAGATGTTCCGGATCATCGAGTTCGCCCGGATGATGGTCGGCACGAAGGCGATCTCGACGCTGTCGACGGGTTACCTGAACGCCCTCGAGTACGCCAAGGAGCGCGTCCAGGGCCCGGACCTCGCGAACTTCATGGACAAGACCGCCCCCAAGGTCACCATCACGCACCACCCGGACGTGCGCCGCTCGCTGATGACGCAGAAGGCGTACGCGGAGGGCATGCGCTCCCTCGTCATGTACACCGCGTCGATCCAGGACGAGATCATGGTCAAGGAGGCCGCGGGCGAGGACACCGCCGCCCTCGAGGCCCTGAACGACCTGCTTCTGCCGATCGTGAAGGGCTACGGCTCCGAGAAGGGGTACGAGCAGCTCGCGCAGTCCCTGCAGACCTTCGGCGGCTCCGGCTTCCTGCAGGAGTACCCGATCGAGCAGTACATCCGGGACGCCAAGATCGACACTCTCTACGAGGGCACCACCGCGATCCAGGGCCAGGACTTCTTCTTCCGGAAGATCGTCCGCAACCAGGGCGCGGCGCTGAACTCGCTCGCCGAGGACATCAAGAAGTTCCTGGCGCTCGGTACGGGTGGCGAGGAGCTGTCGGCCGCCCGCGAGCAGCTCGCCAAGGCCGCCGTCGAGCTGGAGGCCATCGTCGGCCTGATGCTCACGGACCTCGCGGCCACCGAGCAGGACGTCAAGAACATCTACAAGGTCGGGCTCAACACCACCCGCCTGCTGATGGCCTCCGGTGACGTGGTCGTCGGCTACCTGCTGCTGAAGGGTGCCGCGGTCGCGGCCGAGAAGCTGGAGACGGCGCCGGCCAAGGACAAGGCCTTCTACACCGGCAAGATCGCCGCGGCCAAGTTCTTCGCGGCGAACGTCCTGCCGGGCGTCACCGGTGCGCGCAAGCTCGCCGAGGGCACCGACCTGGAGCTGATGGAGCTCGACGAAGCGGCCTTCTAGGAACGCTTCCGTACATACGAGGCGGCCTTTCCAGGAGCGTTTACGCCCATACCGGAGCCGTACCGGAAAGTGACCTTCCGGTCGGCGGTCCCCTCCACATACCCCTTACGAGGGCCCGTTCCCCATCGCCGGGAGCGGGCCCTCGTACGTCGTTAAGGTGAACCCATGCGCACACCCCCACGCTTCGATCGCGGCCATACCGACGACCTCATGTCCTTCCTGACGGCCAGCCCGTCGCCGTATCACGCGGTGGCGAACGCGGCCGAGCGGCTGGAGAAGGCCGGCTTCCGGCAGGTCGCCGAGACGGACGCGTGGGAGGGGGCGCACGGCGGGAAGTACGTGGTGCGCGGGGGCGCGATCGTGGCCTGGTACGTGCCCGAGGGCGCCGAACCGCACACGCCCTTCCGGATCGTCGGGGCGCACACCGACTCCCCCAACCTGCGTGTGAAGCCGCGGCCGGACAGCGGTGCGCACGGCTGGCGCCAGGTCGCGGTCGAGATCTACGGCGGCCCGCTGCTCAACTCCTGGCTGGACCGGGACCTGGGCCTCGCCGGCCGGCTCTCGCTGCGCGACGGCACGACCCGCCTGGTGAACATCGACCGCGCCCTGCTGCGAGTCCCCCAACTCGCCATCCACCTGGACCGATCGGTCACCTCCGAGGGCCTCAAGCTCGACAAGCAGCGGCATCTCCAGCCGATCTGGGGCCTCGGCAACGACGTACGCGACGGGGATCTGATCCGTTTCCTGGAGCAGGAGTCAGGGCTGGCCGAGGGCGAGGTCACCGGCTGGGACCTGATGACGCACTCCATCGAGCCGCCGTCGTACCTGGGCCGGGACAAGGAGCTGGTCGCCGGCCCGCGTATGGACAACCTCCTGTCCGTGCACGCCGGTACGGCCGCGTTGGCGGCCGTCGCGACCTGCGATTCGGCCCTCCCGTACATCCCGGTGCTCGCGGCGTTCGACCACGAGGAGAACGGCTCGCAGTCGGACACGGGGGCGGACGGTCCGCTGCTCGGGAATGTGCTGGAGCGTTCGGTGTTCGCGCGCGGCGGTACGTACGAGGACCGGGCGCGCGCCTTCGCCGGCACGGTCTGCCTGTCCTCCGACACGGGCCACGCGGTCCACCCGAACTACGCCGAGCGCCACGACCCGACGCACCACCCGCGCGCGGGCAGCGGCCCCATCCTCAAGGTCAACGTCAACAACCGCTACGCCACGGACGGTTCGGGCCGCGCGGTCTTCTCCGCCGCCTGCGAGAAGGCCGCCGTACCCTTCCAGTCCTTCGTCTCCAACAACTCGATGCCCTGCGGCACGACCATCGGCCCCATCACCGCCGCCCGCCACGGCATCAAGACGGTCGACATCGGCGTGGCCATCCTCTCCATGCACAGCGCCCGCGAACTGTGCGCCACGGAGGACCCGTTCCTGCTGGCGAACGCGTTGGTGGCGTTCCTGGAGGGTTAGTTGGGACAGTTCTCCCCGAGCTTCCGCATGAAGTGAGTGCTCGCCTCCGCATGGCCGGTCCGGCGGAGGGTACCCGGCCCGGGTCCGCAACAGCCGTTGAAGACGGACAGCACAGGGAGGCCGGACTCATGGGTCTTGGTGGTTGCATCATTCTGATCGCGGTGGGGGCCATCCTCACGTTCGCGACCGACTGGGACATGCAGGGAGTCAACCTCGACCTGGTCGGAATCATCCTGATCGTCGTCGGCCTGATCGGCGTCGCGACGTTCAGCAGTGTCGCCAAGCGCCGGCGTGTGGTGGTGCCGCCCACGACACCGGTGATCGACGAGGAACGGCACCACAGCCGCCGGGACGGATACAGCGACGGTTACGGCATCTGATCGCCACTCCCTCGACCGCCGGCCACGGCACCGTTCGGTGACGGGTCAGGCCAGCGCGTGCCCCGTAGTCGCGTCCACATGGTCCGGTACCTCGTCGTGGCGGTCGCCGACGGTGGAGGTGCCGGTCGGTTCGAGGACGAGGATCTCGGTGGGGACGGGAGCGTACGGCTTGTGCTCGGTGCCGCGCGGGACTGTGAAGACGGCGCCCCGGGGCAGGACGACCGTGCGCTCGCCGGCCGGTTCGCGCAGGGCGATGTGCAGTTCGCCGTTCAGGACCAGGAAGAACTCGTCGGTGTGGTCGTGGACGTGCCAGAGGTGCTCGCCCTCGACCTTGGCCACGCGGACGTCGTAGTCGTTGACGGCCGTCACGATTCGGGGGCTCCACGTTTCCGTGAAGGAGGAGAGGGCCGTTTCCAGCGAGATGGGTTCCATGGGCTCATCGTGCGGGGTGGTCCCGGCGTCGCACGAGTGCTAGGAATCGCATATGCCGCAAGGATCCTCGCACTGTCCGCACAAGGTCGCCGTGATCGTGGACGAGGGCACCAACCCGTTCGAGGTCGGTGTCGCCACCGAGCTGTTCGGGCTGCCGCGGCCCGAACTGGGCCTCCCCGGACCGCTGTACGAGGTCATGCTGTGCACACCCGCGCCCGAGGTGCGGATGAACCACGGATTCTTCACGGTGACCGGTGTGCACGGCCTGGACGTCGTCGACACGGTGGACACCCTCGTCGTACCGGGCCGGCCCGACAACGTCGTACCGCGCGGGCCTGCCGTCCTGGACGCCATCCGGCGCACCCACGCCCGCGGGGCACGCATCATGAGCTTCTGCACGGGCACCTTCGCGCTGGCCGAGGCCGGTCTGCTCGACGGCCGCCGGGCCACCACTCACTGGATGTGGGCCGCCGCCTTCCAGGAACTGCACCCGAAGGTGCTGCTGGAGCCGGACGTGCTCTTCGTCGACGAGGGCGACGTCCTGACCGCCGCGGGCAGCGCGGCCGCGCTCGACCTCGGGCTGTACGTCATACGGCGCGACCACGGCGCCGAAATCGCCAACATGGTGTCCCGCCGGCTGGTGTTCGCCGCTCACCGGGACGGCGGACAGCGGCAGTTCGTAGAGCGCCCGGTGCCGGACGTGCCCGACGAGTCGCTGGGGCCCCTGCTGGCGTGGGCTCAGGAGCGGCTGGGCGAGCCGCTGACGGTGGCGGACTTGGCGGCGCGTGCGGCGGTCAGCCCCGCGACGCTGCACCGGCGCTTCCGCACCCAGCTCGGTACGACTCCGCTGGCCTGGCTGACAGGGGAGAGGGTGGCGCTGGCCTGCCGACTGATCGAGCGGGGGGAGGAGCGGCTGGACGTGGTGGCCGCCCGGAGCGGGCTGGGGACGGCCGCGAACCTACGCGCGCGCGTGCGACGCGAGACCGGGCTCAGCCCATCGGCCTACCGGCGGCGTTTCGGACCGGCCGCCGGGGAACCGCTGCATACATGAAATTCCTCGTACGCGACCGGCTCCTCGGCATCGGTGACGACTACTGGATCGAGGACGACCGCGGCAACAAGGTCTTCCTCGTCGACGGCAAAGCCATGCGGCTGCGGGACACCTTCGAGCTGAAGGACACCCAGGGGCGCGTCCTGATCGACATCCGCCAGAAGATGTTCGCCCTGCGGGACACGATGGTGATCGAGCGGGACGGCGGGCCGCTCGCGCGGATCAGACGCAAACGGCTGTCGTTGCTGCGCAACCACTACCGGGTGGCCCTGGCGGACGGCAGCACGGAACTGGACGTCAGCGGCAAGATCCTCGACCGCGAATTCGCCATCGAGTACGACGGTGAGCTGCTCGCCGTCATCTCCCGGCGCCGGCTTCACGTGCGGGAGACGTACGGCGTCGACATCGTACGGGAGGACGCGGACCCGGCGCTGCTGATCGCGGTGGCGGTGTGCGTGATCCATCTGGCCGAGAAGGAACGGGAGGACTGAGAGCCAACGGGAGGACTGAGAGCTAACGGCCAGGGGGCTCCAGCCCCAGCATCCGGTCCTTCAGCGCCGGGAACTGATCCCTCGTCACGCCCACCTTCCCCGGGTCGAACTCCACCGTGAGCACCTCCTCGTCCGCGCCCGCCTCCGCCAGTACCTCGCCCCACGGATCCACCACGATCGAGTGACCGGCCTGCGGAACTCCCGCATGCGTACCGGCCGTTCCACACGCGAGGACGTAGGACTGGTTCTCCACCGCGCGGGCCTGGGCCAGCAGCGTCCAGTGGGAGCGGCGGCGTTCGGGCCAGCCGGCGGGGATGACGAGGGTTTCGGCGCCGGCGTCGACGAGGCGGCGGAAGAGCTCGGGGAAGCGGAGGTCGTAGCAGGTCGCCAGGCCGAGCGTGGTCGACGGCAGTCGTACGGTGACGACATCGGCGCCCGCGCTCATCAGCACCGCCTCGCCCTTGTCGAAGCCGAAGCGGTGGATCTTTCGGTACGAGGCGGCCAGTTCGCCGGAGGGGGAGAAGACGAGTGAGGTGTTGTAGAGGAGGCCGTCGGGGTCCCGCTCGGGGATGGAGCCCGCGTGCAGCCATACGCCCGCGTCGCTCGCCGCCTTGGCCATCACCTCGTACGTCGGCCCGTGCAGCGGCTCGGCCTGAGTCCCGAAGGACTCGTAGGCGAACGCCCCCGTTGTCCACAGTTCGGGCAGCACGACCAGATCGGCACCGGCCTGCTCGCGGACGAGGGCGGCCACACGCTGTCGGCGCGCGTCGATCGATTCGCCCCCTTTGCCGTCGTATACACCGATCTGGATGAGGGAGGCGCGCACACTACCACCGTCCTGGCATTCGACCCGCGAAACGGGCCTACGATCGTCACACGAAAGCACTGCCGGGGTGCCTTGCAGCAGCGTAACTTAGCGGTCCAAGACACCTATGCCCGCGCACGAACCGCCCGAGGGGTCCCGTGAGTCTCCATCCCAGTCTTCAGAACTATGCCGACGCCTGGACCCACTCAGTGGAAGCGATATCCGAGCTGGTGCAGCCGCTCGTGGAGGGTGAGTGGAACCGGCGGACCCCCTGCCCGGGCTGGTCGGTCCGCGATGTGGTCTCGCATGTGATCGGTATGGACTGCGAGATGCTCGGCGACCCGCGCCCGATCCACACGCTGCCGCGCGATCTGTACCACGTGTCGAACGAGCACCAGCGGTACATGGAGATGCAGGTCGACGTACGCCGTCACCACACGGCACCGGAGATGACGTCCGAGCTGGAGTACACGATCATCCGCCGCAACCGGCAGCTGCGGAACGAGTCGCGCGAGCCGCACGCCAAGGTGCGCGGTCCGCTGGGCTCGGAGATCACCCTCGAACAGTCCATGCGGTACCGCGCGTTCGACGTCTGGGTGCACGAGCAGGACCTGCGCGCCGCGCTCGGCCGGCCGGGCAATCTGGACTCGCCGGGTGCGTACATCGTGCGGGACGATCTGCTCGCCGTGCTGCCGAAGGTCGTCGCCAAGGAGGCGGGCGCGCCCGCGAACTCCGCGGTCGTCTTCGACGTGCACGGACCGGTCGACTTCCTGCGCACGGTCCGCGTCGACTCCGAGGGCCACGGCACGATAGACGGCGCCGTCTCGCTCGGTCCGGCGGCCACCCTCACGCTCGACTGGGAGACGTACTTCCGGCTGGCCTGCGGCCGGGTCACCGTCGACTCGGTGGCGGACCGCATCAAGACGGAGGGCGATCCGGAGCTGGCGGCGGCGATCCTGCGGCACTTCGTGGTCACGCAGTAGCGCACGCATCGGCGAGGGCCGCGGGTGCGCCGGACGCCTGAGCGGGGATCGGGCCCCGGCGGGCGCGGGGGTGTTCGCCTCGTGGCCCGCCGTCAGGCTGTCGCACACCTGGCCCGCGCCGTACCGCGAAGGGCAGTTACGAAGAACCGCCACGCGTCACGCGGGCACGTGCACCGTCTCCACCCGGCTCGCGACCAGCCGTTCGCGCTCGCGGCGGGCGGCCTGGCGGCGCAGGCGGAGGATCTGGCCGAGGCCGAGCGCCTGGAGCACGAACACCGTGGAGAAGGCGACGCCGTAGTCGTCACCGGTGGCGTCCAGCAGCGCACCGATCGCGAACAGCGTCGTCATCGAGGCGACGAAACCGCCCATGTTCGTGATTCCGGAGGCCGTGCCCTGACGCTCGGGCGGGTTCGCGGGGCGAGCGAAGTCGAAGCCGATCATCGAGGCGGGGCCGCAGGCGCCGAGCACCGTGCAGAGCACGATCAGCAGCCACATCGGGGCATGGTCGGCGGGGTATGCGAGCGTGGCGGCCCAGACGGCCGCCGTCGACAGCACCGTGCCGAGCGCCAGCGGAAGCCGTGCCGCGTGGTGCCGGGCGACGATCTGCCCGTACACCAGGCCGATGGCCATGTTGGAGAGCACGACCAGTGTCAGCAGCTCACCGGCCGTCGCCCGCGAAAGACCCTGCGCCTCGACGAGGAAGGGCAGGCCCCACAGCAGCAGGAACACCATCGCCGGGAACTGCGTGGTGAAGTGCACCCACAGCCCCAGCCGCGTCCCGGGCTCCCGCCAGGACGCGGCGATCTGCCGGCGCACATACGCGGCGCCGTAGTGCGGGAACGGCTCCGGCTCGTGTCCCTCGGGGTGGTCCTTGAGGAACAGCAGCATGAGTACGAGGACGAGGACGCCCGCGAGCGAGCTGCCCGCGAAGGCCGCGGTCCAGCCGACGCCGTGCAGCAGCCGGGCCAGGACGAGCGTCGAGACGAGGTTGCCCGCCATGCCCACCAGGCCCGCCATCTGCGCGACCATCGGGCCGCGCCGGGCCGGGAACCAGCGCGCGCCGAGCCGCAGCACGCTGATGAACGTCATCGCGTCACCGCAGCCGAGCAGCGCGCGAGCGGCCAGCGCCATCCCGTACGAGGGCGAGAAGGCGAAGCCCAGCTGACCTGCCGTGAACAGGACCACGCCGATGGTCAGCACCTTCTTGGTGCCGAGCCGGTCCACCAGCAGGCCGACGGGTATCTGCATGCCCGCGTAGACGAGGAGCTGGAGGATCGAGAAGGTGGACAGCGCGGAGGCGCCCACGTCGAAGCGGTCGGCGGCGTCGAGTCCGGCCACCCCCAGGGACGTACGGAAGATGACCGCGACGAAGTAGACGGCGACGCCGACGGACCAGACGAGGACGGCCCGGCGGCCGCCGGGCGGATCGCCGGGGAGGGCAGCGGTCGTGGAGCGTCCCCCAACGGTCATCGGACCTCACCCCGGGCGAGGTTGGAGAACCAGCTGACGTGCCGGTGGACCAGGTCGACGGCCGCCTCCGCGTCGCCGGAGCGCAGCGCTTCGAGGATCTCGCGGTGCTCGGTGAGCGTCTTGGTGACGCGGTCGGGGTGGGCGTGCATGACGGCGACGCCCATACGCAACTGCCGGTCGCGGAGCTGGTCGTAGAGCCGCGAGAGGATCGCGTTCCCTCCACTGCGGACGATCTCGGCGTGGAAGCAGCGGTCGGTGACGGCGGCTGCCGCCAGGTCGCCGGCCTCGGCCTGCTCCCGCTGCTTCTCCAGGAGCTGCGTGAGGCGCTCGATGAGCGCGGGCGAGGCCGGCACCGCCTTGCGGATCGCGTGCTCCTCGACGAGCTGCCGGGTCTCCACGACATCGGCGATCTCCTGCGCGGAGACGGGCAGGACCAGCGCGCCCTTCTTCGGGTAGAGCTTGATCAGCCCCTCGACCTCGAGCTTCAGCAGCGCCTCGCGCACGGGGGTTCGTGACACCCCGACCGCCTCGGCCAGCTCGCCCTCGGTGAGCAGCGTTCCGCCCTCGTACCGGCGCTCCAGGACGCCCTGCTTGACGTGGGCGTAGACGCGTTCGGCGGCGGGAGGTTGTTTGGCGGGCGGCTGCTTGGCTGGTCCGGACACGGTGTCGGTCGATGTCGGGGAGGGCGCTGCAGGCATGCGCACAGCATAGATACAACACGTACGCATCGTCGCGGGCCGTCCAGGATGCGGACGTGTGGCGTCAATGTGGACCCCGCCCTACGAGCGGTACATCCATCTGTGCTACTTACGTGTCATACGTGTCGCAGGAGACGGCGACTCGCTCAAGCGACCGCCCATTCAGGGCATTTGAGGCACTCAACGCAATCGGGGTACTCGACTTGAAAACCGGCATCAAGGGCGTACGGTTCCGCAGAGCTGCCGCCGTGGTCATGACCACCGGAGCCATGTTCGCGACCGGAGCCCTCACCGCGGCGCCCGCAACGGCCCTCACCGCGCCCACGATCGCCGCCAAGGGCGGCTACGTGATGAACAACGGCACGGCCAGGACGCTCTACACGAAGGCCGCGGACACCCGCCGCTCCACCGGCTCGACCACGAAGATCATGACCGCGAAGGTCGTACTGTCGCAGCCGAACCTCAACCTGGACGCCAAGGTCACGGTCCAGAAGGCGTACAGCGACTACATCGTCCAGAACAACTGGGCCTCGAACGCCAAGCTGATCGTCGGCGACAAGGTAACGGTCCGTCAGCTGCTGTACGGGCTGATGCTGCCGTCCGGCTGCGACGCCGCGTACGCGCTCGCCGACAAGTTCGGCTCCGGCACGACGCGGGCCGCCCGCGTGAAGTCGTTCATCGGCAAGATGAACAAGCAGGCCAGGGACCTCGGCCTGGCGAACACTCACTTCGACTCGTTCGACGGCATCGGCAGGGGCGCGAACTACTCCACGCCGCGCGACCTGACGAAGATCGCCAGCAGTGCGATGAAGAACTCCACGTTCCGCTCGATCGTCAAGACGAAGTCGTACACAGCGAAGACGACGACGAGGACCGGCGGCACCCGCACGATGGCGCCGTGGACGAACACGAACCCCCTCCTCGGCACCTACACCGGCGCCATCGGCGTCAAGACCGGCTCCGGCCCGGAGGCTGGGTACTGCCTGGTCTTCGCCGCCACCCGCAACGGCAAGACGGTCATCGGCACGGTGCTCGCGTCGACTTCGTCGACGAGCCGCGCATCGGACGCGAAGAAGATGATGAATTACGCCTTCGCGCGGTAGAGCGCTCGCTCTTGGAGGCTGACGTCAGAGCGTCGGCTCCAGAGGTACGACGGAGAAGGCCCGCCGGCGCCTACACGGCATGCTGCGGGCCCTCTCCGAACCCCGGCGCCGGCCAGCGGCGCCGGGGCCACCCGTTTCTGAACGCAGGCACTCACGCAGGGCGCGGCGGAACGGCGTGAAGCTCCACCGGGATTCACGGACTCACCGCCCGGGCCAGGGGACACGTAGATCCGAGCGGCGATCTCCACCGCCCGTTCCAGGCTGTCGACCCCGGTCACCCGGTATCCGACCAGGAACTGTTCGTCCGGTCGGTACGGCCCCTGGCAAAAGGGGCGCCGCAATCCGAACTTGCGGCGCCCCCTTCATCGTTGGACCTACCCGGTCGACAGCCTCACGCCCAAGTGATCAGCCGCTTCGGCTGCTCCAGGATCGCCGCCACATCCGCCAGCACCTTGGAGCCCAGTTCGCCGTCCACCAGACGGTGGTCGAAGCTGAGCGCCAGCGTGGTGACCTGGCGGGGCTTCACCTTGCCCTTGTGGACCCAGGGCTGGAGCTTGATGGTGCCGACGGCGAGGATCGCGGACTCGCCAGGGTTGAGGAGCGGCGTACCCGTGTCGACGCCGAAGACTCCGACGTTCGTGATCGTGACCGTACCACCCTGCATGGCAGCGGGGGATGTCCTGCCCTCGCGGGCTGTTGACACCAACTCGCCGAGTGCCTGCGCCAGTTCGGGCAGGGTCTTGGTGTGGGCGTCCTTGATGTTCGGGACGATCAGGCCGCGGGGGGTGGCCGCCGCGATGCCCAGGTTCACGTAGTGCTTGAGCACGATCTCCTGGTTCGCCTCGTCCCAGGACGCGTTCACCTCGGGGTTTCGCTTGATTGCCACCAGGAGGGCCTTGGCGATGAGCAGGAGGGGGTTCACGCGCAGGCCCGCGAGGTCCTTGTCCTGCTTGAGCTCCTCGATGAGCTTCATCGTGCGGGTCACGTCGACCGTCACGAACTCCGTGACATGCGGTGCCGTGAACGCCGAGTCGATCATCGCGGTCGCCGTGGCCTTGCGGACGCCCTTGATGGGGATACGGGTCTCACGGGCGCCTTCGTGCGACACCGCCGCCGGTGCCTGCGCCGGTGATGGAGCGGCTACAGGGGTCTGCACCGGCTCGGGAGCCGGGGGCGCCGACGCCGCGTACACGTCCTCGCGCGTGATGACCCCGTCCGGACCGGACGGGGTGACCGTCGCCAGGTCCACACCCAGGTCCTTGGCCAGCTTGCGCACCGGCGGCTTCGCCAGAGGACGGCCCACCGGAGACGGGCGGTCCACAGGACTCGTGTGCCCGTTCAGCTCACCCTGGACCGCAGCCGCCGCCTCGGGCTGCTGGGCCCGTGCCTGGGCCTGGGCCTGTTGAACCGGAACCCCCTTACGGGGACGCCGCTTCGTCGACGCCTCGGCCACGCCGTACCCGACCAGGACCGGCTTGCGCCCCTCGGGCTTCGGCGCCTGTGGTGCGGGCGGAGCCGGAGCCTGAGCCGGAGTCTCGGCAGACGTCTCGGACTCCGCGACCGAAGGAGCACCACCGGCCCCACCGGCCCCGGCATCCCCACCGCCCTCGTCGACCGTGATGATCGCCGTGCCCACGTCGACCGTCGTCCCCTCGGGGAAGCGAAGCTCCCGCACCACCCCGTTGTACGGAATCGGCAGCTCGACGGCCGCCTTCGCCGTCTCGACCTCGCAGACCACCTGCCCGTCCGTGACGGTGTCACCGGGCTGGACGTACCACTTGAGGATCTCGGCTTCGGTGAGTCCCTCGCCCACGTCGGGCATCTTGAACTCCCGCACGGACGCTTCCGTCATCGTCGTCACGACCCTCTCCTCAGTACGCCAGCGAGCGGTCGACGGCATCGAGCACCCGGTCCAGGCCCGGCAGGTACTCGTCCTCCAGGCGTGCCGGCGGATACGGGGCGTGGTAGCCGCCGACCCTCAGGACGGGTGCCTCCAGGTGGTAGAAGCACCGCTCCGTGATACGCGCGGCGATCTCCGCTCCGGAGCCGAAGAACACCGGGGCCTCGTGGACCACGACCAGGCGGCCGGTCTTCTGGACCGAGGCCTGGACGGTGTCGAAGTCGATCGGCGAGACCGAGCGCAGGTCCAGGACCTCCAGCGACTTGCCCTCCTCCTGGGCGGCGTTCGCGACCTCCTGGCAGACCTTCACCATCGGGCCGTACGCGGCCAGCGTCAGGTCGCTGCCCTCACGCACCACACGAGCCTTGTGCAGCGGCCCGGGGATCGCCTCGGGGTCGACCTCGGCCTTGTCCCAGTAGCGCCGCTTGGGCTCGAAGAAGATCACCGGGTCGTCGCTGTGGATGGCCTGCTGCATCATCCAGTAGGCATCGCTCGCGTTCGACGGCGAGACCACCTTCAGGCCCGCCACATGCGCGAACAGCGCCTCCGGGGACTCGGAGTGGTGCTCGACGGCGCCGATTCCGCCGCCGTACGGAATACGGATGACGACCGGCAGCTTGATCTTACCGAGCGCTCGCGCGTGCATCTTCGCGAGCTGCGTGACGATCTGGTCGTACGCCGGGAAGACGAAGCCGTCGAACTGGATCTCCACCACCGGGCGGTAGCCGCGCAGCGCCAGGCCGATCGCCGTGCCGACGATGCCCGACTCGGCGAGCGGGGTGTCGATGACCCGGTCCTCGCCGAAGTCCTTCTGCAGACCGTCGGTGACACGGAAGACACCGCCGAGCTTGCCGACGTCCTCGCCCATGATCAGGACCTTGGGGTCGGTGTCGAGGGCCGTACGCAGCGATTCGTTGATCGCCTTGGCCAGCGCCATCTTTTCTGCCGCCATCGCTACTCGCCCTCCCCTTCCGCAACGAACGACGCCTGGTAGGCGGCGAACTGGGCCCGCTCCTCGTCGACGAGCGCGTGCCCGTCCGCGTACACGTTCTCGAAGATGGCGAAGTGGTCCGGGTCCGGCATGGCACGTACCACTTCGCGCACTCGCCTGCCCAACGCCTCGCTCTCGGCTTCGAGTTCCCCGAAAAACCCCTCATCCGTGTCAGTTTCGGACGCGAGATAGCTGCGCAGGCGCTGGATCGGGTCCTTCGCCTCCCACGAAATCCGCTCGTCGTCGTGCCGATAGCGGCTCGGGTCATCGGAGGTGGTGTGCGCGCCCATGCGGTACGTGAACGCCTCGACGAGGGTGGGTCCCTCGCCCCTGCGGGCCCGCTCCAGGGCCCATTTGGTGACGGCCAGGCAGGCCAGTACGTCATTGCCGTCGACGCGTACGCCCGGGAAGCCGTAGCCCTGCGCGCGCTGGTAGAGCGGGACGCGGGTCTGCTTCTCGGTGGGCTCGGAGATCGCCCACTGGTTGTTCTGGCAGAAGAACACCACGGGGGCGTTGTAGACCGCGGAGAAGGTGAACGATTCGGCAACATCGCCCTGACTGGAGGCGCCGTCTCCGAAGTACGCGATCACGGCCGAGTCCGCGCCGTCCTTGGCCACGCCCATCGCGTAGCCGGTGGCGTGCAGGGTCTGCGAGCCGATGACGATCGTGTAGAGGTGGAAGTTGTTGCTGTTGGGGTCCCAGCCGCCGTTGTTCACGCCGCGGAACATGCCGAGCAGATTGGTCGGGTCGACGCCGCGGCACCAGGCGACGCCGTGCTCGCGGTAGGTCGGAAAGACGTAGTCGTCGTCGCGCAGGGCCCGCCCGGAGCCGATCTGGGCGGCCTCCTGGCCGAGCAGTGAGGCCCACAGGCCCAGCTCGCCCTGGCGCTGCAGTGAGGTCGCCTCGGCGTCGAAGCGGCGGGTGAGCACCATGTCTCGGTACAGACCGCGCAGCTCTTCGGGGGTGATGTCGGCGACGTACGGGTCGTACTCGGCGTGCTTGACGCGCTTGCCCTCCGGCGTCAGCAGCTGCACGAGCTCGGTGCTCGGGCTCGGTGGCTTCTTGGCGCTGGTGCGTTTCGTACCGGCGCTGCGTCGCGGCTTGCGCGCGGCAGTGCTCTCCACGGTCACGTGTGCTCCTCCGTCGGTCCGGCCCCCCGGGATTG
Source organism: Streptomyces yerevanensis (assembly GCF_000716805.1). Classification (NCBI taxonomy): domain Bacteria; kingdom Bacillati; phylum Actinomycetota; class Actinomycetes; order Kitasatosporales; family Streptomycetaceae; genus Streptomyces; species Streptomyces yerevanensis. The sequence continues at coordinate 29,265 of NZ_JNWJ01000011.1, read as the reverse complement.
CCGGGTGACCAGTGCGGCTCGCCTGTTCCGGTACCCGTGCACGGGTAGGTGCCCTCGGCCGGGAACAGGCGTGACAGGTGCCCCGGCGAGCGCCCTGCAACAGGCACGTTACCCAGTGCCCCACACCTGTGGGAAACCCCTCCTGACCTGCATTTTTGCTTGGATATCCAAGTAACCTCTAGTTCGGATTTCCTAACAGTTCGCGCAGGTCGGGAACAGCCGCTGGTCACAGCCTTGCAGGGGGCCGGAACACCGGCACGTTATCCCGGTCACCCTGGGGACGGGAAGAGTTCGCCTCGGTGGAGCAATGAGCGCACTTGTGGCCGAGCGGGGACGCCATCCAGCACCATCCAGAACCACATGGACACCGTCTGTGACAAACGCAAGGTCAACGGCATGTCCCGTGCCCTAACATCTGGCGCGTGCCGCGCTCATCTGTACTCCCCGCTCCCTCCCCCGCGCCCCCACTGGGCGCCCTGCTGCGGCGCTACGCCGCCGGGAGCCCCCTGGCCTGCGAACCCGTCGACCAGGGGCTGCTCAACCGCGGCTACCGGCTCGCCACGACCCGCGGCCGGTACTTCCTCAAGCACCACTTCGACCCCGAGACCGCCGACCCGGCCGCGATCGCCCGTCAGCACCGCGCGACCCGGCGCCTAGCCGACCTCGGCGTCCCGGTGGCCCCGCCGCTGGCCGGCACCGACGGCCGTACGGTCGCCGTCATCGGCGGCCACGCCTACGCACTGCACCCCTGGATCGACGGCCGCCACCGCGACGGCGCCCAGCTGACCGAGGAGCAGTGCCGGCGCCTCGGGGCGCTCCTGGGTGTCGTACACGCCTCCCTGGAGCGGGTGATGCCACGGCGGCGGGCCGAGGCCCGGGCAGAGAGCGCCGATCCCGCCGACGCCTTCGCGCTCATCGACGACCTGCTCGCCCGGGTGCGCCGCCACCGCCCGCCGGACGCCTTCGACGAGCTGGCCCGCCACCGGCTCCTGGAACGGCGGGCTCTCCTGGAGCGGCACGCCGACCGGCGCCCGCCGCAGGGCGGTTCGGTCGGCTGGGTGCACGGGGACTTCCATCCCTTCAACGTGCTCTACAAGGGCGATGCTCCCGCCGCGATCGTCGACTGGGACCGCCTCGGCGTCCAGCCGCGGGCCGAGGAGGCCGTACGCGCTGCGGTGATCTTCTTCGTACGTCCCGACGGTGCTCTCGATCTGGCGAAAGTGCGGGCCTACGCGCGCGCGTACCGGCGTTCCGCGCATGCCGGCCCGGTCGAACTCTCGGCTGCCGTGCACCGCGTGTGGTGGGAGCGGCTCAACGACTTCTGGATACTGCGCTGGCACTACGAGCGCGGGGACACCCGCGCCGACCCGCAGTTCCCGGCGGTTTCCGCGCTCGCCGTGTGGTGGACGAAGGAGTACGCGGCGGTCTGCGAGGCGTTCGTGGGGTGAGGCGCGGCCACAGGGCACGCGCGCGTGGAGCCTGCCGAACGGCACGCGCGCGTGGAGCCCGTTTTCGGGCCGCACGCGCGCGTGGAGGGTGCTTCGGGATCGGTTACTGCTCGCCCGGGTCGCCGACACCACCGACGGCGGCATCCGACGGATCATCCGTCGGCTCGACAGACGGATCATCCGTCGGCTCGACAGACGGATCATCCGTCGGCTCTGTCGGCGTGGACTCCGAGGGCGTGGGCTCGCCCGTGGGTTCGGTCGGCTTCTGCGTCGGCTCCTGAGTCGGGTCGTCCGTCGGCTCGAACGTCGGCGGCGTGTAGTCCTGGTCACCGCCAGTGCCGGCGCCGTCGTCCTGCGTTTCCTCTTCCGTCGCCTCGGACGAAGGGCTCTCGCTCGGCGTCGGGTCCTTCTCGGTCTGCGAGGTCGTCGGCGACTGCGTGGTGCCGCCGTCCCCGTCATCGTCGCCGCCCTTGTTCTGGAGGGCCAGCGCGACGCCCGCCGTGATGGCGACCACCGCGAGTACAGCCAGGATCCACAGCTTGCCGCGCCCGCTGCCCCGGTTGCCGTTGCCCGCGAAACCCCCGTCGTCGCCGCCCGAGCCGCGGTTCGGCAGGATCGGGGAGGGGATCTGCGTGGTGCCCGAGTCGCTGTGGTGCGGCATGACGTTCGTACCCGCCATGCCGATCGCCGGGGTGCTGCCGCTCTCGTGCATCATCACGGGACCGGTGTTCCAGTTGCCGCCGGTGTGGCTGCCCTGGTCGTACAGCATCTGCAGCGCGTACTGGACAAGCCCGCGCATCTCCTCGGCGGTCTGGAACCGGTCGTCCGGGTCCTTCGCGAGGGAGCGCATGACCAGGCCGTCCAGCTCCGGCGGCGCCACGTCCGAGGCTTCGGAAGGGGGCACCGGAATGTCCTGGACGTGCTGGTAGACCACCGACAACGGGGTCTCACCCGTGAACGGCGGCCGCAGCGAGAGAAGTTCGTACAGCAGACAGCCCGTCGCATACAGGTCGCTGCGGTGGTCGACGGCCTTGCCGAGCGCCTGCTCGGGCGAGAGGTACTGGGGCGTGCCCATGACCATGCCGGTCTGGGTCATCGTCGACTGCGCGCCGTGCAGGGCGCGCGCGATGCCGAAGTCCATCACCTTCACCGCGCCCGCGTTGGTGATGATCACGTTCGCGGGCTTGATGTCACGGTGCACGATGCCGTGCTGGTGCGAGTACGCCAGCGCCTCAAGAACACCGGAGACGATGATCAGTGCCTGCTCGGGCCCGGGTGCCTCGGCGTTGAGCAGCAGATCGCGGATCGTACGGCCCTCGACGAGCTCCATGACGATGTACGGCACGGTGTTGCCGGCGATCACGTCCTCGCCGGAGTCGTAGACCGCCACCACCGCATGGTGGTTGAGGCCCGCCACCGACTGGGCCTCGCGCGTGAAGCGGGCCTTGGACACCGGGTCCTCGGCCAGGTCGGAACGGAGCAGCTTGACCGCGACCGTACGCCCCAGGCGTACGTCCTCGGCGGCGAACACCTCGGCCATGCCGCCCCGGCCGAGTCTGCTGGTCAGCCGATACCGGCCGTCCCCGACAAGCCCGCCGTTACCCCACATGTCCGGCGCATCTGACATACCGCCGCCAGTCGCCTCGGGGTCGGACGGGCCCTGAGCGCGCTGCTGCTGTGCCATCAGTCCTCGCCGTCGTTTCACCCGCGTCCGCGCGGTGGTTGTTACCGTCTCCAACGGGCCACGCTACAGCCTCCACACGAGGCTCCGGTCCGAGATGGACGGGTCATGAAACCCGTAGCGGGTCTCCGGGTGCAAATTCTGTGTACCGGCCGCACGTCACCTGTAACGCTTCCGCGACTCTTCTTTCGCGTACGGTCACGGATCGGGCACCGCGCTTGACGTGTCAGTGCCCTCGGGCAGACTTGGCCGGGAATGGACAAAGGATCACCGGCCGCGGGAGCACGCCAGCAGCTTTGGTCCGCGCGACGGCGCACGCCGATGGGGGACGCAGAACATGAGCCAGGACGGCGCACAGGGCCGGTACGCGGGGCGTGCGGTCGCCGGCGGCCGCTATCAGCTGCGTGATCTGCTCGGCGAAGGCGGCATGGCCTCGGTCCATCTCGCATACGACTCGGTACTCGACCGACAAGTAGCGATCAAGACACTTCACACCGAACTGGGACGCGAACAGGCCTTCCGCGAGCGCTTCCGCCGCGAGGCCCAGGCAGTGGCCAAACTCACGCACACGAACATCGTCTCGGTCTTCGACACCGGCGAGGACGATCTTGGTGGCGTGATCACTCCGTACATCGTCATGGAGTACATCGAGGGCAAGCCGCTCGGCTCCGTCCTCGAGGCGGACATCGCGCAGTACGGCGCGATGCCCGCCGACAAGGCCCTGAAGATCACCGCGGACGTGCTGGCGGCGCTGGAGATCAGCCACGAGATGGGCCTGGTCCACCGCGACATCAAGCCGGGCAACGTCATGATGACGAAGCGGAACGTCGTCAAGGTGATGGACTTCGGCATCGCCCGCGCCATGCAGTCCGGTGTCACCTCCATGACCCAGACCGGCATGGTGGTCGGCACCCCGCAGTACCTCTCCCCGGAACAGGCGCTCGGCCGGGCCGTGGACGCCCGCTCCGACCTGTACTCCGTCGGCATCATGCTCTTCCAGCTGGTCACCGGACGACTGCCGTTCGACGCGGACATACCGATCGCGATCGTGTACGCGCACGTCCAGGAGGAGCCCGTCGTGCCCTCCTCGATCAACCGCTCGCTGCCACCGGCCGTGGACGCGCTGATCGCCCGCGCCCTGAAGAAGAACCCGAACGAGCGTTTCCCGAGCGCCGAGTCGATGCGTGACGAGTGCCAGCGCGTGGCCCAGTCGCTGCACACGGCCGCGCCCAGCATCGTCCCGGGCGCGCAGACGTCGAGCGGCGCCGGTGTCGGCTCCGCGGTCTTCCCGCCGGTCGACCCCGCGGCACCGGGCCCGGCGGGGAACGTCCAGACGCCGTACACACCCGGTCCGTATGGCCCGCCGACCCCCTCGCCCGCGCCCGCGCCGTACTCCCCGGCCTACGGCTATCCGCAGCAGGGTGGCTACGCCACGCCTCCGCAGACCGCGGCGTACTCCCCGCAGCAGGGCCTGTCGACCCCGCCGCCGTACACGATCTCCCCGCAGCAGCCCTCGGCCCCCTCCCCGGGCGGCGGCGGCCGCAAGAGCAACCTGCCGGTGATCATCGGCTCGGCCGTCGTCGCGCTGGCCGCTGTCGTCGGCCTGATCGTGGCACTGAACCTGGACGGGGACGGCAGCAACGAGGGCGGTGGCGACGACGCCGGCGCCACCGTCAGCGCGTCGGCGACGCAGGAGCAGAAGGCCGAGTACAAGGCTCCGGATCCCTCGAAGACGATCGAGGCGGAGGAGTGCACGGAGCCGGACGAGTCGTACAACGACCCCAACAAGATCAAACTGCCCGACTTCTCCTTCAAGAACATCGATTCGGTGAAGAAGTGCCTGCAGCAAGCGGGCTGGCAGTACGAAGAGAGGCCGGTCGACGAGAACACCTTCGGCGACGGCACGGTCATGAAGCAGTTCCCCGCGAAGGACACGGACGTCGACCCCAAGAACATGCCGAAGATCCAGCTCGATGTCTCGACGGGCAATCCCGCCTGATCCTCGGGCCGCCAGATCCTCCGGACATCGATCCTCAATGCCACGCGAAGGGGCCCGGCATCCGTGCCGGGCCCCTTGTCTCTGCGCGCTGCCGCTCTACACGTACGGCTCTACAGATACGGCACTCACAGGTACGGCCCGCCCGAGCGGCCGCCCTTGTGCGGCTCGTCGTCGCCCTCGCCGCCGACGCCCGGCGGCAGAGCGCGGCGCATCTGCTCCAGCTGAGCACGGGCTGCCATCTGCTGGGCGAACAAGGTCGTCTGGATTCCGTGGAAGAGGCCCTCCAGCCAGCCCACCAACTGGGCCTGCGCGATACGCAGCTCCGCGTCGGAGGGGACCGACTGTTCCGTGAACGGCAGGGACAGCCGCTCCAGTTCCTCGACGAGGTCGGGAGCGAGACCGTCCTCCAGCTCCTTCACCGAGCTGGCGTGGATCTCCTTGAGGCGGACCCGGCTCGCCTCGTCCAGAGGTGCCGCGCGCACCTCCTCCAGCAACTGCTTGATCATGCTCCCGATGCGCATGACCTTGGCGGGCTGCTCCACCATCTCCGTCACCGGGACCTCGCGGGAGTCGTCGTCTCCTCCGCCGCCGAGAGCCATCCCGTCCTGGCCAACGACCAGGATCTGTGGGTTCTCCGGCGACCTTTCGTTCCTCGGCATCTCCATGCCGCCATTCTCTCGCACCCGTACACCTCACCACCTTGGTGCCCCCTCGCGAAAGTGATCCACCGTGTACGGAGCCGGTGTTCGCGTCGGGCGGACAGTGAGTTCGCTGCGTGACCGAGATGCCGGGGCGCGGGGCCCGTGTGACGCTTGATGCGTCTTGGCGCCCGAGCACCGGGAGGGGGTCATCGACGTGACTCCGTGGCTTCGCACGCTGAGCTCAGTCGGCCTGCTACTGCTCCTGACGACGGCCCCCGCCCACGCCTCGTACGCCTCGTCCGTCGCGCCGCCCGCCGCTTCGTACGCCGTCGAGCCCGACCCCGGCGAGTCGCGCGCCGGCAGCCATGCGGGCGTGGGGCGGGAGAGGCCGGGCCGGGAGCCTGCGCCGGGGGAGGACGCCCTACGCCCGGAGATCGACCCCGGCGTCCCGGAGGTGCCGGACATCCCGGTCGGTCCATTGACCACCGTCGGCCCCGCCGTGGGCTTCGAGCCGTCACCGCACGCCGCGCCGCCGCCCTCCCCGGAACCCGTGCCGCACGTCCTCCCCCTGGGCAGCGGACTGGTCCTCATCGGCCTCGGCCTGGGGCTCGCGTTCCTCGGCCTGCGCGTACGGCGCGGCTGAGACGCGTACGAGAGCGTGCACGGTGCCGTACGGGGGCGTGCTGGGCGCCTTGCGGGCACCCGCGAAGAGCCGGGTGCCCGCCGCGAGCGTGCTGAAGGGGCCTTACGGGAGCGTCAGCAGCACCTTCCCGATGTTCCCGCTCTCCTCCAGCACGCGGTGCGCCGCGGCTGCCTCGCTCATCGGCAGCTCACGGTCGACGACCGGGCGTACATGGCCGCCGGCGATCAGCGGCCAGACGTGCTCGCGTACGGCCGCGACGATCGCCGCCTTCTCGGCGACGGGCCGGCCACGCAAGGAGGTCGCGGTGATGGCGGCCCGCTTGCCCAGGAGTGTGGCGATGTTCAGCTCGCCCTTGACGCCGCCCTGCATGCCGATGATCGCGAGGCGGCCGTTGGTGGCGAGGGCCTTGACGTTCCGGTCCAGGTACTTGGCGCCCATGATGTCGAGGATGACGTCCGCGCCCGCACCGTCCGTGGCGGCCTTGATCTCCTCGACGAAGTCCTGCTCGCGGTAGTCGATGAGCACGTCCGCGCCGAGTTCCGCGCAGTACGCCAGCTTCTCCTTGCTGCCCGCCGTGACGGCGACCTTCGCGCCGACCGCCTTCGCCAGCTGGATCGCCATGGTGCCGATGCCGCTCGCGCCACCGTGCACGAGGAGGGTCTCGCCGGGGCGGAGGTGGGCGATCATGAAGACGTTGGACCAGACCGTACAGCTCACCTCGGGCAGCGCGGCCGACTGCTGAAGCTCGATGCCCTCGGGCACGGGCAGCAGCTGTCCGGCCGGTACGGCGACCTTCTCGGCGTACCCGCCGCCCGCGAGCAGCGCGCACACCTCGTCGCCGACGGACCATCCCGAGACGCCGGGGCCGAGCTCGGCGATCCGTCCGGAGCATTCGAGGCCCGGGTACGGGGAGGTGCCGGGCGGCGGGTCGTAGAAGCCCTGCCGCTGGAGCAGATCGGCGCGGTTGACCGCCCCGGCCACCACCTCGACCAGCACTTCGCCCTCCCCTGGCACCGGATCCGGGACCTCGTCCCACACCAGCGCCTCGGGCCCACCAGGTTCAGGAATCGTGATCGCACGCATGCGGCGAGGCTACTCCCGGGGGTCCGGCGGACCGATGGCCCCTCCTGCCGCTCAGGCCTCGGGCAGACGCTTGATGTCGGGCGCGACCTGCGTGTGCGGCGACTTCCGCACGATGGTGATCAGACGGTCCGTCAACTGGAGCTTCCCGATGGCCGGTTCGTCGTATCCGAGCACGCGATGCCCTCGTACGACACTGACGACCAGGTCGTCCACATCCCGCGGCCCGCGCCCCACCTCGGCCTTCACAACGGGCCGTTCGACGATGTCGAGCCCACTGCCCTGCTGGATGAGGTCCTCCAGGACCATGCCCGCACTGGGGCTGAGCACCGAGAGTCCGAGCAGCCGTCCGGCCGCGCTCGCGCTGGTGATGACGACATCGGCGCCGGACTGACGCAGCAGCGGCGCGTTCTCCTCCTCGCGGACCGCGGCCACGATCTTCGCCCCGCGATTGAGCTGCCGGGCCGTCAGCGCCACGAGTACGGCGGTGTCGTCGCGCTGGGTCGCGATGATGATCTGCCGCGCCTTCTGCACCTCGGCCCTCAGGAGTACGTCGCTGCGCGTGGCGTCGCCGACCACGCCCGCGAACCCGTCCGCCGTCGCCGCGTCGACCACCTTCGAGCTGGGGTCGACGACCACGACCTGCTCCTTCTTCAGGCCCGTCGCACACACGGTCTGAATCGCCGAGCGGCCCTTCGTCCCGAAGCCGATGACAACGGTGTGCTCTCTCAAAGCGGTCCTCCAGCGGTTCAGTCGCCATTCCTCCCGGGTGCGTTCGGTGAGGACCTCGAGAGTGGTGCCGACCAGGATGATCAGGAAGAGCACGCGCAGTGGCGTGATCACGAAGATATTGGTGAACCGGGCGGCGTCACTGACCGGGGTGATGTCGCCGTACCCGGTGGTGGAGAGGGTGACGGTCGCGTAGTAGAACGCGTCGAGCAGGTCGACCGAGCCGTCGGAGTTGTCGTTGTAGCCGTCGCGGTCGAAATAGACGATGAAGGCGGTGCCGACCAGCAACAGCAGCGCCATCACGACCCGTTTGGCGACCTGCCGCAGCGGGCGTTCCACCGTTCTGCGGGGAAGCGACACCCGATGGGTCACAAGTCGTTCGTCCGCCTGGCGGGCGATCGCGTCATGGCCCGGAAGTTTCACGTGAAACACTCCCCGATCCGGTTCATATGAGAGTCCCCCCGACCCGATTCATGCGATGCCTGCCCCAATCCCGGCCGTCGCCCACGGCAGCTCGAGAATCTCCAGCTCCTGGCCGGGGTGGCCACCGCCGGGCGGGACGACCGCGAGCGCGTCGGCCACGGCGATGCCGCGCAGCATGGCCGGGCCGTTGTAGTGCAGCGGCACGGCCCGGTCCTCGCGCAGCACGACGGGGATCAGCCGGGTGTCGTACGGATGCCCGTGCGCCGCGTCCCCCAGGGGCAGCGTGTACGGCTCCGGGGCCGGGCGTCCCGCGAGGGTACGCAGCAGGGGTTCGGCGAGCGTGAGCAGGCCGGAGACGGCGGCGAGGGGGTTGCCGGGTAGGCCGACGAGGTGCTGGTTCTCCTTGGTACGGGCCAGCAGCATGGGGTGGCCGGGGCGCACCTTGACGCCATTCACCAGGAGCTGGGCGCCGAGGCGGCGCAGGGTGGGGTGGACGTGGTCGACCGGGCCCGCGGCGGTGCCGCCGGTGGTGACGATGAGGTCGGCTTCGGAGTGCTGCAGCGCCTTGTGCAACGCCTCGGCATCGTCACCGAGCCTGCGCACCGCGATGACGTCCGCGCCGAGCGCGCGCAGCCAGGGTGGCAGCATCGGGCCGAGCGCGTCGCGGATCAGGCCCTCGTGGGGCAGACCCTCGGTGAGCAACTCGTCGCCCAGGACGAGGACTTCGGCGCGTGGGCGCGGGACGGCGGAGACGGTGTCGTATCCGGCGGCGGCGGCGAGCCCGAGCACGGGCGGGGTGATCAGCGTCCCGGAAAGCAGGAGGGCGTCCCCGGAGCGGCATTCCTGGCCGCGCGGGCGGATGTCCTGGCCGTGCACGACGTCCCGGGTCGCGTGCAGCCGGTCGTTGTCGTCGGTGCGGCCGTGCTCGCTGCGCAGGACGGCGGTGGCGTCCTGCGGGATGCGTGCGCCGGTTGCGATCCGGACCGCCTCGCCGTCGGTGAGCGGCGCCGGCTCGGCGTGCCCGGCAAGCACCCCTTCCGGCCGGACGTGCCAGGGGCCGGGTCCGGCGACCGCCCAGCCGTCCATCGCGGACGTGTCGAACGACGGGAGGTCCGTGAGGGCGGTGAGGGAGGCGGCGAGAACGAGGCCCGGTGCGGCGTCGAGCGGGACGGACACGGGGGCGGCCGGGGCGCGAGGGGCTCGCTCGGCGGTGGCGCGCGCTTCTGGCCAGGGGGTGGCCTCGCCGGGCCGGTGGGCATCGCTTGACCGGTGGGCATCGCTGTCCTTGACCAAGGCGAGGGCCTCCTCCACGTCGAGGTCGGCGTCCTCGTACTGCCCGTGGGCGGTCATCCGGCGTCCGGGCGCGCATCGGTGGCGGTCCCGGGGTCGGACGGGGCGGCTGTGGTGGTCCCGGGGTCGGACGGGGCCGCGGTGGCGTCCTCCTCCGCCCAGCGCAGCGCGAGCGCTGTCGCCTTGCGGGCGGCCTCGGCCACCGCCTCGGGTCCTCCCTTGGCCTGCGCCGCCGCGTATCCGACGAGGAACGTCGTCAGCGGTGCCGCTGGCCTGGCCACACCGTGCGCGGCGTCGCGGGCGAGATCGAGCAGGATGCCGATGTCGACATCGAGGTCGATGCCCAACTCTTCCTTGACTGCGGAAATCCATTCATCCAACACGTGCCCATGCTCCCTGATACGTGCCCGGGCGGTAGCAATGTCGTCCCAGGTGTCGCAGTCGAAGGACGCGACGGGATCGGTGATACGGGTGAGGTCGAGCGCACCGGTGAACAGACGCAGCGGCAGCCCGGCCAGACCACCGTGCTCGGCGTCGAGCGCCGCCAGCTCACGACGCAGCGCCGAACTCCGGTACGCGGCCACGAGCGGCTGGTCGCGGCCGTCGGGGTCGGTGAGCAGCACGCCTTCGGTGTCGGTCGACCGAAGGGCCGCCAGCAGCCGTCGTACCGTCCCCTCGCCGAGGAACGGCAGATCGGCGGAGAGCACCACGACGTACGCCGCCGAGGTCCGCCGGAGCCCCGCGTCGAGCGCGGCCAACGGCCCCGCGCCGGGCGGGTCCTCGCGCGCCCACAGCACCGGGCGCGCGGTGGCCCTGCGGTCGGCCACGACCACGGTGGTCGCGGCAGTGGAGCAGGCGGCCAGGACCCGGTCGAGCAGCGGGCGTCCGCCCACGCGCACACCGGGCTTGTCGGCGCCGCCGAGCCGCCGGGCGGCACCTCCGGCGAGCACGACGGCGTCGTGTACGTCTACCTCGGGATCGCCGGGGGGCTGGTACGCGGTCACCCCACGAGTATGCGTGCCACGGCGATCACAGGGAACGCAGGAGTACCGCCGGCTCCTCCACGCAGTCCGCGACATACCGCAGGAATCCTCCGGCCGTGCCGCCGTCGCACACCCGGTGGTCGAAGGTGAGCGAAAGCTGTACGACCTGCCGCACCGCCAACTCGCCCTGGTACACCCAGGGCTTGGGGGCGATCCGGCCGACGCCGAGCATGGCCGCCTCGGGGTGGTTGATGATCGGCGTGGAGCCGTCGACGCCGAACACGCCGTAGTTGTTCAACGTGAAGGTCCCGCCGGTGAGTTCCCCGGGCGTGAGCTTCCCCGTACGCGCCGCTTCGGTGAGCCGCGCGAACTCCGCGCTCAGCGACTCGGCGTCCCGCGTGTGCGCGTCCTTCACGACCGGCACGACGAGCCCCCGGTCGGTCTGTGCCGCGAACCCGAGGTGCACCTCGTCGAGTTGTACGACCTCCCGGGCGTCCATGTCGACCGTGGAGTTGAGCTCGGGGTAGCGGGCGAGGGCCGCGGTGCAGATGCGGGCGAGCAGCGCGAGGAGGGAGATCTTCGGTCCTCCGGCCGCGTTCATGGCCACGCGCGCGTGCATCAGTTCCGTCGCGTCGGCGTCCACCCAGCAGGTCGCGTCGGGGATCTCGCGACGGCTGCGGGTGAGCTTGTCGGCGGCGGCACCGCGTACGCCTCGCAGAGGGATGCGGGTGCCTGCGGCTGCGGGAACGCTTCCCGCGCGCGCAGGAGTCTCGCCGGCGAGCGCGGCAGGTACGCGCGCGTGGGGGGCGGCCGAGGGCTCCGGCGCCACCGGCGCGTACGGCACAGCCCCGGTCTCCGTCGCCCGGACGCCTGCACCGGCGGCGCGCGCCGCGTGCGCCGCTTGTTCCACGTCTGCCCGCAGAATCAGTCCTTCGGGTCCGGATCCCGCCAACTCCCGCAGATCCAGGCCGTATTCCCGGGCCAGCCGCCGCACGAGCGGAGAGATCACCGGCACGGGACCGTCGACGCGGCTTTCTCCGCCGCCCGGCCGGCTCTCGGTGGCCGCCACGTCCTGCGCGAGACGGCGGGCGGCGGTGTCGTGCGCCGCCGTTCCCACAGCAGCGCTGTTCGCACCGCGGTCGGCTGCCGACGTGTCCGCACCGCGACCGGGAGACGCCACATCCGCACCGCCGGGCCCCTCCGTGGGCCCACCACGCGGCTGCCGCCCGGCAGCCGCCGGGCCGGTCGGCCGCACCCTTCCGCGCCGCGCGGGCGGCGTTCCCGTGCCGTACCCCACGAGTACGTTGCCGGACCCCTCGTCCGCGTCACCGGAGGCGGGTGCTCCGACCGCCACCGTCAACAGCGGTGCTCCGACGGGCAGTTCCGTGCCCTCCTCGCCGAAGCGGGACGTGACCACGCCGCCGTACGGGCAGGGCACCTCGACCATCGCCTTGGCCGTCTCGACCTCGACGACCGGCTGGTCGACGGCGACGACGTCGCCGACCTGGACGAGCCAGCGGACGATCTCCGCCTCGGTGAGCCCTTCGCCGAGGTCGGGCAGCCTGAATTCGAGGACCTGGGGCATCAGTTCTCCGCCTCCCACTGCAGCCGCGCGACCGCGTCCAGGATGCGGTCGACGCCGGGCAGATGGTGCCGCTCCAGCATCGGCGGCGGATACGGGATGTCGAACCCGGCCACCCGCAGCACCGGCGCCTCCAGGTAGTGGAAGCACCGCTCGGTGACCCGAGCGGCGATCTCCCCGCCCGGTCCGCCGAAGCCCCCGGACTCGTGCACCACGACGGCCCGTCCCGTGCGCCGTACGGACGCCGTCACCGTCTCGTCGTCGAACGGCACCAGGGAGCGCAGATCGACGACTTCGAGGTTCCAGCCTTCGGCCCGCGCCGCCTCGGCCGTCTCCAGGCAGACGGGCAGGGACGGCCCGTACGTGATCAGCGTGGCGCTCCGGCCCGAGCGCCGCACCACCGCGCGGCCTATCGGTTCAACGGCCGGTGGCTCGTCGGGGTTCCAGGAATCCTTCGACCAGTACAGGCGCTTGGGTTCGAGGAAGACCACCGGGTCGTCGGAGGCGATGGCGGCGCGCAGCAGCCCGTATGCGTCGGCGACCGTCGCGGGCGTGACGACATGGAGCCCCGGAGTCGCCATGTAGTACGCCTCGGAGGAGTCGCTGTGGTGCTCGACGCCGCCGATGCCTCCCCCGTAGGGGACACGGATCGTGATCGGCAGCGGCATCGCCCCGCGCGTTCGGTTGCGCATCCGCGACACGTGCGAGATCAGCTGTTCGAAGGCCGGGTACGCGAAGGCGTCGAACTGCATCTCCACGACCGGCCGCAGCCCGTACATGGCCATGCCGACGGCCGTCCCGAGGATGCCCGCCTCGGCCAGCGGAGTGTCCGTACAGCGGTCCTCGCCGAACTCCTTGGCGAGCCCGTCGGTGACCCGGAAGACACCGCCGAGGGTGCCGACGTCCTCACCCATGACGTGGACGGTCGGATCGGCGGCCATCGCGTCGCGCAGCGCGCGGCCGAGGGCCTGCGCCATGGTGGCCGGTTTCACGGCGACCGTGGTCATCGCGGCGCTCCCTCCGACTCGTGGTGACGCTCCTGGGCGGCCAGTTCGGCCCGCAACTGTGCCTCCTGCTCCAGGAGCTGGGTCGTGGGCCGGTCATAGACGTGCCCGAAGAGGTCCATCGGGTCGAGCGCCGGGTCCTGGTTCATGCGCTCGCGCAGGTCCGCGGCCATCTCTTCGGCCTCCTCGCGCGCGGCCTGCATGCCGGCCTCGTCGAGGAGCCCGCGCTCGGTCAGCGCATGCTCCAGGAGGGCGATCGGGTCGTGTGCGCGCCAGGCCTCGACCTCTGCGTCGCCGCGGTAGCGCTTGTCGTCGTCGGCGTTCGTGTGGGCGTCCATGCGGTACGTCACCGCCTCCACGAGCGTCGGTCCGCCTCCCGCGCGCGCGTGGGCCACGGCTTCGCCGAGGACCTGGTGCACCGCAACCGCGTCGTTGCCGTCGACCAGGCGGCCCGGCATGCCGTAACCGACCGCCTTGTGGGCGAGGGAGGGGGCGGCGGTCTGCTTCGCGAGCGGTACGGAGATCGCGAAGCCGTTGTTCTGGACGAGGAAGACGACCGGGGCCTGCCAGACGGCGGCGAAGTTCAGCGCCTCGTGGAAGTCGCCCTCACTGGTGCCGCCGTCGCCCACCAGGGCGAGCGCGACCACGTCGTCGCCCTGGAGACGCGCGGCGTGCGCGAGGCCCACGGCGTGCGGGAGTTGAGTCGCGAGGGGAGTGCACAGGGGCGCGATACGGCGCTCGCGGGGGTCGTATCCGCTGTGCCAGTCGCCGCGCAGGAGGCCAAGAGCCTGGACGGGGTCGAGGCCTCGGGCGACGGCGGCGAGCGTGTCGCGGTAGCTGGGGAAGAGCCAGTCGCGCTCTTCGAGGACGAGCGCGGCGGCGACCTGGCAGGCCTCCTGGCCGGTGGAGGAGGGATAGACCGCGAGCCGGCCCTGCTTGGTGAGGGCGGTGGCCTGCGCGTTGTAGCGACGGCCGCGCACCAGCTCCCCGTACAGACGGCGCAGCAGCCCCGGGTCGGCCTCGGCCGCCGCGTCCGTGCCGAGGACGCGGTACGGAGCCTCGTCCGGCAACAGGGGGGCGGGGTCGGTGCGGGGTTGCCAGGCAGGCGGCGGGGTGGGCCGATAGGCGCCCCGCTGCTCCATGACCGTCATGACGGCACCTCCTCATGGGAGTGGTCCGGCGGCACACCGGATGTGATGCGCCTCACCTACCGATTGTTCGGTCGTCGGCACATTTTGGCTACAGGCGGCTCCAGGCTGTGGACAAACGGTTCTCCACAGCCTGGGATGGACGCAGTACGTCCATGGTATGGAGGCGGGGGGACATGGCACCTGAACAAATGGCCGAGGGACCGGAGGGCGGCCGTGCCGACACTCCTCCGCGTCCGCTGGACGCCATCGATCAGGACATCCTCCAGATGCTGCGCTCCGACGGCCGCGCCTCGATACGGTCCGTCGCCGAACGCGTCCATGTGTCCCGGGCCAACGCCTACGCGCGCATCAACCGGCTCATCGAGGACGGCGTGATCCTCGGCTTCGGCGCCCGCATCAACCATGAACGGGCAGGGAAGGGCGCCGCCGCCTACATCACCCTGAAGATCGTGCAGAACTCCTGGCGAACCGTGCGCGAACAGCTGCGCGCGCTCCCCGAGGTGGCCCATATCGCCCTGGTCAGCGGGGACTTCGACGTACTGCTCCTGGTGCACACACCGGACAACAGGAATCTGCGCGACCTGGTGCTGACCCGCCTCCAGTCCATCCCGGAGGTGCTCAGCACCCGGACCCTGCTCGTCTTCGAGGAGGAGGACGTGGAGCCGGAGGGCTGACCGCCACTGCCCTTTCGCGGCCTGCGTCCCGGCTTCTTCGGAGCATGTGACCCGGCTTCTTCGGAGCATGCGGCCCGGATCTCACTCCTCCTTGCGGAGCCCCTCGAAGACCAACCGCACGACGGCGTCGGCGACTTCACGCTCGCTCACGCCCCGGCCGTCGGGCCGGTACCACTCGACGAGCGAGTTGATCATCCCGAAGACCAGCCTG
Organism: Streptomyces yerevanensis; assembly: GCF_000716805.1. Taxonomy (NCBI): domain Bacteria; kingdom Bacillati; phylum Actinomycetota; class Actinomycetes; order Kitasatosporales; family Streptomycetaceae; genus Streptomyces; species Streptomyces yerevanensis. The sequence goes on along the minus strand of NZ_JNWJ01000011.1, from coordinate 13,726 downwards.
GTGGCAAGCCCGAACTCCACGTCCGCGCGGACGTCGCCGTCGGCCGCCGCTTCCTTCATGAGCTCGGCCACCCGGTGGTCGAACTCCCGGCGTCGCTCCAGGGCCCAGCGCTCGGTGCCGGTGTTGCCACGCACCCGCAGCAGGAGCGTCACGTACGGCAGTTCGGCGGTGAGCACCTCGACCATGCGCCGGGTGACGTACTCCAGTCGCCGCACGGCACGCCCCACGCGCGCGTGCTCCTCGTCAAGGATCCCGAAGAGGCCGTCAAGCGCCCGGCTGACGGCCCGGCGCAGCAGCTCCTCCTTGCCCGCGACGTGGTGGTATATCGACGACTTGGAGATTCCGGCCGCCTTGGAGAGGTGCTCCATGGACGTGCCGTCGTAGCCGCGCTCGTTGAAGACCCGCACGGCGACGGAGAGCAGCGTCTCCGGCGTGTACGTGTCGCGCTTGGCGGTGGTCATGGGGTGCCCTCCCGCTTGTCGGATGCGTACGCATGTCGGTAGAGCGCGAGGGACGGCGCGTACCGCCCGGAGGGGTCGCGCAGATGCAGTTCCTCCAAGAGGTCGTGCGCCCAGGTCTTGCCGAGCTTGCGGCTCCATTCGAAGGGCCCCAGCGGATAGTTGACGCCCAGGCGCATCGCCGTGTCGATGTCCTCCTCGGTGGCCACTCCCTTGGTGACCGCGTCGTGCGCCAGGTCGATGATGCGGGCCACGGTACGGGCGACGATCGACCCGGGTACGTCCCCGATGACGCTGACGTCCTTGCCGAGCGCCTGGAAGAGCCCGGTGGCCTCGGCGAGGGTCCCCGGCTGGGTGTCCTGCGAGGCGGACAGGGCGATCCGGGTCGCCTTCCGGTAGTCGAGCGCCAGATCGAAGTAGACGACGTCACGGAACTCGACGGAGGTCTGTCCGTCCGCGAGGGCCAGCTGCCCTCCGCTGGGCAGCACCAGGCGGGTGCCGTTGTCCTCCTCGTCCTCGCGGACCTGGATGCCCGCCTCGCGGATCAGCGGGAGCAGTTCGGCCGCGGGGCCCAGGTCGCCCTCGGCGACGACGTACGCGGGCGGCTGGGCCTTCTCCGCGGTGTGCGGCTCGGGCCGCTCGGCGTCGTCCCCGTACGCATACCAGCCGCGTCCCGTCTTTCGGCCGTGCCGGCCCGACTCGACGAGCCGCCGCTGGGCGAGCGAGGGCGTGAACCGCACGTCCTGGAAGAAGGCCTCCCACACGGAGCGGGTGACCGATTCGTTGACGTCCTGCCCGATGAGGTCGGTCAGCTCGAAGGCGCCCATCTTGAAGCCGCCGGATTCGCGCAGGACGGCGTCGATCGTGGCGGGGTCGGCGGCCTGGGCCTCGTACACCGCGAAGGCCTCGGCGTAGAAGGGCCGCGCGATGCGGTTGACGATGAAGCCGGGGGTGTCGGCGCAGGCGACCGGCGTCTTCCCCCAGGTGCGTGCCGTCTCGTACGCGCGCGTGGCCGACGTGACGTCCGTCGCGAACCCGGAGACGACCTCCACGAGCGGCAGCAGCGGCGCGGGGTTGAAGAAGTGCAGGCCGACGAAGCGGCCGGGGTTTCGCAGGGCGCCGCCGATGGCGGTCACCGACAGGGAGGAGGTGTTGGTGGCGAGCAGGCAGTCGTCCGTGACGATCTCCTCGAGCTCGCGCAGCAGTTGCTGCTTGACGTCGAGCCGCTCCAGGACGGCCTCGACGACGAGATGCGAGTCGGCCAGTTCGGCCAGGCTCTCGGCGGGGCTGAGGCGGATGCGCGCGGCGTCCCGGTCGGCGCCGGTCAGCCGGTCCTTCTCGACCAGCCGGTCGAGGCGGGCGCCGATGGCCTCGGCCGCGGCCTGGGCCCGGCCGGGGACGGCGTCGTACAGCCGTACGGGGTGGCCCGCGACCAGTGCGACCTGGGCGATGCCCTGGCCCATGGTGCCCGTGCCGACGACGGCCACCGGGTCGGCGAGGTCGAGTGCTGTCATGCTCGCGATCCTCCCGCACAGGGTTTTCCACAGGTTCAGCGGACCCTCTTGTCCCGACCGATCGTTCGGTTACTCTAGCCCTGACTGCCCATTTGTGCCCAGGTCGCGAGCTCAAAGAAGAGCTCCAGAGACGAGGAGTTGGTCCCCGATGGCCGCCGCCGAACTCACCGCGCACCAGCTGATCGCCCAGCACCGGCCCACCCTCGATCAGGCGCTGGAAACGATCCGCACGCGCGCGTACTGGTCCCCGCACCCCGAGCACCCCAAGGCGTACGGCGAGAACGGCAGCCTGGGCATGGCGGAGGGCAAGGCCGCCTTCGATGCCCTCCTGGGCACCCGCCTCGACCTGGGCCAGCCCGGCACCGACGACTGGGTGGGCGGCGAAGTCTCCCCGTACGGCATCGAGCTGGGTGTCACGTATCCGCACGCGGACATCGACGTGCTGCTGCCCGCCATGCGCGCGGGTCAGCGGGCCTGGCGTGACGCGGGCGCGGAGATGCGCGCGGTGGTGTGTCTGGAGATCCTCAAGCGGATCAGCGACCGCACGCATGAGTTCGCGCACGCCGTCATGCACACCAGCGGCCAGGCCTTCATGATGGCGTTCCAGGCGGGCGGCCCTCATGCCCAGGACCGCGGCCTGGAGGCGGTGGCGTACGCGTATGTGGAGCAGGTCCGCACCCCTGACACCGCGGAGTGGACCAAACCCCAGGGCAAGCGTGAGCCCCTCGCACTGAACAAGCAGTTCACGCCGGTGCCGCGCGGAATCGCCCTGCTGATCGGCTGCAACACCTTCCCGACATGGAATGGCTATCCGGGTCTGTTCGCCTCCCTGGCCACGGGCAACGCGGTCCTGGTGAAGCCCCACCCGCGCGCGGTGCTCCCGTTCGCCCTCACCGTCCAGGTGGCGCGCGAGGTGCTCGCCGAGGCGGGCTTCGACCCGAACCTGGTGGCCCTGACCGCCGAGCGCCCCGGCGAGGGCATCGCCAAGACCCTGGCCACCCGCCCCGAGATCCGGATCATCGACTACACGGGCTCGACGGCGTTCGGCGACTGGCTGGAGGCCAACGCCCGGCAGGCGCAGGTCTACACGGAGAAGGCCGGCGTCAACACGGTGATCGTGGAGTCGACCGACAACTACAAGGGGATGCTGTCGAACCTCGCCTTCTCCTTGTCTCTCTACAGCGGCCAGATGTGCACGACCCCGCAGAACCTGTTGATCCCCCGCGACGGCATCCGTACGGAGGAGGGCCCCAAGTCGTACGACGAGGTGGTCGCCGATCTCGCGAAGTCGGTCGGCGGACTCCTCGGGGACGACGCCCGCGCGAACGCCCTGCTCGGCGCGATCGTGAACCCGGACGTGAAGGCCCGCCTGGAGGCCGCGTCGGGCCTCGGCGAAGTCGCCCTGGCTTCACGGGAGATCCGCAACCCGGAGTTCCCGGACGCGGTCGTCCGTACGCCCGTGATCGTGAAGCTGGACGGCGCCAAGCCCGACGCCGAGGCGGCCTACATGAGCGAGTGCTTCGGGCCGGTCTCGTTCGCGGTCGCGGTCGACTCGGCGGAGGAGGCCGTGGGGCTGCTGCGGCGGACGATCAGGGACAAGGGCGCGATGACGGTCGGCGCGTACACGACCTCCCAGGAGGTCGAGCAGACCGTGCAGGAGGCCTGCCTGGAGGAGTGCGCCCAGCTCTCGCTGAACCTGACCGGCGGGGTGTACGTCAACCAGACGGCGGCCTTCTCGGACTTCCACGGCTCGGGCGGCAACCCGGCGGCGAACGCGGCGCTGTGCGACGGGGCGTTCGTGGCGAACCGCTTCCGGGTGGTGGAGGTTCGCCGGCAGGCGTGAGCCGTCGACTTCCGGACGGTCAGGCCGGGCGGACGTCAGGGCCGCCCGGCACCGGCCCGCTTCCGGCTCCGCCCCCGGCCGCGCTCCAGTGGAACAGCGTCATGGCCACACTGGTGGCGAGGTTGTAGCTGGAGACCTGGGGGCGCATCGGCAGGGACACCAAGTGGTCGGCGCGGGCGCGTAGTTCGGGCGACAGTCCGCTGCGTTCGGAGCCGAAGGCGAGCAGGGCGTCGTCCGGGAGCTTGAGGCCACGGATGTCCTCGCCCTCCGGGTCGAGGGCGAACACCGGGCCCGGAGGCAGTTCGTGCACGGCGAGCGGCTCCACGACCGTGGCGAAGTGCAGCCCCGCACCGCCGCGTACGACCGTGGGATGCCAGGGGTCGAGGGTGCCCGTGGTGATCACACCGGTCGCCCCGAAGCCGGCGGCGAGACGGATCACGGCTCCGGCGTTGCCCAGGTTGCGCGGATTGTCGAGGACTACGACGGGGGCGGGACGGGGGACGCGGGCCAGCGTCTCCAGGTTGGCCGCACGGGAGGGACGTACCGCCAAAGCGGCCACCGCGGTGGGGTGCGGCCGGGGTACGAGGGCTTTGAAGACGTCCTCCGGGACCTCCGCCAGAAGCCCGTCGAGCGTGTCCCGTACGTCCGGGGCCAGTTCCTCGGCCAGCGTCAGGGCGGCCCGCCGGTCGGGGGTGACGGCCACCGGGACCTCGGCATGGAAGCGTACGGCGTGCTTGAGGGCGTGGAAGCCGTCGAGCAGCACGGAGGTGCCGGCGAGCCGGTGCCAGGCGCGTACGGGGTCGTGGGGGGCCGTCATGCGGTGAAGCCTACGTGCGGGGGCTCGGCCTCCTCCGGGGTGCGCTGATCACCCTTGCGCGGCCCCGGCAGCGTAGGGCGGCCGCGGGAAAACAGCCGCACGCGCGCGCGTGCCGCCCGTCCGCCGAGGCGTCGCAGGAAGGACGTCGGCAGGAAGACCGCGTCCGCCGCGATCATGGCAAGTGAGAAGAACGGCAGGCCGAGGACCACGGCGATCACGGCGTGCTCGGTGATCATGGCTGCCAGCAGGACGTTCTTCACCCGCCGGTTGAACAGCGTGAAGGGGAAGGCGACCTGCACGACGACCGTCCCGTACGTCACCAGCATCACCAGCGTGCCGTTCGCGGTCAGCAGGCCGGAGAGGGCGGGCCAGGGCGAGAAGTAGTCGAGGTGGAGCGGGTAGTAGACGGCGGTGCCGTCCTGCCAGCGCGAGCCCTGGATCTTGTACCAGCCGGCGGTCGCATAGATCAGGCACGCCTCGGCCATGATCACGAACAGGGCGGTGTTGTGGACGAGATTGGCGACGACGTCCAGGAAGATCCGCGGCTCGGCGGTCCGCGCACGGCGTGAGACGACCCACCACAGGCCCTGCACCGCCCACAGCCCCCAGAAGACCGTCAGCCAACCGCCCAGGAAGCCGCCGTCGATCTTCCCCGCGAGCGTGGCCGCGGCCAGCAGGAATCCGAGCACGCCCCACAGGGCGGGACCCACCCTGTCCGGGCCGCAGCGTTCTCCACGCGCGCGTGCCTCACGCGTGCGGCGTTCCCGCCGCTCGTCCAGGGACCACACCTGGCCGCAGCGCGTGAACACCAGGTAGATCGCCATCAGGTGGATGACGTTGTCACCGCCGTCGCCCATGAAGACGCTGCGGTTCTGCAGCGAGAGCACGCCGATCATGAAGAGCACGGACATGGCGCGGGTGCGCCAGCCCAGCATCAATAGGGCGCTCGACAGCACGGCCAGTGCGTAGACGATCTCGAACCAGGTCTGGCTGTCGGACCACATCAGGGCCGTGAAGGCGTGGTTGTCCGCGATGAGCTGCTGGGCGAGGTCCCAGCTCCAGAGGCCGTCGGGCCCGTACAGGTCCCGGCGGTGCGGGAACTCCCGCAGCAGGAACAGCAGCCAGGTGGCGGCGAAGCCGATGCGTATCACGGCGGTCTGGTACGGGCCGAGCGCCGAGCCTGTGATCCAGGCGATGCCGCGCGCGAGTTTCCGGTCGAGGCGGGGATTGTTCTCGAGGGTGCCGATGCGGTCGTCGCTGCTCACTGGGTCCCCGCCTCTGTGCCGATGTCGCGCGTGCCCGCCGCCCGGTCGGTCTCGGTCACCGGCCACCAGGACAGTTCTCGGAAGACAGGCTTGTCGGACACCTGCTCCGTGCTCCACTCCGGAGGCGGCACATTGGTCGTACGGGAGCGGACCTGGACCTGCTGGACGACCGCGCCCCTGCCGCCCGCCTGCTCACGGTCCAGACGCAGCACCACGAGGCGGCGCAGATAGCGCTCGGCGAGGGCGCCGCGCAGTCCGTCGGGACGGTTCTCGTCGTCGTGCGTAGCCACATAGAAGTCCCAGGCGCGGCGCAGTGCGTTCTGCTGGGTGTGGCTGGGCAGCAGATTGCCGTCGATGGCCGCACCGTCCAGCGCGGAGAGGTCGTACCAGCGGGTCGTCCGGATGCCGCCGTCCGCGGCCCGCACTTCGGCGCGGACCTGGACCGCGATGTTCTGCTGGAGCGGGTTGGGGGCGAAGAGCTTCCAGTTCTGCTCGAACTCGGGATAGACCCATTCGTCGATCGCCTGTCCGTGCTGCTTGGTGACCGTGTTCGAGGGCGCGACGTGCAGAAACATCGTGCCGAGGTGCACACAGGCGGCGACCGTGACGACGGCGAGGGCCAGGGCGACGGCGATCTGGTAGCGAATGGAGAGGACGGCTGTGCCGGTGAGGGGAGGGGGCGCGGGGGCGTTCGGCGGGAGAGCCGGGTGGTTCGGTGGAGGCGCGGCGGGAGCTGCGCGGTCGTTCGGCGGGTGAGAGTCGGCAGCGGCGGGCTCGGGCTCGTCCGGCGGCTCGTGCCGGGGGTTCGAGCCCTGGTCGTACGCGTCCATTCCGCCCCGTTTCCCGATGTCCGCCAGATACCTGTCGCCGGCCGGCGAGGTGCCGTACCGCCCGCGGGGTGCCGCGCCGCGACGTTCGCACCGGCACGGTACTTAAGGCCGCCCGCCCGGCACAGCCCCAGCGAACACAGCGGCCACGACCGTGACGTTGTCCACAGCGGGTTATCCACAGCGGTTGACACCTTAGAGCCCTCGTCCCACCATTGAATCGGACGAACCGAACGATCGGTCGGTAGCTTGATCGAGGTCGAGGGGGACCACATGGCGACAGCAGCCGAGCACCGCACCGCCCGCGCACCGGCGGACGGGACGGCGGACGAGGCCGCGCGGACAGCGGCGTACGAGGCTGTCTTCGACGCCGCCGTGGCCGCCGACGAGCGCATCGAGCCGCGCGACTGGATGCCCGACGCCTACCGCTCGACACTGGTCAGGCAGATCGCGCAGCACGCCCACTCCGAGATCATCGGCATGCAGCCGGAGGCCAACTGGATCACGCGCGCGCCCTCCCTGCGTCGCAAGGCGATCCTGATGGCCAAGGTCCAGGACGAGGCCGGACACGGGCTCTACCTCTACAGCGCGGCGGAAACGCTCGGCACCAGCCGCGACGAACTGCTCGACAAGCTGCACACCGGCCGCCAGAAGTACTCATCGATCTTCAACTACCCGACGCTGACATGGGCGGACGTGGGCGCCATCGGCTGGCTGGTGGACGGCGCCGCGATCACCAACCAAGTGCCCCTGTGCCGCTGCTCCTACGGTCCGTACGCGCGCGCGATGGTCCGCGTCTGCAAGGAGGAGTCCTTCCACCAGCGCCAGGGATACGAGCTGCTGCTGGCCCTCAGCCGCGGCACGCCGGAGCAGCACGAGATGGCGCAGGACGCGGTGAACCGCTGGTGGTGGCCCTCGCTGATGATGTTCGGCCCGCCCGACGACGAGTCCGCGCACTCCGCGCAGTCGATGGCCTGGAAGATCAAGCGACACTCGAACGACGAACTGCGCCAGCGCTTCGTGGACATCTGCGTCCCCCAGGCCGAATCCCTCGGGCTCACGCTCCCCGACCCGGAGTTGAAGTGGAACGAGGAGCGGGGACACCACGACTTCGGAGCGATCGACTGGACGGAGTTCCGGGAGGTCCTCAAGGGCAACGGCCCGTGCAACGAACAGCGGATAACGCAGCGCAGGCGGGCGCACGAAGAAGGCGCGTGGGTACGGGACGCGGCCGCGGCGTACGCCGGCAAACACGCCTCGGGCAACAGGGAGGCGCGAGCATGACCACCAACGACTGGCCCCTGTGGGAGGTCTTCGTGCGCTCGCGCCGCGGACTCTCGCACACCCACGCCGGCAGCCTGCACGCGCCGGACGCCGAACTGGCGCTGCGCAACGCCCGCGATCTGTACACCCGGCGCGGCGAAGGCGTCTCCATCTGGGTCGTCCCGTCCGCCGCGATCACGGCGTCCTCACCGGACGAGAAGGACCCCTTCTTCGAACCGGCCGCCGACAAGCCGTACCGCCACCCGACGTTCTACGACATCCCGGAAGGAGTGAAGCACCTGTGACGGTCACCGCCGGTTCCGCAGCCGCCCTCGCCCTCGGCGACGACGCCCTGGTGCTCTCGCACCGACTGGGGGAGTGGGCGGGCAAGGCGCCCGTCCTCGAAGAGGAAGTGGCCCTCGCCAACATCGCCCTCGACCTGCTGGGCCAGGCGCGGGTCCTCCTGTCGATGGCAGGCGACGAGGACGAGCTGGCGTACCTCCGCGAGGAGCGCGCCTTCCGCAACCTCCAGTTGGTCGAGCAGCCGAACGGCGACTTCGCCCACACGATCGCCCGCCAGCTGTACTTCTCCACCTACCAGCGACTGCTGTACGCGGAACTGGCCGCCAGAGACGGCGAGTTCGCCCCGCTCGCGGCCAAGGCCGTCAAGGAGGTCGCCTACCACCAGGACCACGCCGAGCAGTGGACTCTGCGACTGGGCGACGGCACGGCCGAGAGCCGTCAGCGGATGCGGCGGGCGTGCGAGGCGCTGTGGCGGTACACCGGTGAGATGTTCCAGCCGGTCGAGGGGGTGGACGTCAACTGGAGCGATCTGGAGACCAGTTGGCTGGAGTCCGTCTCCGCCGTCCTGCGCCGGGCGACCCTCGACGTTCCGGAGGGACCGCGGTCCGGGGCGTGGACCGCGGGCGCCGGACGCCAGGGGCTGCATACGGAACCCTTCGGGCGGATGCTCGCCGAGATGCAGCATCTGCACCGCAGCCACCCGGGGGCGTCATGGTGACCAGGACGACGCCCATCGAAGAGGAGGCGACTCTCCTCGGGGAGGAGACGACCGTCCTCGAAGAGGAGCTGCGCAGGCTCGCCGGTTCCGTGCCCGATCCCGAGCTGCCGGTCCTCAGCCTGGAGGAGCTGGGCGTGCTCCGCGCGGTCCATGTCCGTGAGGGCGGTGCGGTCGAGGTCGAGCTGACGCCCACCTACACCGGCTGCCCGGCCGTCGAGGCCATGTCGGCGGACATCGAGAGGGTGCTGCACGAGCACGGGGTGCCGGAGGTGACCGTCCAGACCGTCCTCTCCCCTGCCTGGACGACGGACGACATCTCGGACGAAGGACGCCGCAAGCTACGGGAGTTCGGGATAGCACCGCCACGTACGCAGCGGACGACGGGGCCGGTCCCGATATCGCTCGGCCCGACACGGGCAGCCGCCCACGCTCCGGACAGGATGACCGACGCCCCACCGGATGCGGGCCTGGAGGCGGACCCCGTGCGCTGTCCGCGCTGCGGCTCCGCCGACACCGAGCTGCTCAGCCGCTTCTCGTCCACCGCGTGCAAGGCGCTGCGGCGCTGTCTGTCCTGCCGTGAACCGTTCGACCACTTCAAGGAGTTGTGATGGCCCGGTTCCACACGCTCCCGGTGGCCGCGGTCGACCGGCTCACCGACGACTCCGTCGCCCTGACCTTCGCGGTGCCGCCGGAGCTGCGCGAGGAGTACCGGTACGCACCTGGCCAGCATCTGGCACTGCGGCACACGGTCGACGGCACGGAGATACGGCGTACGTACTCGATCTGCTCGCCGGCGCCCGCCCCCGCGGAGGGCCCCGGCCCCCGGACGCTGCGGGTCGGGGTGCGGCTGGTGGAGGGCGGGACCTTCTCGACGTACGCGCTCAAGGAGATCGGCGTGGGCGACGAGGTGGAGGTGATGACACCGGCCGGACGCTTCACGCTCGAACCGGCACCCGGGCTGTATGCGGCGGTGGTCGGCGGCAGTGGCATCACACCCGTGCTGTCGATCGTCACGACGCTGCTGGCTCGGGAGCCCGAGGCGCGGTTCTGCCTCATACGCAGCGACCGTACGTCCGCCTCGACGATGTTCCTCGAAGAGGTCGCCGATCTGAAGGACCGCTTTCCGGAGCGGTTCCAGCTGGTGACGGTGCTCTCCCGGGAGGAGCAGCAGGCCGGCCTGCCCTCCGGGCGGCTCGACCGGGAGCGGCTCACGGAGTTGCTGCCGGCACTGCTGCCCCTCGACGCGGTGGCGGGCTGGTTCCTGTGCGGGCCGTTCGGGCTTGTGCAGGGGGCGGAGCGGGCGTTGCGCGATCTCGGGATGTCGCGGAGCCGTATCCACGAGGAGATCTTCCATGTCGACGACGGGGCCGCACCGGCTGCCACCGTGCCGGCTCCCGCGCACAGCACGGTCACCGCGCGGCTAGACGGGCGCGCGGGCACCTGGCCCGTGCGGGACGGCGAGCCGCTCCTGGAGACGGTGCTGCGCAACCGCCCCGACGCGCCGTACGCCTGCCGCGGCGGGGTGTGCGGGACCTGCCGGGCGTTCCTGGTCTCCGGCGAGGTGCGGATGGACCGCAACTTCGCGCTGGAACCGGAGGAGACGGAAGCGGGGTATGTGCTGGCGTGCCAGTCCCATCCGGCCACGGAGAGGGTGGAGTTGGACTTCGACCGGTGAACTTCGTCCCGGCGAGCTTCGGCGGCGGTGAGCTGCGCTCGCCGGTGGCTCCCTTGTTGTCGTGCCGTTCCCTTTTCGTAGAACCTGTTCTACCTTGACGCTCCGTCAGATCCATCGTCGGTCCATCAGCTCCGTCCGATGGACCAGGTACGTGGGAGGACAGGCCGTGGACTTCAGCTTCAGCGAGGAACAGCAGGCGGCCGTGGAGGCGGCCAAGGCGGTGTTCGCCGGGGTCGCACCGGACGAGGTGCCCTCACCCGCGCTCACTGCGGGCGCCGTCGCGGACGACTTCGACCGGGCGCTGTGGGCGAGGCTCGCCGACGCCGACCTGCTGAGCCTGCTGCTCGACGCGCACTACGGCGGGGCAGGCCTGGACTCCATCGCGCTGTGCCTGGTGCTGCGCGAGTCGGCGAAGGTGCTCGCGCGGGTGCCGCTGCTGGAGAGCAGTGCGGCGGCGCTGGCCGTGCAGACGTACGGCGGTGAGGAGTTGAAGGCGGAGCTGCTGGCGCGGGCCGGGCGGGGCGAGGTGGTGCTGACCGTCGCCGCGAACGGCCGCACCGGACACGACGGTGCCGAACTGGCCGTCACCGCACGCCGGGAAGGCGACACGTGGGTGCTGGACGGGGTACAGACAGCGGTGCCCTGGGCGTACAACGCGGACTTCGTCGTGGTGCCCGCGCTGAGCACCGGTTCGGGACGCGCCGTGCTCGCCCTCGTACCTCGCGGCCACGAAGGCGCCGTACTCGCCGAGCAGGTCTCCACGACAGGTGAGCGGCTCGGCGAACTCCGGCTGGACTCCGTACGCCTCGCCGCCCGTGACGTCATCGACGCCGACGGCGCCTGGGAATCTCTGCGGGATCTGCTCGCCACCGGAACGTGTGCGCTGGCGCTCGGCCTCGGCGAGGGCGTCCTGGGGATGACGAGTGAATACACCAGCAAGCGAGAGCAGTTCGGGTTCCCGGTCGCCACGTTCCAGGCGGTGGCCGTGCAGGCCGCCGACCGCTATATCGACCTGCGCGCCATGGAGGCGACCCTCTGGCAGGCCGCGTGGCGGATCAGCTCGGGGGCGGGCGGGGCGCTGCCCGCGTCCGGCGACATCGCCGTGGCCAAGATCTGGGCCTCCGAGGGCGTACGACGCATCGTGCAGACCGCGCAACATCTGCACGGAGGCTTCGGCGCCGACACCGACTACCCACTGCACCGCTACCACGCCTGGGCCAAGCACCTGGAACTCTCCCTCGGCCCGGCAGCAGCCCATGAGGAGACGCTGGGCGATCTGCTGGCGGCGCATGCGCTGGGGTGAGCGGCGGAGGGCGGCGCGTGGCCGCTGGAACCGCTGAGGGCCGGGCACCTCGCGGGACGCCGTGCGTGACGCGTCGCTGAGCGGACTTGCTGAAGCCCGGTGCGCCACCGCCCTAAGGAGGCCGCAGGCCTTCCTTTCAGGGGCGCGGGGAACTGCGCGACCAGCCACAACGCACCCGCAGCTTCAAACCGCCTCACCCAGCGGAGCGCTAAAGCACGAAGCCCGGCTGACCCTTGTCGTCTACGACGGGACGGCCGGTGGCTGCCCAGACCTGCATACCGCCGTCGACGTTCACCGCGTCGATGCCCTGCTGGACGAGGTACATCGCAACCTGCGCGGAACGGCTGCCCGAGCGGCAGATCACATGGATCCTGCCGTCCTGCGGCGCCGCCTCGGTCAACTCGCCGTAGCGCGCCACGAATTCACTGATGGGGATGTGCAGCGCCCCCGCCGCGTGACCGGCCTGCCACTCGTCGTCCTCCCGGACGTCCAGCAGAAAGGCTCCGTCCGCGAGATCCCCGACCTCGACCGTGGGCACACCAGCTCCGAAATGCATACTCCCGACGCTACCCGACCCGCCCACCACCTGCGTCCGGGGTGCCTCACGGGGAGCCGCGCCCCTGTGAAGCCAACCGACAGCCCGGTGAAGCTAGCCGAGCAACTCCGCCAGCTCCGCCTCGCGCTCACTCACCTGCGTCAGCAGCTGCTCGGCGATCTCCTCCAGCAGCCGGTCAGGGTCGTCCGGGGCGAGCTTGAGCATCGCGCCGATCGCGCCCTCCTCCAGATCACGGGCGACGAGGCTGAGCAGTTCCTTGCGCTGGGCGAGCCATTCGAGGCGAACGTAGAGCTCCTCACTGCGGCTCGGACGCCATTCCTCGGGTACGGGCCCGGCGGCCCACTCCTCGGACAGCTCCTGGAGCAGGGCCTCGTCTCCGCGGGCATACGCGGCGTTGACCCGGGCGATGAACTCGTCGCGCCGCCGGCGCTCGGCGTCGTCCTGCGCCAGGTCTGGGTGCGCCTTGCGGACCAGTTCGCGGTAGAGCTTGCGGGCCTCGTCGCTCGGGCGCACACGCTGCGGTGGCCGTACCGGCTGCTCGGTCAGCATGGCAGAGGCCTCCGGGGACAGCCCGTCCGAGTCGAGCCAGCCATGGAACAGCTCCTCGACCCCCGGCATCGGCATGACCCTGGCCCGCGCCTCCTGCGCCTTGCGCATGTCCTCCGGGTCGCCGGTGCGGGCGGCCCGGGCCTCGGCGATCTGCGCGTCCAGTTCGTCGAGCCGCGCGTACATCGGCCCGAGCCTCTGGTGGTGCAACCGGGAGAAATTCTCCACCTCGACGCGGAAGGTCTCCACCGCGATCTCGTACTCGATCAACGCCTGCTCAGCCGCACGCACGGCCCGCTCCAGCCGCTCCTCAGGCCGCGCCTGCTGCTCTCCGGAATCCTCGCTGGTGGAATCCTCGCCGGCCGATGCTTCGTCCCCAGCCGTCACCTCGTCCCCGGCCGACGGGACATCATCCGCCGACGGCTCCGGAGCCGTCTCCTCAACAGGCGGCTCGGGCTGGGACTGCTCAGCTTCCGGGGTCATCACCCACCCAGCCTAGGTCACGAGCCGACCGCCCACCGGAGCACCCGTGCACGGGGTCCTGAGCTGCCCGGCCTGTCAAAGGCCTTGGTCTGCTGTGCAAGTGGGTGTGGGAGCTGTCTCTTATACACATCTCCGAGCCCACGAGACCTCTCTAC